>JAICKX010000019.1 GCA_025927685.1 Thermoleophilia bacterium | reverse complement strand
GCATGCCCGCGCGAGATGCGCCTGGCGAACGCTTGAGTTCCCGAGGTGCTCAAATCGAGCCTCAAACACCGCTCGAGGAGGCCCGCAGCCTCGCGAACACCGTGCGAACACCAGGCTGGAGTTTTGCCCGCGAGGGGGCTATGGTCGACCCCATGACGATGCCTGCACCATGACCTCGCTGACCAGGATCGCGTAGGGGTCGTGCGTCCGCCGCCAGGGCAGGTCGCGGGCGTTGTCTGCGTACCAGGCCAGTAGGTCGTCGTTGGTCGCGAGGGTCATAGCCGGCAGGAGGAGGATCTCATCTCATGGGCCCGTCCGAGCAGCAACTGGCGGACGCAATCGACTCGCTCGAGGCTTCCCCGGGCACCTGCCGGCGGGGTTCCTCTTCAACGGGCGCTCTCCACCTACGAGCAGCTCGGGTTCGTGCGCGACCGCACGATCGGCAAGCACCGCTGGATGTCATCCAGCCGGCGCGGCCGACACGGTCTTCCAGCTAGCCCAGGTCACGCGCAGAATGACGAGCGTGATCACAAGGCCGATCACCGGGTCGGCGACCCGCAGGCCGGCCCAGACGCACCCTGCGCTCGCCACGACGCCGAGCGACACGTAGCCGTCGACGCGGGCGTGGTTGCCGTCGGCGATGAGCGCCGGGCTCCCCAGCCGGCGGCCGGCGCCCAGGCGAACGCGGGCCGCGAGTTCGTTCCCGAGGAAGCCGGCGATGCCCGCTGCCGCCAGTACGCCCAGGTGCGACAGGTGCTCGGGATGAAGGAAGCGCTGGATCGTCTCGTAGAGCGCGACGCCTGCGGAGACCGCGATCGCGAGCACGACGAACATGCCCGCCCGGCGCTCGCCACGGGCTGACCGCAGCAGGAAGGCGATCCCGAGCGGCACGGCGGTCAGGGCGTCGCCGAAGTTGTGGATCGTGTCCGCCAGGAGCGCCACCGACCCGGAAAGGGCGAAGACCGCCGCCTGGGCGAGGGCCGTGACGCCGAGGATGGCGAGGCTGATCCCGACCGTGCGGAGCCCGTCGCGGGAGCGCAGGATCGACCGGTCGACGAGGCCGTGAGAGTGCCCGTGCCCGTGCTCGTGGTTGTGATCGTGGCCGTGCCGGTGCTCGTGGTGATGATGGTCGTGCGCGTCCGGGTCATCGTGGCCGATCCCGAACACGTGTACGTGCGGGTGGCTATGCACGACCGACCCGTGCCGGTGCTCGTGCGTATGCGGCTCCGTCGGCGGAGACATCGGCCGGACTGTACCCGGCGCCCAGCGGCCTCACCCGCGGGAATCCCGCAATCGGACTGTGGCTTCACGCGGAATGGTTCCCCGCGGTCAGGCCGCGCGCTCGAGCCCGGGCTCGTCGTCGCGCTCGAGCCGGCTCAGCGTCTCGAGCATGCGTGCGGTGGCGAGCGCGGAGGTGGTCTGGTTGGCGAAGAGCCGCAGGGCCTGGAGCCGGCGCGGCACCGGCAGCAGGCGGTCCTTCGGGTCGTCGGCCCAGATGACGCCGGCCAGGCGGCCGTCGTTGTCCCGGAGGGGGACGAGCAGCCAGTGCCGGTTCCAGGCGTTCGGGCCGGCGCCGTTGAGCTGCGAGGTGTAGCTGAGCGACGCGGCCGAGCAGCGGGCGGCGCCCTCCGCGTAGGGCAGCAGGTAGCAGCCCTCGATCTCGAAGTCGGGATCGAGCAGCCGGTCGAGGTCGGCGGCGGTGGTCGGCGTGGCGAGCGCCGCATCGCCGGGGGACCAGCCGATCCCGGCGGCCGAGGGGTAGTCGCCCGTCTCGGCATCGCGCAGCTGGATCACGACCTTGTCGAATCCGAGCGCCGACTGGATGCCGCTGCACACGACCGAGAGAACGTCATCGACCGAGCTCGATTCGATCAGGCGCGACGAGACGGACAGGAGCTCGGTCAGGGCGGTCTGCGAGCGGGCCCAGTCGGCGGCCGACTGGGCCGCCTCCACGAGGACACCTGCCTGCGACGCGGCGGCCACCAGCACGTCGAGCTCCTCGTCGGAGAGGCGCAGGCCGGAGGCCGGGTCGCCGACCGAGAAGATGCCGAGGATGTGCCCGTCGGAGTGGCGGAACGGCACGAACAGCTCGTCCTCCGGCTGCCAGGCCCCGGGGATCGTGCTCCCGGGATCGCTCGGCACGTACCGGTCGCCGAGGTGCGCGCTCCAGTCGAACTCGCCCTGGTCGATCACGTAGGCGCCGCGGCGCAGGAAGCGCGGGTCCATGATCGGGTCGAACCACTCGCGCGGATAGGTGGATCCGAGCAGCGTCTCGCGGGCCACGTCGTTGCCGTGCACGCTGGTGACGACGTAGTCGTCCCACTCGGGCCGGTAGAGGTTGATGACGATCGTGCCGAGCCCCAGTGCCGTGCCCACCGTGGTTGCGATCTCGTCGAGCAGCCGGTCGGGCTCGTCGTGCATGCGCACGAGCCGGATGACGTCGACCAGGCCCTGGATGCGGGCCACCGGCGACAGGTCGGGCGCCGGCCGCTGCCCGGCGGCGTCCGAGCTCCGCCGGAGTGCGGACGGATGCTCGAGCGCGGCCCGGGCGGCCTCGACGACGGCCGGGTCGAACTGCGTGCCCGCACCGGCCTCGAGCTCCTCGAGCGCCGCCTTACGCGGCATCGCCCCGCGGTAGGCACGATCGCTCGTCATCGCGTCGAACGCGTCGCAGACGGCGACGATGCGCGCGCTGAGCGGGATCTGCTCGCCGGCCAGGCCATCGGGGTACCCGGTGCCGTCCATTCGCTCGTGCGTCGAGCGTACGATCGGCGCGACGGTCCTGAGCGCCGGCGCCGCCGCCAGGATCGCCTCGCCGACGGCCGTGTGCCGGCGCATGATCTCCCACTCTGCCTTGTCGAGCGGGCCCGGCTTCTGGAGGATGCTGCGCGGCACGACGGCCTTGCCGATGTCGTGGAGCTCGGCGGCCAGGGCGACCTCCTCGATCCGCTCGCGCGAGAGGCCGAGCCGCTGCGCCACCGAGCGGGCCAGGTCGGCCACCCAGTCGGAGTGCGCGCGCAGGTCGGGTGCGTGCTGGTCGAGCACGGCGAGCAGGATGTCGCGGGCCTGACGCTTGGTCGACGCCCGCCGGTCGTCCTTCTGGGCGTACATGCGCTGGTCGACGATGCGGAGCGCCGACGACGGGTCGCGCGCCTCGCGCGGGAGCAGTGCGAAGCCGTAGGACGGGCGGACGTCGGCCTCCTCGTCGGTGAGCGCCGCGAGCGCGGTCGCCAGCGCCTCCTCGAGCTCGGACGGTGAGCCGTGCAGGAGCACGCAGAACTCGTCGCCGCCGAGGCGGTAGGCGGCGCTCGAGTCTGCCGACGTGCTCGCCAGCCGGACGCCGAGGCGTGCCAGCAGGGCGTCGCCGGCCGGGTGGCCGTGCGTGTCGTTGTAGGCCTTGAACCCGTCGAGGTCGAACATCGCGAGCGCGGACGGCGAATGGTCGGTTCCCTCCCCGATCGCCCGCTCGAGGTCTCCGAGGAGACGGCGCCGGTTCCCGAGACCGGTCAGGTCGTCGGTCAGCGCCAGCCGGCGGCTCTCCTCGACGCGGGTGCGCACCGTCCGCAGCCATGCCCACAGGCCGGCGGCGATCGCGACGACGACGCCGGCCTCGCCCGCGGTCGCGCCCTGCACGAACGTGGTGAGCAGGGCGGCGAGAGCTGCGGCGAACGGCAGCACGATGGGGAGCGCGCGCCGCGCCCGCCCGCGAGGGTGTCGCGAAATCGAGTTCACGTTTCCGGTAATCGGCAGGACGCGGTCCGTTTCGCGTCGGCCGGAGCGGTAAGATCGGCGGCGATGGCGAGGACGAAGGATCCGAAGCTCGAGCTCATCGCCGGGGTGCCGCTGTTCGCGGGCTTCAACCGGCGCGAGATCGAGGCCCTGGGACGGCTGATGGACGAGGTCGACGTGAAGGAGGGCCGCGTCCTGACACGGGAGGGCGCGTCGGGCCGGGAGTTCTTCATCGTCGTCTCCGGGACGGTTCGCGTCGAGCGCAAGGGGCGCAAGGTGAACGAGCTCGGCCCCGGCGACTTCCTCGGCGAGATCGCGCTGATCGACCACGGGCCGCGCACCGCGACCGTCGTCGCGACCGAGCCGTGCCGGCTCATGGTGCTCGACATCGGCGGCTTCCGCACGCTGGTCTCGAAGTACCCGACCGTGCAGGGGAAGATCATGCGCGCGCTGGCCGAGCGCCTGCGCGAGGCCCAGCCCCGCGCCGTCGTCTGACGGTCATTTAACGTACGGCGGATGAGCGTCCACGTCCGCTTCGCGCCGAGCCCGACCGGGTCGCTGCATCTGGGAAGCGCGCTGACGGCGCTCCTGAACCGGCTCTTTGCGAGCAAGCGCGGCGGCACGATGCTGCTTCGGATCGACGACACGGACGCCGAGCGCACCGTCTCCGGGGCGGAGAGCGCGATCCTCGCGGACCTCGGCTGGCTCGGGATCGGCTGGGACGAGGGGCCGGTGCGCCAGAGCGCGCGCATCGAGCGGCACGTCGAGGCGGCCAACGCAGCCGAGCACACGACGATCCGCGAGGGCGCGCTCTACCTGTCGGCGCCGGGGGTGCGCCCGTTCGTCATCGTGCGCGGTGACGGGCGGCCGACCTACCACTGGGCGACCGTCGTCGACGACCTCGACTTCGGGATCACGCACGTCATCCGCGGCGGCGACCACCGCGCCAACGAGGACCTGCACGCGGCCGGCTTCCGCGCGCTCGGCGCGGAGCCGCCGGAGTTCATCCACCACGCCGTCGTCCTCGGCGCGGACGGCAAGCTCTCCAAGCGCGAGGGCGACGCCTCCGTGGCCGACCTGCGCGCCGCCGGTTATCCGCCCCAGGCCGTCGTCAACATGCTGGGGCTGGTCGCGAGCTCAGGCCCGGGAGAGGTGCTCGACATGGACGAGCTCGTCGCCAGGTTCGACCCGGAGCGGATCGCGCGCGGCGACGTCCGCCTCGACCCGGCTCGCCTGCGCTCGCTCTCGGCGATGCACCTGGCACGGCTGGGGAGCGCCGAGCTGGTGGAGGCCGTCCTGCCGTTCTGCGGGCCGGGCACCCCGGCCGCCGCCGTGGCCGCCATGGCGCCCGCGCTCCGTGGCGCGCACACGCTGGTCGAGGCGGCGGAGCTCGTCGCGTGCGTCCTCGACACGCCCTCCGAGCGCGCGACCCTGCCCGAGCTGGCCGACCTGCGGCGTGAGCTTCCCGAGCATCTCGACGAGATGCAGGCCCGCGCCTTCGTCGACGAGCTGCGCCGGCGCGGCATCCCGCTGCGGAGCGCGCGGCTGGCTCTCACCGGCCGCACGACCGGGCCGGAGCTGTGGGCCGTGCTGGCGGCGCTGCCGCGTGACGAGGCTGTGCGGAGGGCGGCATGAGGCTGCGCGACACGCTCACCGGGGCGCTGCGCGAGCTCGAGCCGGGGCCGGACGGGACGATCGGGTTCTACGTCTGCGGGCCGACGGTCTACGACCGCATCCACGTCGGGAACGGCCGGCCGGTGGTCGTGTTCCTCCAGATGAAGCGCTACCTCGAGTGGCGCGGGCAGCGGGTGCGGCTGGTCGAGAACATCACCGACATCAACGACAAGATCTACGCCGCGGCGAACGCGCGGGGCGTCCGCTCCGACGAGCTGGCGGCCGAGATGACGCGCGCGTTCATCGCCGACACCGACCGGCTGGGGCTGGGGCGGCCCGACGAGGAGCCGCTCGCGAGCGCGACGATCCCGGAGATCGTGGCCCTGATCGAGGAGCTCGTCGCCGGCGGGCATGCGTACGAGGCCGGCGGCGACGTCTACTTCGCCGTCCGCAGCTTCGACCGCTACGGGGAGCTCTCCGGCCAGCGGCCGGACGACGTCGAGTCCGGGGCGCGCGTCGAGCCCGGCGAGCACAAGCGCGACCCGGTGGACTTCGCGCTCTGGAAGGCGACCAAGGCCGACGAGGACACGTCGTGGCCCTCGCCCTGGGGTGACGGCCGGCCGGCCTGGCACATCGAGTGCTCGGCGATGGCCGAGAAGCTGCTCGGGCGCGAGTTCGCGGTGCACGGCGGCGGGCGCGACCTGATCTTCCCCCACCACGAGAACGAGATCGCCCAGTCGTGCTCGATCGGGCGCGGGTTCGCCCGCGTCTGGGCGCACAACGGGATGCTCCAACTGGCCGGCGAGAAGATGTCGAAGTCGGAGGGGAACATCGAAACGCTCGAAACGGCGCTCGACACCTGGGGGCCGGAGACCCTCATCATGCTCTTCCTCCAGGCCCACTACGCGAGCCCGTTGGCGTACTCCGACGCCACGCTCGAGCAGGCGCGGACGGCGTGCGAGACGCTGCGGAACCGGCTGCGCACGGGAGCGGGAGAGGACGCGGCCGTGCGCGGCGCCGTGTGGGAGGCGCTGGACGACGACTTCTCGACGCCGCGGGCGCTCGCCGCGCTCTTCCGCGCGCCGCCCGAGGCCCGCGACACCGTGGCCGAGGTGCTGGACGTGCTCGGCCTGGGCGGGCTCGCGCGCTCGGAGGCGGCGCCGGCGGAGGTCGTCGAGCTTGCCGAGGCCCGCCGCGCGGCCCGGGAGCGGAGCGACTTCCCCGAGTCCGACCGGCTGCGCGACGAGATCGCCGCGCTGGGCTGGGAGGTGCGCGACACCGCCGGCGGCTACGAGCTCGTCCGCCGTGGCTGAGGTCGTCTACGGCCGCCGCCCGGTCTTCGAGGCGCTCCGCGGCCGGCGCGAGGTGGGCCGTGTGTGGTGCACGGCCCGCTCGCGCGAGACGCTCGACTGGCTGCCCGAGCGGGCCGTGGTCGAGCCGGCCGAGCGGCTCGTGGGCCGCGCGGAGAGCGAGGAGCACCAGGGCGTGGTGGCCGAGGTGGCGCCGTACCCGTACGCGGGGGCGGCCGAGGTGCTGGGCGGCGAGCGGCCGCTGGTCGTGGCGCTCGACGAGGTGACCGACCCGCACAACCTGGGCGCCGTGGCGCGCGTGGCCGAGTGCGCGGGGGCGGGCGGGCTCGTCGTCACCAGGCGGCGATCCGCCGCGGTGACGGCCGCCGTGTGCCGGGCGTCGGCCGGCGCGGTCGAGCACCTGCGGATCGCGCGCGTCGAGAACCTGGCGGCGTTCCTGCTCGACACGAAGCAGCCGGGCCTCTGGAGCTACGCCGCCGCGGCCGGGGCGGCGACCGCCTACGACGCGGCCGACTACCGCGACGGGGCCGTCTTCGTCCTCGGCGCGGAGGGGCGCGGGCTGCGGCCGCGCGTGCGCTCCTCGTGCGACCAGGAGGTGGCGATCCCGCTCGGCGGGCGGATCGAGTCGCTGAACGTCAGCACGGCCGCGGCCGTCATGCTCTTCGAGGCGCAACGGCAGCGCGGCGGTGGCTGACGACCTCCACATCCTGGACGGCGACAACGTCGTCCACGTGCGCGGCGCCGGGCCGGACTACGCGCGGGCCCGGGAGCAGCTGGTGGGCGACGTGGCGGGCTTCGCGTCGGAGGCCGGGATCGACGTGGTCCTCGTTTTCGACGGCCAGGGCGGCGGCCGCCGGATCGGCCGGGTGCAGGTCGTCTACTCCGGCCGCGAGACGGCGGACACGGTCATCGAGCGGCTCGCCCACCGCCGCGCCGGCGAGGCGCCGAGCGGCGTCACCGTCGTCTCGAATGATGCCGTCCTGCGCCATGTCGCCCAGCGCGGCGGCGTCCATGCGATGAGCGCCCGCGAGTTCCTGGACCGGCTGCGGGCCGCCCCGGCCCAGCGCCCGGCCCCAGCGGAGTCTCGTGGCCGGACGACGCTCGGCGACACGCTCGACCCGGCGGTCCGCGAGGCGCTCGAACGCCTCCGCCGCGGCGAGTAGGGGGACAGTCCCCGAACGGTCCGCGCGCCGGTTTCGGCACGGCCGCGCGACGTTCGGGGACAGTCCCTGAACGCTGGGCGTGACGGATTCGGCGCGAGAACTTGACATATCGCCTGCGTGCGCTAGAGTTTCCGACCGTCCCTAAGCCTGTAGTCGAGGGTCAGGTTGATCGCCCTCGAGGGTTGGCTCCTCCGGAGGTACAACGGTGGCGACATCGAGAGCATCGGCCGCGGCCCGAACCGGCGCCCGCACCTGGCGCGAGCCGCACGAGCTGGCTCTGATCGCGGCTGCCCGCAACGGCGACGAGCGTGCGATGGACGACCTCATCCGCCGCTACCACGGCTTCGTCCGGCTGAAGGCGAGCTCCTACTTCCTGGCCGGCGGCGACGCGAGCGACCTCGTCCAGGAGGGCCTGGTCGGGCTGTTCAAGGCGGTGCGCGACTTCCGCCCCGACAAGGAGACGTCGTTCCGCTCGTTCGCAGAGCTCTGCATCACCCGCCAGATCATCACCGCGATCAAGACCGCCACCCGCTACAAGCACGCGCCGCTCAACACCTACGTCTCGTTCAGCCATACGCCGGCGGGGCAGGACCTCGACGCCGACTGCACGCTCGGCGACGCGCTCCCGGGCCCGGCCGTTGACGACCCGGCGACGTGCGTCATCTCCTCCGACGAGCTCCAGAGCCTGCTCGAGTGCCTGAGCTCGACCCTCTCGCCGCTCGAGTCCAAGGTGCTCACGTACTACCTGGAGGGGCGAAGCTACGAGGCGATCGGTGATCTGATCGGCTGCGATCCCAAGACGGTGGACAACGCCCTCCAGCGCGTGAAGCGCAAGGTGCTGGCGCACCTGCACACACGCCGCCAGCTCGCCTAGCGGGCCCGCCGCATTCCATCCCAACCGCTTCGTGCTATAGCATCTCGGGTGTATCGATTCACGGCGGCGTACCCCCATTCCTGAGCGCCGCCACACCGTGGCCGGCCGGCGCATGCCTCCCCCTCCGCGTCGGCCGGCCACCTCGAAGGTACGCGCGTTCTGCCCCGGGGCAACAGGTGCGGCGGTGGCCGCGGGTCGCGCGCGGGAGTAGGCTCGAAGGAGCGCCGGGGTAGCTCAGCTGGTAGAGCCTCCGATTTGTAATCGGACGGTCGCGGGTTCGAGTCCCGCTCCCGGCTCTCCCACGGAGGCGACACGGGGAGACAAACGGCATCGATAGGCGACAAAGCGCCTAGCCAAGCCGAGTCGGATCGGCTGCCAGCCTGCAGGCATTTTCCCGCTGGCGGCACAAATACGGCACAAGGCCGCGCCGCGGACGGTGGACTAGCAGGCGGGCTCGAGCACGCGCTCGGCGTGCTCGGCAAAGTCGTCCGCACCCCGGAGCCGCATCAGGTCCCGGTAGCAGCTCGCCCAAAAGTGGCGGTGGAAACCTGGGATGCCCTTGACATGGCCCGCGGCCAGTTCGGCGGCGTAGAAGTCTCGGAACGGGTGGTCGTCCGCGGGAGCCGGATCCACCGCGACGAGTACGCCTACTACCTGGTGATCGATGGAGTCGAGGCCTGGGGCTATGAGCGTGACCAGAGCCATGATCCTGCCGAACACCGCCACGTAGGCGAGGACAATCCCACCGGTGAGCCGTGGGGCGCCGTGTCGTCTCGAGAGGCGGTGGAGATTGCGTGGGACGAGGTTTCGCTCCGGGTCGGTCGTGGCGATCTTGAACTCCGCTAGCGCCTGTTCGCTTTGTGGCGCCTCCACCGGCCACTGCCTGGCGGCTGCTCCGCCGGCCTCGAAACGTGCCCGTGCTCCGAGTCGGGCCGTTGGCTCTGCCGCGACACGCCTGAGAGCGAGGGGCGCCGCTGCGAGCATTGGGCGATCGAACGCGGTGCACGAGCAACGACGCTCTCGAGCCGCGCGAGGGCGCTGAGGATCCCCTGGGTATGCTCTGCGCAGATGATCACGCGGCAGGCCTACAGATATGTCGCGGCCGAGGTCGAGCGGCGAAAGAAGGCTGGCGAATCGGCCGAGGTTCGTGTCCATCTGGCGTCGGGCGAAACCCTCATCGTCGACACCGTCGTGAGCTACGGCGACGAAATCCGCGACTGGGTCATGCTCCGGTGCACGACGGACGACGAAGAGGACACCACGGAGTTCGTGCCGGTGGAGGCCGTTGCCCGAGTGACGGTCGCAGCGTCTGACCCTCACCATGCGCCGGGCTTTTTCACAGCTGAGGATCATCCGCCGCTCGAGTCGCCTCCGGCGGCCTGACCCCACGCCTCTCCCCCCCCGCGAAGGTGGCGGCCGGCGGGGACGAGGCGTAGCGGTTCCCCCTAAGAAATCTGTCGAGTGGTCGGCGCGGGAGCGCGGTCGAGGCACCGCCTAACTTCGCCCAAGCGACAATCTCACGCCGACCTCTTCGTCAGCCGACTCAGTCTGTCCATGCCGGTTCGCTTGCCCGCCGCCGGCGTCGCGCTCGTTATCGTCGGCATGCCTTTTGCATGGCACCGACGAGCTGACGATTAGCCCCGGGTCGGATTAGCGCGTGCTGAAGCGCATCGTGACGGTGGTTCCGTCCGCGCTGGAGTCGATTTCCGACGAGCTCGCGAGTTCGTGGATCAGTTTCTGGCCGAGTCCGAGGCCGGGCCCCTGCGCGGCTCGTTCCAGGCCAACGCCTTCGTCGGCCACCGTGACCGTGACTCGGTGGTCGTCGCGCACGATGGTGACCTCGACCTCTCTCGAAGCGTCGTCTGGATAAGCATGAACGATCGCGTTGCCGACGGCTTCCGACAGTGCGAGCGCGATCGACCGGAGCAGGATTGGGTGGGTGATCCCGGCCGCCTCAAGCGCGGCGAGGGCGGCGTGCCTCGCCGTCGGCAGTGAATTCTTGGTCGCGGGCAGTCGCTGCCAGAAGAGCGCCTCCATAAAAGGTGAATACCCAGCCCAGTCATTGGGTACCGTTTCGGCGTGGAGGAGATCACCGTTTCTCAGGACGGCACCATCGATGTGATCGAAGCGCGGGGCGAGCTCGACATGTCCAACGTCGAGGCCCTAAACGGTGTGCTCACGGCGGCCCTCTCCGATGACACGACCAGCTGCGTGCTCGACCTATCCGGGCTGGAGTTCGCCGATTCGAGCGTCATCCATACCCTCGTGCGGTGGTCGAACGATGTCCAGCTCAGCCAACGTGAGGCGCTGGCCATCTCTGTCGGTCGGGAGACGCCGGCAGCGCGCCTGGTCGATCTGGTGGGGCTCAACGGTCGCCTGCCGATCTTCTACTCACGCGACGGCGCCAAGGCTGCCCTCCTGGAAGGACAGCGAGCGCGCGACAAGCGACGCCTGGAATGGCTCACCGACGCCGAACTTCACGCCGCCCGCGAGGACGCGCAAGCCACATCCGACGCCGCCGAACATCGCCTCGAAGACATCACGTCCGAAGAAGAGCGCCGCGGCGAAGAGCCACACTAACGCGACCCGCCTCGTCGCCGCGCACCGGTGGTGACGGCGGTGGAGGCGTGCGACTCCGAAGGGGAATCCGTCAAGGCATCGGCTCACGTCACCCAGCGAGCTGGGAACGGCAGTCACCGGCTGCCGATGGCGGGCGGTGCTGGTCGAGCAGGAGTCGGGCCAAGGCTTTGGCGCGGCGGGCGGCGTCGTGGTCGCCTTCGGCCGCTGAGACGATCGATCCCTTCATGAGGATGTGCCAGGAGCGGGCGAAGGATTCCGGATCCTCGAGGTGGGCTGCTTCGGCGAGTCGGCCGATGATCGAGCGGATGTTTTTGAGATGCTCGACGCTTGCTTTGCCGGCGGGGTGGGCGGTGCCCATCTCCAGCAGGACGTTGATGAATGAGCAGGCTTCAAAGTCCGCTTGGTGGAACCACTCGTCGAAGGCATCGAAGATGGCGAGCAGTTGGTCTTCGGGGGTGGCGCCTCTGCGTTGTGCCTCGGCCTCTACCCAGTCGAATGTCCAGCGTTGCTCGCGGAGTTGCAGGTAGGCGAGAACGAGGTCGTCCTTGGACGGGAAGTGCCGGTAGAGGGTCGCTTTGGCGACCCCGGCTCGCTCGACTACCTCGTCCACACCGACGGCTCGGATCCCTCGCCGGGAGAACAGGTCATACGCGGTGTCCAAGATGCGCTCGCGGGCCGTGGGCTTGCGGTCTTGTGCTGTGCCGGTTTGGATCATCCGGTAGTAGGGTACTGTAAGACCGACCTGTCTGTCTAGTTCACGGCGTGGCCCACGGTGGGCGCGCTCAGGGGAGCGGCGGAGGGCAGCCGCTCCAGTTTGGAGCGCGCAAACCACCACGAGAAGGGGTACAAATGGCCACACACGTCGAGCGAACGACCGCGAGTCTTCGCGGCGACGTCGACCGCGATCGTACGAAGCGGTTGACGACCGAGACGAAGCACTCGCTGAAAACGACGGAGCTGTTCGCGTATTTGGCAGCGGTCGCGGGCGTGCTAATCGCCGCGTGGCTCGTCAGCAGCGGCAACGGCAGCGGAGCGGGCGCAGACACCAACGGCGACGCGTTCGATGCGTCCAGAGCATGGCTGTACGTCACGATCCTGACAGTCGGCTACATGGTCAGCCGTGGCCTGGCCAAGGCCGGAAGCCGTGAGCGCTTCTGGGCCGGATCCGACAGCGACGACCGCTAAGCACCGCATCGGGTTGGGCGGGCGCTGTCCGCCCAACCCCATTTCCCTATCTGACTCCGGCGGGCCCACCCTGCCGGCGCTACGACCATGACCGACGAGGAGTACACCATGAGCACCATGATGACTGACAACGGCACTGCCACGGCCGACGATGTTTCAAAGCGCGTCGAGAACCTCGAGAAGGCACAGGCCGTCCAGGCCGCCACCCAGGCCGGCGCAGAAGCCACCCAGGCCGCGACGCTTGCCGGCGCTCAGGCGACACAAGCCGCCGCCCACGCCGGCACATGGACGACCATGGCCGCGGGTTCAATCGCGCTGATCGTTGGCATGTTCCTCGGCCTCACAATCTCCAAGCACTAACGACCGTGAGCAGCACGAGCAACGTCGCCGAGAGACCTGGACACCTCGCTCCAGGTCTCTCGAGCGCGTCGACGGGCCCCCGATCAGGGCCTGCGGCTCGAGTTCCGCAGAACCCCCCGGGGTTCGACGCAACCAAGAAGGATCACGTGACGAACGACGACTCCCGACAGAAGCGTGGAGCTGTCCGACCCGAAGCGGATCGCCCGGACAAGCCGGAACCACCGGCCAACCATCCACCGGAACCGCCGGAACAGGTAACCGACGTCCACGGCGACCCGGAAACCCCGATCTGAACAGTGACCCCGAGCCCGGTCCGCGGGCGGCGTCACCGCGTTCGGGTGCGCGCTGGCGGCACGTTGCACCGCAATACACCGCATCCCGACGCCGAGGCAGGAACTCCACGCCACACGAGGGGCACGATCGAAGCTCAGGTGGCGTCTTCCGACGAGCTCGACGCCTCACAAACGGCGCGCCGTCGGACCCGTCGGCTTGGACTGGCGAGAGTCGGCGTCTCGGCGGTGGAGCGGTCGGGCACGGTGGGCCAGCATGAGCGGCAGTGCGGAGCCTGAACCCGTGCGGCGACCGAGGTTGCCGGGCCTGCTGCTCGGCATTGGGCTCGGCGGGTTCGTCGACGGCATCGTGTTTCATCAGATCCTGCAGTGGCACCACATGCTCAGCAGCGAGGGCGACTTTCCGACGACGACGATCGGCGGCTTGGAGGACAACACGTTGGCGGACGGCCTGTTTCATGCTGCAACGTGGCTGGCTGTAGTGGCCGGGATCTGGATTCTGTGGCGACGATCGACCGACTGGCGCTGGGCGCTCAATGGCCGAGCGTTGTTCGGCTGGATCTTGGTTGGATTCGGGCTGTTCAACGTAGTCGAGGGAGTCGTCAATCACGAGATCCTCGGCATTCACCACGTCCGCGATGACCGCGGCGGGCCGCTGAGCTGGGACCTCGGATTCCTCGCAGTCAGTTGCCTGCTGACGCTGGCGGGTTGGATGGTGACGGTTTCCGCCGGCAGCGAGGAGTGACCTGGCGTTACGATGCCGCGATCTGGTCGAGGATCTCCTGGCCCCACCTTCGCTGCTGTTCCTCGGGCGAGATGAGCTCGACGCGCTTGGCGTCTTCGAGCTCCTGTTCAAGCTCTGCGATCCGCGTCTGGGCGGCCTCGAGCTGGTCGTCGGCGGTCGGGGTTGTCTCGTCGGTCACGGTGTTCCTCCTCAGCGGTATCCGGCCATGCCGGCGGCTTCTCGGGTTCGCTGCTCATCGCGCAGCTCGCGGCTTGTTTCCAAGACCTTGACCATCCAGCCGGCCCAGTCGGGTTCTGCGACGTAGTGGGCGAGGCCGGCGTCCGGCTCGATCGGGGCGAGCCTGAGCGCCTGCTCGTCGAAGCGGCGGCGCAGCGGAGCGGGTAGCGCGCTGTCGAGGCGCATCCACTCGTCCCGAAGGGCGTGCTCGGCTTCGGCCTGTGCGGCGCGTTCGGCGGCGTGCTGCTGCTCGAGCGCGATGCTGGCTTCGACACGTTCGGCGGCTCGTCGCTGGAGACCTTCGGCGAGTTCGGGGAAGAGTTCTCGGATCAACTGGTCGCGGTTGCGTTCCGCGGCGGCGAGTCCGTCGGCGATGGCCTGCTCGACCGGGGCGAGGTCGTCGAGCTCTTGGGCGAGGCGGCCAGTGGCGTTGCGCTGATTCGATGTTTGAGTCCCGCTCCCGGCTCTCCCACGGACGCGACCGCGGGCGCCATGCGTGTCCACGGCGCGCCGTTCGCGTCAACCCTCAGATCGATCTGACGCCACGGCCGTGAGCGCCTCGTTCGTGGTCGGGTAGAGCGGGATGGAGTGCCGAAGGCCGGCCAGGTCGATGACGCGGCCGGCGGCGGATTCGGGTGACGCGCCGACGACGGCGAGACGGAGCGTCGTGTCGGGCTGGCCGGCGTGCCCGGCCCAGCGCAGGAGCCAGTGGATGACCGTCGAGTCGATGAACGTCGCGCCGGTGAGGTCGATCAGGACCGTTGTGCCGGAGTCGAGCACCGTGCGCATGGCCTGCTCCAGCTCGGGGGCGGTGGCGAGGTCGTGCTCGCCGTGGAGCCTCAGGTGCCACGCGGTTGGTTCCTGCGTGAGCTCGACTGTCCCGGGTGTGTGCAATGTCCTCACTCCCTCCGACCACCCGCGCTTCGTGGGTCGGTCGCCCGTGCGAGTCGCAGCGCCGAGCCGAAGATCTTCTCGACAACGGCGTAGCGTCCGTTTTCGCTGACGAGCCGCTCCACCTCGGGGTCTTCGTGGTTGACCGCCACGACGAAGTGGGTTGCGACCGAGCGCACGTGCTCGTACTCGGCCGTGGTCAGGCTGATCGGCTGAGCACAGGTTGCATCTCCGCACTCGCACACGAACGTGTCGGTGGCGGCAGTGGACGCGAAGCTCTGACTGGCCTGCTCGATCCACTCGTTCTGGGCGCGGAACCTCACCTCGTTCCGAGCTTCCTGCTCGCGCCACCACTCCACGATCGGTCTCCCAGCGTTGACAGGCGATCCTGGCCAGATCAGAGAGGCCCGCCGCCCACCGACTGCGCGATGGGGGCCAACGGCCGTGTGCTGGGGCCGAGTCCTGATGATACCACTGCGTCGCCGAACGAAACCTCCATCGCTGGGCGGCTGCTCCTGTAGGATCACCGGCGACACCTCCCCGCAAGCACGATGGTTTCGCGGCGACACACCGGACTCCGTGTCCTGATCGCGGATGAGCGTCAGGAGCGACTCGCGCAGGTCACCCAGGTGGTGACCTCCCTGGGCCACGCGGTCATCGTCCAGGCGACCGATCCGCGCTCGGTGGCCGAGCTGACCGCAGACGAAGACCCCGACGTGGCCATCGTCTGCCTCGACGAGGCGCAGCACGCCCTCACCCTGATCGATGAACTTGTCCGGGAGAGCAATTGCCCGGTGATCGCCCTGCTCGACGCGGAAGACCCCAAGTTCGTTGACCAAGCCGCCCAGCGAGGCGTCTTCGCCTACATCGTCAACGGCGACGCGGACCGGCTCGAGAGCTCATTCGACATCGTCCTGCGCCGATTTGCCGAGTACCACGGCCTCGAAGGCGCCTTCGCCCGTCGCGCGGTCACCGAACGCGCCAAGGGCATCCTGATGGAGCGCCACCAGATCGAGGAGCAAGCGGCCTACAACCTGCTTCGCGACCACTCCCGCCGCACCCAGCACCGGCTCATCGACGTCGCCCAGAACATCGTCGACACCCACACGCTGCTCCCCGCCCAACCGCCCGGCGACGCCGAGTAGCTCCCATCGACCGGTTAGGGGCCGTGAGAGCGGGGAACCACGCCAGCGTGGAGGCGGTCGATGAGCAGCGATGGCAGACCCAGATCGAGGCCCGGCCGGCGGCCGTTCCACACCTCCGCCGCGAGGTCCTCGACACGTTGAGCCGCGAGTGTCCAGGCGTCGACCTGGCAGCTGCCGGGCTCATCGTCACCGAGCTCGCCGCGAACGTCGTGAACCACGCCTATACCGAGACGGGGCCCGTCGAAGTGGAGGTGCTCTGTGAGCCCGACGCAGCCACTCTGACCGTCCGCGACTGGGGCCACGGGTTCGGGAAATCCCCGAACCACGGCCTCGGAATCGGACTCCAAATCGCCACCGCGCTCGCCTCACAGCTGCACGTCCGCCGCAGCCGGCCGACAGAGATCCACGTCCGGCTCGTACGCGCGCCTTACCCCGGCCGGCCGACCCACGCTTGACGAAGGGACGGCCCTTCGTCAACGCCAGAAGGCCCACCGGCCGGTGGGCCTTCTCTACCGCGCTTCCTGCGTTGGATGTGGCTAGTTGCCGGGCTTGTCGTTCCCGCCGGCTCCGCGGCCCTTGCTGCCGGTGTGGCAGTTGGAGTGCAGGTCGCCGTTGCTGTCCGGCTCTGACGAGTCGCCGCAGTACTGGGTGTCCGCGGGTGTCGAGTTGCCGCCGCCGACAATGTGGTGAGCCGAGGCGATGGCGTACGACGCGCCGCCGAACATCGCCATGGTGCCGAACGCGGCGGTCGTGACGACGGTGGCCGTGAGCACCCGGGCCCCACGGGGACGCGATCGCCCCGCGATGCCCGCCGCGATCCGGCCTTCGACGCCGGGGTCCAGCTGCGGACGGCTCGCCCGCAGGTCACCCTCCAACCCCGACAGGGGATCCTTGTTGCTGAAGCCCATCTACACCCTCCTGAGATGCCGAGATGACTGGAAGAACTTGCCTTCGTGTACTGGATACGCCCGCCGCGCCGAAATCCTTACACCCTCGGCGCAACCGAGCCGGCGTCTAGTCCAGATCGGTGCTCTCGGCGACGTGGACCGGCGACGTGTGCGGGCAGACCGAACGGTGCGCGTACCAGCGCGGCAGCGGGTGCTCGAACTGGAAGGCGTCGCCCATCGACGAGAAGAGCTGCTGGCGCTCGTTCAGCTGGGGGAGGCCGAAGTTCTGGTCGATGAACCGCACGACCGACGTGAAGTCGTAGGTGTGGTGGTCGACACGGTTTCGGGCCCACGGGGAGATCACGACGAGCGGGACCCGCGGCCCGAGGCCGAGGAAGTCGGCGTGCGGCGGTGGGACGTGGTCGTAGAACCCGCCGAAGTCGTCCCACGTCATGACGATCGCGGTCGAGCGCCACATGGGCGATCGCATGATCGCGTTCACGATGTCGACGGTCCAGTTCTGGCCCTGGCAGAGGGACGGGCCGCCGGGATGGTCGGACAGGTTGAACGGCGGCACGATCCAGGTCACGGGGGCGAGATAGCCCTGGGAGACGTCGTGGACGAACCACTCGACCGGGAAGACGTGCTTGTTCCAGAGGTCGGTGTCGCGGATGTACTTGATCTGGTCGACCGCGATCCAGCCGTAGCCGAGCTCCCCGCCGCGGGCGCCGTAGTAGCTCCACGCAACGTGCTTCTTCTCGAGCTGCGAGACCGCCGTCGGGATGTTGAAGCAGGGGCGCACCCGCACCTCGCGCCCGTTGCGGATGGCGGGCGCCGTGATCCCCTCCGGGTCGTCGCAGCCCCAGCGCGTGGTGCGGAAGTTCGGACCGTCGATCACGCCGGCGGACTGGGAGGCGATCGCGTAGAGGTGGTTGGGCATGCTCGACGACGCGGCCGAGGAGAACATCCGGTCGCCGAGCTCGTAGTGCTCCGCCCAGCCCCAGTAGGCGGGCAGCTGCCCCGGCATCGCGGTCGTGAACGCCAGGTCGGTGACGTTGCCGTTCTTGTCGCGGAGCGTCGAGAACCCGTCCATCTTGCCGCCGTTGATGTCGTGGTGGGCGGCGAAGTAGCTGTGCTGGAGATCGGTCTGCTTGTCGGGAAGCCGCCGCAGCGTGACGGTCTTTCCCTCCGCCGTCCTCCCCACGCGTGCGCCGTCGCCCCCCGGAAAGCCGCCGTACAGGTTGTCGTACGTCCGGTTCTCCTTGATCAGGTAGACGACGTGCTTGATCGGCGTGGTCGTCTCCGCGACCGGTAGCGGCCGCCGGTCCGGCGGCGGCGTGAGCGGCACGACGACGTGCGGCCCCCACGACGGCTCTCCGTCGTCGTGGATCAGGGCCAGCCCGGCCAGCATCACGAACAGCAGTACGCGCGTGAACCTCACTCACACCCCGTGTCGTCGCGGGAGCAGGCCGGACCCGAGAGGGCGCTTAGGTCAGCCTAAGTCCAAGGGGCGCCGAAGCGTACCGGCCGGCTGCCGGCGGGACAAGCGGGCGTCGCCACCTTTCGAGATCCAGCCGTACGCCATCCGCGCCGCGAGGAAGAGCGGCACCATACCCGCCGTGAACATGACGGCGCCCGCCCGGTGCTGGTCGGCGATCGCGCCCGCGCCGGCGTACCGCTCGTAGACGGCGCTGGGGTCGAAGAGGAGCCAGAGGCCGATCGCGTCGGTCGCCGGCATCGTGCTGACGACGTAGAGCGCGGCGGCGAGCGGATGCAGCCGGCCCGACGAGACGGCGGCGAACGCACAGCCGAAGAACGCGGCTCCCGCTGCGACGAGCGCCCAGTGGACGGCGGCCAGGGCGGCCGGCCGGCTCCAGAGCTCGTCCAGCACCGAGGGCACATGGACGACCCACTGGACGGCGGCGAGCGCCAGCCACGCACCGGCCAGCGCGGCGGGAGACGGCCTCCAAGCACGCCGGGCGCCCGACCGTCCCAGGAGCTCACCGGGCCCGCCCGCGATCAGGCCCAGCGGCACGACGAAGAGCAGCGTCATCTGCTGGGTCATGTGCCATGCGAGCGACGCCCGGGCCCGGTCGTCGAGGGCGCCGCTCGTCGCGGCGCCCAGCACGACGACCGCCGCCAGGAAGGCGGCGGTCCGGCGAGCGGGCCATGCCCGCCCGGCCCGGCGGGTCCGGTGCTCGCCCGTGACGTACGCCGCGGCGGGCACCACGGCGTTCCCCACCGCGAGCCAGCCGAGCGCGGCGAGGGCCGCGGCCATCGCCGCGACCGCCGCGAGCTCACACCCGGTTCGCAGCCGCGCGGGCCTCGTCCTCGGCCTCGTGGCGATGGCGCTCCACCTCCTCGTTGCGCCGCAGCTCGTCGCAGATCTTGAGCGTCAGCCAGAACACGACGGGCGGCAGGACGAACACCAGCACCCGGTAGATCTGAAGCTGCGTCTCGTAGCTCCAGCCGAAGAGGATGTACGCCCGGTCGGCCGAGCCGGCCATGAAGATGAGGAGCACCCAGCTCAGGAACGCGGCCGCCGTCGCCGTGCGCCAGCGCACGTCGCGGGGGCGGTCGAGCAGGTTGTGGCGGACGCGATCGCCCGAGAACCGGCGCTCGATGGACGGCCACGCGTAGAGGGTGCCGAAGACGACGCTCGGGAAGAGCGCGCCTCCCCAGAACGGGTTCGGGATGACGGTGTAGTCCAGGATCGTGACGTCGAACGCCGGCATGAGCCGGAGCGCGCCGATCAGCCATCCCAGGTACCAGTCCGGCTGGGCGCCGTTCGTCCCGTCGGCGACGTGGTACGGGCCCCAGAGCCAGATCGGGTTGATCTGCACAAGGCCGCCCAGCAGGAAGAGCACCGCGAACACCGTGAACATGAGCGCGAGCGACCGCGGCGCGTAGCTCGGGAGCGCCGGCAGGCCGACGAGCCGCCGCTCCGAGCGCCGGCCGCCGCCGAACTGCGTGTGGTGAAGCGAGGCGACGAGCGCAAGATGGATGGCGATCAGCGTCGCGATGGCAAGCGGGAGGAGGAAGACGTGCGTGATGTACATCCGCGACCAGAAGTCCGCCGTGCCCGGGACCGGGCCGCCCCAGATCAGCTGTGCCACGTTCGCACCGATGAACGGGAGCGAGAGCGCGACGCCGTAGCCGATCGCGAGGCCCATCCCCGACAGCAGATCGTCGACCAGCGAATAGCCGAGGTAGCCCTCGAGCAGCGCCAGCCCGAGGATCGTGAGGCCGACGTAGTACGTCAGCTCGCGCGGCTTTCGAAACGCCCCGGTGAAGACGATGCGCATGAGGTGGACGGCGATCGCCGCCACGAACACGTCGGCCGCCCAGTGGTGCGTCTGGCGCATGAGAAGGCCCGCCCTGACGTCGAGCGAGAGGTGCACCGTCGAGCGGTACGCCTCCGTCATCTGCATGCCGTCGAGGGGCGCGTAGCTTCCGTGATACACGACCTGGGCGGTCGACGGATGGAAGAAGAGCGCCAGGTACGTCCCCGTCCCGACGAGGACGATGAACGTGTAGAGCGCCACCTCGCCGAGCAGGAACGACCAGTGGTCGGGGAAGAGGTAACGCAGCGCCTTCAGGCCGAACGGCGCCGCATGCGTGCGCTCCTCGAGCACCCTCGCGATCGCGCGGATCACGAGGTCGCCCTCCCCCGGCGCACGCCCCACCAGGACGGCCCGACCGGCCCGGAGAACGTCCCGCCGGCCCGCAGGTTCCCCTGGCGGTCGATCCGAAGCGGCAGCTGCGGCAGCGCCCGGCCGGCCGGGCCGAAGACGACGGTGCCGCCGGTGGCCGGGTCGAACGTCGAGTAGTGGCACGGGCACACCAGCCCCGGCGGCTGCTCCGCCGGCTGGAAGAGCGGCGCCCGGTAGAGCGCGATGGCGCACCCGGCATGGGTGCACACCTTCGAGTACCCGACGATGCCGCCGGGCGCCCAGCTCCGCCGCGAGGCCGGAAGCCGCAGGCTCGCCGGATCGAGCCGGACGAGGATGATCGGCGAGCCGATCTCCTCGGGATCGGCGCCCTCGGGGAACGCCGTCAGGAACTCGTCCGGCTGGATCGCCGAGGCCGGGACCGGGTTGCCCTCCTCGTCGACGAGCCGTCGCCCGCGCCGCCACGGCGTCCGCGCCATCGCCGCCAGGTCGAAGACCGGGCCCAGCGAGACGACCGGCGCCAGCAGGGCGGCGCCGATCGCCGTCGTCGCGACGGCCGCGGCGCCGGTCAGGAGCCGCCGGCGCCGGATCCCGGCGACGGTCTCGTCCCCGATGTCGACGAGCCGCTCGGCCGTCTCCGGTGAGGGATGCCCGTACTCGGACTCGCCGTCCTCCGTCACGACCAGGTGCCGGCCGGCCACGAGGAGCGCGCCCGCCACGCAGAGGAAGGCGGCGCCCAGCGCGAGACCGAGGTACTGCGTCTGGTCCGGGATCGCATCCAGTGCGTAGACGGCCACGAAGCCGGCTGCGCAGAGCGCCGCCAGAACCAGGAGCGCCGCCACGACGAGCTCGGCTCGGCGCCGCGTCACGCCGGCCTCCGCGCGATCGTGATGCAGACGCCGACCAGCACGACGCCCGCCACAAGCCAGGCGACGAGGCCCTCGGGCACCGGTCCGACGTGGCCGAGGGCGACGCCGCCGCGGTCGTCGGGGTGGCGCGCGTAGAGGAGGTAGGCGATCAGCGAGTCGAGCTGCGCGTCGGTGAGCCGGCTCTGCGAGAACCTCGGCATCAGGTTGGGCCCGATCCGCACCGCCTCGGCGATGTCACGCGGCGAGTTGGGGCCGAGCGGCGGGGCCACCGCGTCGGGCACGTACCCGCCTGCGGCTGCGGCCTGATGGCAGCCGGCGCAGTTCTGGACGAAGAGGCTCATGCCCTCGCTCAGGCTGCCCCGGGCCGGATGCGGCGTCGGGATCCCGGGGCCGGGCGCGAGCGAGGCCACGTACGCCACGAGCGCGCGGATCTGGTCGGGGGAGAACTCGACCTTCGAGCGGCGCGGCTGCACCGACGGGTTGCGAAGCGGCATGTACCCGGTGCGCAGGTAGAAGTCGGCGGCGAGCGCGCCGACGCCGCGCAGCGACGGCCCGAAGCCGGCGACGTCGCCGACGCCGTGCACCGTGCTCGGCGCCCCGATGCCGGCACCGGCGATCCCGTGGCAGCTCGAGCAGTTCTCCGCGTAGAGCTCCGCTCCCCGGCCGGCGAGCGCCGAGCGGGGCGTGCTGTCGCCGCGGGCCGGCGCCGCCGTCAGCGCGACGAAGAGCGCGGCCGCCGCCAGGAGCACGAGCGCCGCCCGTCTCATCGCCTGCACTCATCCAGCGTCTGCACGCCGGCCCCGGTGTAGAGGATCCCCACGAGGAAGATCGCCCCGACGATGAGGCCGATCATCGTCTGGAACTTGACCCGGCCGTACGGATCGGCGAGGTCGCCGCGGATGACTGCCCGGTGGAGCGCCGCAGCCGACGCCCACCCGCCCGCCGCGACCAGCAGGGCGAGGACGAAGATCACGGCCTCCCAGGCGTGGACGCCGATGTTCCAGGCGCGGCCCGAGGGGCCGCAGGCCGCCTCGGTGAGCCCGTAGCCGGTCACGAGCTGCGCCGTCCATGCCAGCGGCGCGCCCAGGAGCGCGTACCACTCGAGCGCGAGCGCCAGGCGCGGGCTGCGGCCCAGCCTCACCACGACGGTATGAGGATGGTGGCCGTCACGGCGAGCCCGACCAGGCCGACGAAGTACCAGTAGAGCGCGATCGCCATCACCGCTCCCCGCCGGTACTCGGTGAGGCCGCCGCGCACGCGGGCGAGGAGCCAGCAGTCGAGGAGCACGCCCACCCCGACGTGCGCGTGGTGGACCGCGAGCAGCGTGAAGTAGATCGACCCGTACGCGCTGCCGCCGGCCGAGAAGCGATCCAGGTCGTCGGCGTAGAGGTGCGCCTGGAACGCCAGGTAGGCGACCTGCACGATCAGCGCGAGCGCGATCGGCGCGACGAGCGGGCCTGCACGGCGGCGGCGGGCCGTGCGCGCGGCGAGCGCCATCGGTGCGATCGTCGCCACGAGCACGAGCGAGAGGACGAGCGGCGCGGTGATGCTGGGCGGCTCGATGCCCGGCGGTGGCCAGCGGGGGTCGTGGAAGTGCAGGTACGCGTAGGTGGCGAGGAGCGCCCCGAAGAGCGCCGACTCCGTCGCGACCAGCACCAGCATGCCGTACCAGCCGTTGGGGCGGGCGCGGGGAATGGGCGTCGTGGTCATGCCTCCGCCGGCTCCTTGGCGTGCCAGAGCGTCAGGACCCCGGCGGCGAGCGCCGCCGTCAGGGCGGCGATCAGGTAGTGGTCGGTGAGCACGAACGCCGTGCCCAGCGTCGCGACGACGCCGAGCACGAACGGCCAGGGGGACTCCGACGGCATGTGCAGGACGCCGTCCAGGTGCCCGTCGACGGGCGTGCTGGCCGTCGTCCTGTGGCCTTCCTCGAGCACCAGGTCGCCGTGCTCCAGGCGGCGCCGGTCGCTCGCCCGGTCATCCTCGTCCCAGGACGCGTAGGCGCTCGTCACCTGCGGGATGACGGCGAAGTTGTAGGGCGGCGGCGGCGACGTGGTCGCCCATTCGAGCGTGGCGCCCCCGTACGGGTTGGGACCGGCCGGGGCCCCACGGTATGCGCTCACGACGAGGTTCACGAGCAGCGCGACGAGCCCGCCGGCGAGCAGGAACGCGCCGATCGTCGAGAGCAGGTTCGTGAGGCCCCAGCCCAACCCCGATGGATACGTCCACACGCGCCTGGGCATCCCGTCCATCCCGGAGATATGCATCGGGAAGAAGGTGAGGTTGGTCCCGGCGAAGACGAGCCAGAACGTCAGCTGGCCGATGCGCTCGTGGTACATGCGGCCGGTGACCTTCGGAAACCAGTAGTACAGCCCGCCGAGCAGCGGGAACACCGCCGCGCCCCAGATGACGTAATGGAAGTGCGCGACGACGTAATACGTATCGGTGACCTGCTGATCGAAGGGGACGGCGGCGAGCGTGATCCCGGAGAGGCCGCCGAAGACGAAGAAGACGATGAACCCGACGATGAAGAGGAGCGGCGTCTTGAACTCGGGCTGTCCCGTGACCAGGGTCATGCACCAGGCGAAGATCTGGATGCCGCTCGGGATGACGATGATGAGGCTCGCGGCGGCGAAGAAGACCATCGTCATCTGCGGCAGGCCGGTCGCGAACATGTGGTGCACCCACACGCCGAACCCGATGAACGCCACGAGCAGCTCGGCGACCGCGACGAGCGGGAAGGCGGCCATCATCCGGCGCGTGAACGTGGGGATGATCGAGGTCGCGATCCCGAACGCCGGCAGGACGATGATGTACACCTCGGGGTGGCCGAAGATCCAGAAGAGGTGCTGCCACAGGAGCGGATCGCCGCCGTGGGCGACGTCGAAGAACCTGAAGTCGAGCTTGCGGTCGAGCTCGAGGAACACCAGGTCGGCCGTCAGCGCCGGGAGCGCGAAGATGAGCGAGAAGGCCGTCGCCAGGATCGCATAGCAGAAGAGCGGCATGCGGTTCAGCGACATCCCGGGCGCGCGCAGCTTGGCGATGGTGACCAGGAAGTTGGCCGCCGCGGCGGTCGACGAGATGCCGTTCAGGATCAGGCCGAGCGCGTAGAAGTCGATGCCGAGGCCCGGGCTGAACCGGCGCGACGCCAGCGGCACGTAGTCGAACCAGCCGGCGTCGGGGGCCATCCCGAGCAGCAGGCTCGTGTACACGAGCACGCCCGATCCGAGGAAGAGCCAGTAGCTGAACGCGTTCATCCGCGGGAACGCCATGTCGCGCGCGCCGATCATGAGCGGCACCAGGTAGTTGCCGAACGCCCCGATCGAGAGCGGGATCACGAAGAAGAAGATCATCGTGACGCCGTGCATGGTCATGAGCTGGTCGTAGGTCGCCGGGCCGATCACGTGCTCCTTCGGCTCGGCGAGCTGGGTGCGCATCACGAGCGCCTCGGCCCCGCCGGCCGCGAAGAAGGCGAGCGACGTCGCCAGGTAGAGGAGGCCGATGCGCTTGTGGTCGGTGGTGGTGATCCAGCCGGTCAGGCCCGGGCGCTCAGCCCAGATCCGGTCGAGCCGGTGGATCCGCTCGACCGCCGCCGGAGCGGAGCTCTCGACGGCCATCAGTGCAGCCCCTCCAGGTAGGCGACGAGCGCCCGCCGGGCGGAGACGGGCAGCGACGCGAACCCGGGCATGCGGCTGCCCGGCTTCCACCACTGCGGGTTCGTGATCCACTGGAAGAGGTTGCGAGAGGTGTTCGGGATGGTCAGCGCGGCGAGCGTGCGCCGGCTCCCGATGTGGGTGAGGTCGGGTCCGACCCGCCCGTCCGCGGGCGTGCCGCGGATCGTGTGGCAGTCCTGGCACGACGCCGACATGAACTGCTGCTGCCCGGCGAGCGCCTGGCCCCCCGACGGCGTCTCGGCGGGCTGCGCCTGGTGGTCGAGCCAGGTTCGGAAGGCGTCCGGCGGCTGCACGATCACCCGGAAGGCCATCTCGGCGTGGCCGACGCCGCAGAACTCCGAGCACTGGCCGCGGTAGGTGCCGACCTTCGGCACGTCGAGCTCGATGCTGTTCGAGCGGCCGGGGATCATGTCGATCTTGCGGTTGAGGCGCGGCGCCCAGAAGCTGTGGATCACGTCGGCCGTGCGGGCGACGATCCGGACGCGAGTGCGGGCCGGGAGGTGGATCTCGTTGGCCGTCACCGCATCCGTGCCCGGGTAGCGCACCTCCCAGTACCACTGGTGGCCGGTCACCTCGACCGTGAGGCTGGTCGCCCCGGGCTTCGGCGCCGACACGGCGGGCATGACCCGGATCACGAAGGCGAAGAGCACCGCGAGGACGATGACCGGCGCGACCATGCCGCCGCCCAGGATGACCGCGTAGGACATCCGCTCGGCCCGGTCGTGGTCGGTGGCGCGCCGCCGCCGCACATACGCCAGGACGAGCAGCCCCAGGACGATGCCGAAGATGACCATCCCGACGGCGAACATCGCCCACCAGAGTGTGTCGATCTCGCGCGCCGGGTCGGTGACGGGGCTCGTGATCGACTGATTCGACCCACACCCGGACCCGAGCACGAGCAGCACGCAGGCCGCAGCAAACCCTGCCCTCGAGGTGGCGCGCGCGATTCGGAGTCTCACCTTCGCCTGCGAATACCCGGCGCTTCGGCCGAGTATTCGCAGGCGTTCATCGCCGGTCCGGCCTCAGCCGCTGCGCGGCCAGCCGAGCACGGTCTGCACCGGGTGCTGCCACAGCGTCTGGGCGGGAGGCGTCGCCGGCGCGAGCCCCGAGACGACCGTCCCGATGGGGTCGGGGCCGTGGAAGAACTGGTAGTCGCCCCACGTCCCGGCGAACCGCATCCAGCGCGGCCGCGTCGCGGCGACCCGCTCGATCGCCGTCCGCATCACGCCGGCGGCCCGGGCCGGGCCGTAGGCCTGGCCGGCGTGCGAGTGGTCGTCGGGAAGCGCGAGCCCCTGCTGCTGGAGGAACGCGATTGCCGCAGCCGGGATGCACTGCGTGGCGATCGGGTGCTCGCCGGTCGCGAAGAAGTTCGCGTGCGAGCCGATCCCGACGTCGACGACGGGATGCGTGGAGCCATGCCAGCGTGGCGTGGCCGCCCAGCTCCGGCGCTCGCCCGTGCAGTGCTGGGAGTACCCCACCCAGCGCGGGTGCTCCGCGCCGCGCCGGAGCAGCACCGTCACGTTCTCCCAGTCGCCCTCGTGCGCCTGCCAGATGAAGTCGTCCGGCGGGTAGCGGTAGCTGTAGAAGTCGTCGTAGTAGAAGTACCAGTACTGGAGGACGGTCGTCCGGCCGGCCCGGGTGGCCCGCCCATAGACGACGCTCCGCGGCGCCGGGCTCAGCCAGTCCGCCTGGTAGCACGCCACCGCCGCTGCGCCGGCCGCGGGAGTGCAGTCGCGCTGGTTCAGCCGGTAGCACGGCACGAGCCCCTGGGCGGCGCAGGCCGCGGTCGGCGCGGACGGGAGCGACCCGAGCGCCGGGCTCGAGGTGACCAGGGCCCAGGTGTTGGGCGCGGTCTGGGTCTCGAGGTCGGCGTCGGCCACGAACGTCGCGACGCTTGTCGGCGCAAACGCCTCGTTCGGGTCCATGACGGTCACCGGCTGGTACCGAGCGAGCATCCGCGCTGCGTGCGTGGAGGCCAGCGCCGTGCCCGAGAGGGCCGCGAAGCAGGCGACGGCCGTCGCGCACGCGTAGAGCCGGCGGATCGAGGTACGCATGTCTCCTCCTCATGGTCGAGTGACAGGATGCGCACCGCCAACGTAGGCCGTCCCCGCCCACCGTCGCATGGGGGAAATCCCTCGAATCGGGCGACCCCGTGTAACGCGCCGGCGCGGTCGTGCGGTTTCTCGGGTGATGAGCGAGTCCGTCCCGCCGTACGGCCCACGCGACGCGGTCGTCATCGACCGTCCCAGCCGCTACGCCGGGCTGCGAGTGACGTCGGTGGCCTTCGCGCAGCGCACACCGCGCATCCGCGCCTGGCTCCATACGCCGGGCTGGGACCGGGTGGTGGCGACGGCCACGGGCGGATCCGCGGGTGAGGCGGCGGTTCGCGCCGAGGACCTGGTCGAGGCGGCGCAGTCCCGCGGCGTCCCCGTCGAGCTCCCGCGGCTCCGGCGCGTCCACGCCGCGTAGCCGCCTTGAGCGGCCGCCGGAGCGCGCCGATAACCATGGTGTCGTGCCCGACGCCGCCGGCCTTCTCGTCCGCCAGTCCGAGGTCATCTCGGCGCTCTCGCGTGCTGTCGACCTGACCGAGGGCCAGCCGATGGGTCACGCCGCCCGGAGCTGCATGATCGGGATGCGGCTCGCGGCGGACGTGGGCCTCGACGCCGCCGATCGCTCCGCCCTGTTCTACGCCCTGCTCCTGAAGGACGTCGGCTGCTCGAGCACCGCCGCCCGGGTCTCGCAGCTCCTCGGTGGCGACGACCTCGAGTTCAAGGCCGGGCTCAAGCGGATCGACTGGAACCGACCGTCGCAGACGGTTCGCCACATCGCCGGCGCGACGGCCGGCTCGCCGGTCGACCGCGTCCGCCGGATGGCGGCCGTGGCCCGAGACGGCGCCCGCCTCGGCGAGGAGCTGGTCGGCCTGCGCTGCGACCGCGGCGCCCGGATCCTCCAGCTGCTCGAGTTCCCGGACGCGACCGTCGTCGCCATGGCATCGGCCGACGAGCACTGGGACGGCCGCGGGAAGCCGGCCGGGCTGCGCGGCGAGCAGATCTCGCTGCTCGGCCGGATCGTCGCGCTCGCACAGACCGCCGAGGTGTTCTTCGCCGCGGGAGGCCCGGCGGCGGCCGCGGGCGTGGCCCGGCGCCGGCGCGGCACCTGGTTCGACCCGTCGCTCGTGACCGCCTTCGAGCGGATCTCCGCCGACGGCGCGTTCTGGCGCCTCGTCGCGTCGCCCGACGTGACGACGCACGTCGCCGCCCTGGAGCCCGCGGAGCGCGTCGTCCTCGCAGACGACGACCGGCTCGACCTGATCGCCGAGGCCTTCGCCCGGGTCGTCGACGCCAAGTCGCCCTTCACCTCCCGCCACTCCGAGCGGGTCGCCGAGACCGCCGTGGGCATCGCAGACGTGCTCGGTCTCGGCCCGCGCGAGCGCCGCGACCTGCGCCGGGCCGGCCTGCTTCACGACCTCGGGAAGCTCGGCGTCCCGAACTCCGTCCTCGACAAGCCGGGCCGGCTGACGCCGGCCGAGTGGGAGGTCATGCGCCGCCACCCAGCCTACACGGCCGAGGTGCTCGCCCAGGTCGAGTGCCTGCGCCCGATCGCGGGCACCGCCGCCTCCCACCACGAGCGGCTCGACGGCAGCGGCTATCACCGCGGCCTGGACGCGGAGGCGCTGCCGCTCCCGGCCCGCATCCTGGCTGTCGCGGACGTCTACGACGCCCTCGCGAACGACCGCCCGTACCACGCGGCGATGCCGCTCGACCGCGTGTTCGCGATCCTTGACGCCGACGCGGGCACCCGGCTCGACGGCAGGAGCATCGCGGCGCTGCGCGAACTTCTCCACTCGGGCGCCGAGCTCGCGGCGTAGTTCACCTATTCCGGGGAGGCGCGACTTCCCCAACGGGCCTACAACGGGAGCACCCGCCCATTACCCCCGATGGCCCGGCTCCTTCTCTCATCCCTCATCGAGGACGCATCTGCGTCCGACGACGCCACCGTCAGCCGCGTCGTGCGCACGCTGCTTCGGTCACCCGTGACCGATGCCGAGCGCGTCGGCGAGCGGCTGTGCGTGTTCGGATGGGAGTCCGCACGGTCGGGCGACGCCGCCATCTCGTGGCGGTATCGCGTTGTCGGGGCGGACACCGGGACGGAGTACGTCAGCTTCGGCCTTGCGATGCCGACCGGTCCGGACCTGCTGCTGTCGGTGTTCGGCCTGCAACTTCAGATCGCGCTCAACGGCCTGGCGTCGACCTCCGAGGAGGAGGTCGGCTGCTTCATGGAGCTGATGGCAGCGGTTCGCGCGGCCTAGCTGCCTTCGCGCGGACGTCCTCCGCGCCCGCCCGGTGGTGGACGTCCAGCCGGGCGGGCGCATTTCAGGGAGGCACCCCTGCCGCGGTGCGCGCCAAGGATGTAGGTCGAGTCTGACGCGCGAGGGCGTGCCGGGCTAGCCCCCTGGCGGGGTGGTCTCCGGGGTGGCGTTGGCCACCTTCGGGCGGGCGGCGGCCACCTTGGCCGTGACCGCGTGTGCGGCCACTTGGCCGTGACCGCGTGTGCCACGTGGCCGCTTGGCCGCGCGAGCGAGTGCCAATTGGCCGTCGCAGCTACGCTGAGGCGATGGAGCACGAGATCCTCGACGCCTACTCCCGCGCGGTCATCGACGTGGTCGCGCGCGTCTCGCCGTCGGTGGCGAACCTGCGAGTCCGGCTTCGCTCGCGCTCGGGCATGCGCGAGGCCGGCGGGGCCGCGGTTGCGATCTCCGAGCGCGAGCTCGTGACGAACGCGCACGTCGTGCCGGCCGCCACGCGCGGAGGGTGGGCGTCGTTCCCCGACGGCCGCGAGTTCCGCTTCTCGGTGACCGGTCGCGACCGGTTCAGCGATCTGGCCCTGATCCGGATCGAGGACGGCGAGCTCACGCCCGCGGAGCTCGGCGACGCCGCCAGGCTCAAGGTCGGACAGCTGGTGGTCGCCATCGGCAACCCGCACGGGTTCGCCGGGTCCGTGACCGCCGGCGTGGTCTCGGCGCTGGGCCGCTCGCTCCCCGCCCGGGCCGGCGGGACGCTCCGCATGATCGACAACGTGATCCAGACCGACGCGAGCCTGAACCCGGGCAACTCGGGCGGCGCGCTCGCCACGAGCGACGGCCGCGTGGTCGGGATCAACACCGCGCTCGCGGGGATGGGGCTCGGGCTGGCGGTGCCGATCAACGACCACACGCGCGGCCTCATCGCGGCGCTTGCACGCGACGGGCGCGTGCGGCGCGCCTATCTCGGGGTGGGCGCTGCTCCGCGCCCGCTTCCTCCGAGGGCGGTGGCGGCGCTCGGCCGCAGGACCGGCATCGAGCTGATCGACGTCGCCCCCGAGAGCCCCGCCGGCCTGGCGGGCCTGCGCCCCGAGGACATCGTCGTGGCGCTCAACGGCAGCCCGATCGAGAGCGTCGAGGAGCTTCAGCGCCTGCTGTCTGCGGAGACGATCGGCGCACCCCAGTCCGTGACCGTCCTGCGCGCCGGCACGGTGATGGAGCTCGAGGTGCGGCCGGTCGAGCTCGCCGCGTAGCTGTAGGCCAAGCAGCTGCTTGGCAAGCGCGTTCTGGGCCGGGACACGCTGACGCCCACGGCCGCGGGCGGATGTTCGTCCGCGAACTGCTGTGCAAGGGGCTCATCGGCGTCTTGAGCAATCTGACGCTCGTCGGTTTCGTCGTCTATTTCTGGCTGCTGTGGGACTCGGATCGCCGAGCTGTGGGACAAGATGGCCGGGACCATCGTCGTGAACGATCCGGAGAACGCGCTCGATCCGCGGCGGAGCTGGACATCAGCCGAGCTGGCGCGGGCGACGTAGACCGCGGCACGCCGCCGTTCCGCCTGCTTAAATCGGCGCCGTGCGCGTCGTCACCGACTTCCCGCGGCCGGTCCGCACGATCCCGACCGCGTGGATCGAGCTCGCTGACGGCTGCCGTCTCGCCGCCCGTATCTGGCTTCCGGCCGACGCCGAGCGTGATCCCGTCCCCGCGATCCTCGAGTACCTGCCGTACCGCCTGAACGACGGTACCGCCGTCCGCGACTCGCATCACTACCCGTACCTGGCCGGGCACGGGTTCGCCTGCATCCGCGTCGACCAGCGCGGCACCGGCGAGTCGGACGGCGTCCTCGAGGACGAGTACCTGCCCCAGGAGCAGTCCGACGCGTGCGAGGTCATCGCCTGGATCGCCGAGCAGCCCTGGTGCACGGGGAAGGTCGGGATGATCGGGATCTCGTGGAGCGGCTTCAACTCGCTCCAGGTGGCGGCGAACCGGCCGCCCGCGCTGGGCGCGATCGTCACCCTCTGCTCCACCGACGACCGCTACGCGGACGACGTCCACTACGACGGCGGCTGCGTCGCCTCGGACATGCTCCAGTGGGCGTCGTCGATGCTCGGCTGGAACGCCTGGCCCCCCGACCCCGCGATTGTCGGCGAGCGCTGGCGCGACATGTGGCTCGAGCGCATGCGCGAGGCACCGCCGTTCATCGATCCCTGGCTCGGCCATCAGCGCCGCGACGCGTACTGGAAACAGGGGTCGGTGTGCGAGGACTTCTCGCGGATCGATGTCCCGGTCTACGCGGTCGGCGGCTGGGCCGACGGCTACACGAACGCGATCCCGCGCCTGCTCGAGGGACTCTCCGTCCCGCGCAAGGGACTGATCGGGCCGTGGGCGCATGCCTGGCCCCAGGCCGGCCCGCCCCAGCCGACGATCGGCTTCCTCCAGGAGGTCGTGCGCTGGTTCGACCACTGGCTGCGCGGTGCTGACACGGGGATCATGGACGAGCCGATGCTGCGGGCGTGGATCCACGAGCCGTTCCGGCCGGCATCCTGCTATGACGCGCGGCCGGGGCGGTGGGTGGCGGAGGACGGCTGGCCGCGGAGCGACGCCCCGGTGCGGACGCTCGGCCTCGGCGGCGACGGTCGGCTCGAGCAGGACGCGGCCGGCGGGCGGGTCGAGATCGTCGGGATGCAGGCGGCCGGGCTCGACGCCGGATCGTGGTGTCCGTACGGAGAGGTGGCCGACTGGCCCGGCGACCAGCGGGCGATGGACGGGATGAGCCTCACGTTCACGTCCGACCCGTTGCCGGAGCGGCTCGAGATCCTCGGCTATCCGGAGGTCACGCTCAGGCTGGAGAGCGACCGGCCGCTGGCGCTCGTCGTCGTGCGCCTGTGCGAGGTGTGGCCCGACGGCGCTTCGACAGTCGTCACCCGCGCGCTCCAGAACCTGACCCACCGCGAGAGCGACGAGCTCCCGGAGCCACTGGTGCCCGGCGAGCCGTTCACCGCCACGGTCCGGCTCGACGCCGCGGGCCACGCCTTTGCCGCCGGGAACCGCCTCCGGGTGGGCGTGTCACCCACGTATTGGCCGTGGGCATGGCCGTCCCCCGAGGCCGTCAGGCTGACCGTCATCGCCGGCGAGAGCTCGCTCAGCCTGCCGGTGCGCGAGCCGCGCCCGGAGGATGCCACCCTCCCGGAATTCGGCGAGCCGGAGGAGTCGGAGCCGATGAAGAAGGAGGTGCTCCGGCCGGGGCCCGCGGGGCGGACCCTGACCCACGACCTCTCGACCGGCCGGATCGACCTGTCCTACGACTGGCAGGTGGGCGGCCTCGTCCGGCTTCCCAACGGCCTCGAGGTGGAGGACCGGAACCTGACCGTCTTCTCGATCGTCGAGGGCGATCCGCTGTCGGCGCGCGTGCGGTGCGAGACGGCCGGCGCGATCGGCCGCGGCGACTGGCGCACGCGCTGCGAGACCGTCTCCGAGATGACGTGTGACGCCGGCTCGTTCCACGTGCAGTGCACGGTGCGGGCCTGGGAGGGGCAGAAGCCCGCGTTCGAGCGGACGTGGAAGCGGACCTTCCCGCGCGATCTCGTGTGAGGCGCTAGGCGGCCCAGCCGAGCGAGAGGCGCCGGTGGAGGTCGGCGATCTGGTCGGCGGGGACCGGGGGCGAGAAGTGGAACCCCTGGCCGAGCGGGCACCCGCGCTCGGTGAGGAAGCGCAGCTGCTCGGGCGTCTCGATGCCCTCCGCCAGCGGCACCAGGCCGAGCGTGCGCGCCAGCCCGATGATCGCCGCCACCATGGTGGCCGAGTGGGCGTCGCAGGGCAGGTCGACGGCTCGCGCCTTTACGGCATGCGCTCCGCCAGCGCCTGCGCGCGGGCCCGGGTCGCGCCGGGCCCGTTCACGAGCAGCCAGCTCACCCGCGAGCGCTGCGAGACGACCGTCACGAGGATCGGGCTCTCGCGATGGCAGCCGCAGCTCGCGCCGCGCACGAAGAACCCGGCCCGGCCCGCCGAGGTGACCGGCCGGACGGCCGTGCCCGGGCCCCAGTAGCTGGCCGCGTGGCCGGCGACGAAGGCGACGTAGGCCGCTGCGCCGGCCGGGCGGCGGAAGAGCAGCGTCCGCGACACCACGTCGGTGAAGGTCTTCGAATCGCCCTTGAACTCGCGCTCGCGGCCGCCGAGAAAGCCCCACCGCTCGAGGTCGCCCGCCAGGCCGGGGAGCGGCGCGTCGTGCGTGAGCGCCTCCGCGTCGAGCACGCGATCCTGCCCGGAGAGCCCCGGCACCGCCCGCAGCACGGGCAAGGTCGCGGTCGCACCTCCTCCGGCCGTCTCGCCCCCTCCGCCGCAGCCCGCGACCAGACACGCGCAGAGCGTTGCGGTGGTCACGAGATAGACACCCCGGGCCATCCCCGGTATGTTCGCACGTACGCGCACCCCCCGGCCCAAGGAGGAACCATGGCGCGGAGGATGGACAGACGACGCTTTCTGGCGAGCACCGCTGCGGCGGGCGGCACGGTGCTCATCTCCGCCTGCGGCGGCGGATCGAGCTCCGGCGGAGGCGGCGGCACCGGTGTCTCGCGGCCCGCGATCGGCAAGGAGCCGGGCAAGCTGAGCGTCTACGAGTGGCAGGGCTACGAGGCCGCCGGCACCAAGGCCCAGACCTACATGAAGGTCCCCGGCAAGTCGTACGTCGACCAGTTCGGGGCGAGCACCATCAACTACACGGCGTTCCAGTCAGACGACGCAGCGGTCGCGAAGGTCCAGGCCGGCGCGCAGTACGACCTGGCCCACCCCTGCATCTCCTACGTGAAGGACTGGGTGCAGGCCGGGTTGGTGCAGCCCTTCGACACGAGCCTGCTCACGAACATCGGCGAGCTCGACCCCGAGGTGCTGAAGGCCGGCCAGGTCGACGGCAAGCAGTACTGGATCCCCTGGGACTCCGGCTACTCCAGCATCATGTACCGGACCGACAAGATCGCCCCGGAGGACGCGACCAGCTGGAACCTCTTCTGGAACCCGAAGTACGCCGGCAAGATCTCGATGTGGGACGGCTTCACGACGCCGTTCGTGATCGCCGGCCTCGTGAACGGCGTGTCGAACCCCTACGACATGTCCGACGACGAGATCGAGGCCGCCAAGCAGAAGCTGATCGAGCAGAAGCAGGTCAACAAGTTCTACTGGAAGCTGGAATACGACGACATGCAGCCGGCGTTCAAGTCGGGCGACATCTGGGTGACGTACGCCTGGCCGAACGACTACAACGACATGCTGGCGGCCGGTCTGAAGACGGGCTGGTTGACGCCGACGGAGGGCCAGCTGGCGTGGTACTGCGGGTTCATCATGCTGAAGAGCTCGCAGAACTACTACCACTGCCACAAGTACGTCGACTCGTTCATCGGTCACGACGCCTGCGTCGACCTCTTCAACGCCTTCGTCTACGCGAGCGCGAACACGACGGTGAAGAAGAGCGACCTCCAGATCCAGGGGTCGAGGTACCCGAAGGCCTACGCGCTGCCGGCCGCGGCCAACGCGCTGCGCATCGGCGATCCGAACCGGCTCGCGGCGCCCGTCCACCTCGAGCAGTTCATCCCGCAGCGGGCCGCCTATCAGGCCGCGTGGGAAGAGGTCAAGGCCAGCTAGCCGCTCGATGAGCGAGGCGCACACCGCCGGGCGCCGGAGGGGGATCCTCCTCCGGCGCCCGTGGCGCCCAGGCCGGGCCTGGCTCTCGGTGCCGGTGACGGTCTACCTGCTCGCGGGGCTGATCGTGCCGATCGTCCTGATCGCGCTCTACAGCGTCCACCTCCTCACCAATCTGGTCTTCCCGCCCGCGAAGTTCGACCTCGACACGTGGAAGGGCTTCCTCCCGTACCTGCACGACGGCACGTCGGTCTACTTCGACCGCTTCAAGACCTCGATGGCGATCACCCTGATCGTCTCGACGGTGGCAGTCCTCGCCGCCTACCCGCTCGCCTTCTACCTGGCGTTCGTCGCCCACCGGCGCCGCTACACGCTCCTGCTCGTCCTGCTCGCCCCGTTCTTCGTGAGCTATCTGCTGCGCGTCTACGCGTGGACGGTGATGCTCTCGTCCGACGGAACGATCAACTCGATCCTCGTCGAGCTGGGGCGGGCCAAGGGGCACCCGGTCGAGTGGCTCTTCCACTCCAAGTTCGCGATCGGGCTCGTGCTCGCGTACTCGTGGATCCCGTTCGTCGCGCTTCCGATCTTCGTCGTCCTCGAGAACCTCGACAAGCGCGTGCTCGAGGCGGCGCAGGACCTGGGCGCGAACCGGTTCACGACCTTCCTGAAGGTGACGCTCCCGCTCAGCCTGCCCGGGGTGATCGCCGCGTTCGTGTTCGTCCTCATCCCGACCACCGGTGAGTTCGTCGCGCCGTCGCTCGTGGGCGGATCCGACGACAGCATGTTCGGCAACTTCATCCAGGACTCGTTCGTGAACACGACCGACTGGGCGCTCGGGGCGGTGATGGCCGTATGGCTCATGGCGATCGTGGTCGTCCTGATCGCCGTCTCGGCGAAGTACCTCACCGCCGATCTTCGCG
>JAICKX010000116.1 GCA_025927685.1 Thermoleophilia bacterium | reverse complement strand
GGGCGCCAAGACTCCCCGTACGGGGTACCGGCGGGCCCCTACGCCGGATCTGCTCGTGGCGCGGCCTCCGGCTCGGCGGCGGCCCGCGGCAGCAGCAGCCCGGCAAGCACGAGCGGCAGCCACCAGCACACGTACGGATAGAACCAGTAGCTGGCGGTGATCTGGAGGCCGACGACCGCGGCGGCGCCCAGCGCGGCCACGGCGGCAGCGTCCTTACGCGCACGCGGGAACAGCGCGAGCGCGACCACGCCGACCGCGGCGAAGAACTGGACGACGTGCTGGAGCCAGGTGATGTCGGGCCAGCCGGGGTGGTAGGTCGGAAGCGTCCAGATCGCCATCGGCGTCACCCGGCCGAACTGGTAGTCGAGCGTGCGGTGCCAGAAGAGCGAGAGCCCCTCGGAGTCGAGCGCGAGCATCGAGAGCAGCGCGAGCCCGGCAACCACGAACCCCGCCAGCGTCGCCAGGCGATGCTTGAGCGACGCGAAGAGCGGGATGAGCGCGAGCGGCGCGAACTTCGTGAGCGAAGCCGCCGCCAGCAGCGCTCCGCGCAGCGCCGGCACCGACAGTGCTGCGAGCGTCCAGGCCAGGAGCGCGCCGACCAGCGCGTCGTTCGTGTTCATGTTGAGCGCGTAGAGCGTGAACGGGTTGGCGGCCCAGCCGAACGCGAGCAGGAGCCCGATCCGCCCGCTCGCCAGGCGCCACCCGGCGACGAAGAGGCCGGTGATCGCGAGCAGGTCGTATGCGGAGGCGGTGACGTGCGCCGCCGGCAGCGAGTCCCAGAGCCCGCTCCAGCCCATGATCGCGACGGCGGGGATGTACGAGAGGTAGATCGTGGGGCCGTACGTGTCGCCCTGGCCGATGGGCGACTCGCACTCGCCGTTCGACTGGATGTACGCCTTCGGGTCGCCGTTCGAGTACTTGCCGCCGCAGGGCTTGGCCGTCTTGTCGGGCATGTGGCCGTAGGGCAGCACGCCGTCCATCAGCCGCGAGGCGCCCGCCACGCCCGCGTAGCCCACGTCGATCACGTTCGAGTCCTGGTTGTTCAGGCCGAGCCGGAAGCCCATGAGGCCGAAGACGAGCGCGATCAGGAGCAGCATGTGCACCTCGCCGACCCGCACCGTGCGCTGTCGGCGGTGCGTCGCGATCCAGACCATCCGGGCGCACAGGTAGACGAGTGGCGGGTAGACGAGCGGCGTCGCCCGGAAGATGTCGCCATGGTTGAACTCGACGAGGGAGAGGACGAACCCCAGCGTCACGACCAGGTCGAGCGTGCGCATCGACCGCAGCCGACGCCAATCGACGAGGCCCGCCAGGAAGATCGCGCACATCGGCCACAGGATGAACCCGCGGTTCACCTTGCGCCCGTAGGCGTCAGGGAGCCCGCGCGCCAGCATCCATCCCACCTGCGGCCCCGTCCACACCTCGTACGCGTCCGCCGTCGAGTCCTGGACGTGCACCTGGGCGATCTCGTCGTCGCCGGCGTAGTAGCTCACCGTCCACACGCGCAGCGGGCCGAGGTCGGAGGAGTGGGTGACATCCGAGTACTGGCCGATCCAGCGCCTCACCCGGGCGGAGCGGCTCGCGATCACGTACGCCTCCCTGCTCGTGAGCCGTGGCGGCCCCTGCTGGTCGGTCAGGTTCACCTTCACCGACCGCGTGCGCTCGAACACGGTGGCCTGCGCGAGCACGTTCAAGGCCCCCTTCGGCTCGAGCAGCGCCACCCAGCGGTGGTGCTTCTTGTCATAGGTCGCCTCCCAGTGCGCCCCGGGGTTCTCGAGCAGGAGCGGGACGATCTTGCGGTCGGCCGAGGCCAGCTTCACCGCCTGGACGCGCGTCAGATGGCGCACGGCCGCGCCCGCAGCCGGGGCCGCGACGACGAGCAGCGCGGCCGCGGCCAGGACCGCGAGGGCGCTAGCGGAACGTCCAGAGCTTGTTGCCAAGGAAGCTCACCGGCAGGGCCACGAGGATCGCGATGGCCGCCGCCGGAGGCTTCGCCATGCCGGCCAGCTCGACGAGCGCCCGCAGCACGATGAGGTCGAGGACCAGCGCGGCCGTGCTCACGCACAGGAAGCGGGCGTACTGATGATGGGGCCGGCCGTGTTCGACCCGGAACGTCCACAGCCGGTTCCAGAGGAAGTTGCTGGTCGCGGCGCAGACGAACGCCACGGTGAAGGCGAGCGTGTACGGCATGCCCGGGTCCGCCACCAGGAACACCCCGAGATTGATCAGGTATCCCGAGCCGCCGACGAAGCAGTAGCGGACGAGCTCCATCCAGTTGGCCGGGCGCGATGCGGCGAGCCTGGCGCGTTGCGCGTGACGCCGCATGACGGCCGACGCGGCTTCGGCGCGGGCCTCTTCCATCGAATCGCCGATGCTATCCGACACTGCCCGCCAGGGCGTGCGGTCGGCTCACACGCGGCGCGACGCCGAAGTGGCGGCAGACGAACGGCTGGACGTCGGTGATCGACGGCTGGGACGGGAACGCCTCGCCCGCCGGGAAGCCCGCGACCACGAGCGGGACGAGCGAGTCCTCGACGCGCAGCGACCCGTGGCTGCCCCCGCCCAGGTGGTGGATGCCGCCGGCGTCGGCGAACTCCCAGCCCGGCGCGGCCGAGACGATGACATCGCCGGCGGTGGCGCACAGGAGCGCGCCCTCGAGGCGCTCGAACGCGTTCGGGTAGACGGCGGGGTCGAGCAGGCCCGGGTCGCCCTCGACGTCCCAGGCATTGCCGCGCTCGTCGGCGGTCCCCGACCCGCGCCGGAACCGCAGCCGGCCGTCGCCGCGGCGCACGGCGAGCCAGTCGCCGTCGCGGTGGGCGACGATGTCGGCGGCCGCGAGCGTCGCCAGGCGGTCGGCCACCTCGGCGGCGCCGGTCCGGGCGCCCGGCAGGAGATAGGCCATCGCGGCGCGGTTCGAGGCCGCGACGGCGACGTCGCAGCGGTCGGGGTCAGACCGGCGGCTGGAGCGGAAGCGGCGCAGGTCGGAGAGCGGCTCGGAGGCATCGGCGATCCGCTCGATCGGACTCTGGGAGTGGTCGGCCAGCACGACCACGCCGTAGCGGTCGAGGAAGCGGTCGAGCCCGCCCGCGGCCTCCACCATGAGCGCCAGGCCGGCGTCGGCACGCTCGACCGCCCCGAGCACGTCGCCACCGCGGTGCCCGGCCGCGTCCGTCTCGTACAGGTACAGGAACAGGAAGTCGAAACCGTCCCGGGTCACGAGCCAGCGCGCGACGGCCCCGCCGTGGCGGTCGATGCCGATGCCGAAGTTGCGCGGCGCGCCGGTCAGGTCGGAGAAGAAGAGGTCGCCCAGGAAGTACCGCCGCGGCCCGTAGACGGCGTCGACGATCCCGACCCTGCGGGCGAAGCGGCGGGCGGCGGGGCGGGTGATCTGGTGGCGCACCCGTCCGCGGCACACGTACAGGTTCACGGCGGCGGTGACGAGGCCGGCGTCCTCGAGGGCCTCGAACACGGTCGTCGCCCGCGGCGACATGTGCAGCAGGTTGAGGTTCACCAGGATGTCGTCGAGCATCTGGCGCGTGCCCTCCGCCAGGGTCGCCGCGAACGACGAGCCGTACTCGACGAACCGGCCCTCGTCGCGGTGGTACCAGGTCATGCCGGGGATGCGCGAGCCGACCGGGTGCTCGCCGGTCACGATGGCCGACAGGCACACGGGCGTGAGCGACGGGAACGTCGAGACGCAGGCGTCGGTGCGCGATCCGGCCTCGGCCAGGGCGGCGATGGTCGGCGCCCGCCCCGCGGCAATCGCACGGTTCAGGAGCTCCGGCCCAAGCCCGTCGACCACGGCCAGGACGACCTTCTTGCTCACGGGCGAATGGTAGGCCGCGCGGAACGACCGGGGACAGTCGCCGGGGTCAGCGCAGGACCCGCAGCCCCTCGTAGCGGCGGCCCTCGCGGGCCCGCACACGCTGGAGCAAACCGACGGCGAAGACGGCCAGTGCGTAGCCCACGATCGGGATCACAGCCAGCGCCGAGCCGGCGATGCCCGCGCCGTCCTCGATCATCGCCGTCCCGCGGATGTCGCCGCCGCCCTTCACTGCGCCGGCCCGGAGGCTGCGCATCGCGATCCCGGCGGCGGCCGCGACGATGGCGCCGAGCGCGAGCCCGAGATAGGGGATCGTGTCGCCGGCGCCGAGCTCGAACGCCAGCCCGCCGGCGACGACCCGGCGGCCCAGCCGCATGCCCGCCTGCGCGCCGGGCCAGACGGCATCGGCGACCAGCTCGAGCCCCACCAGCACCCACGCCCCGGCCACGACGATCGCGTCGTCGGCGATCCCGAGCGGGCCGCGCAGCCAGCCGAGCGCGGCGGCGGTCGCCGCGGCGGCGAGCGGCGCGGAGGCCAGCAGTCCGGCGGCGGCCGCCAGGCCGAGCCCCTGGCCGAGCGCGATCACGACGTCCATCGGCGCCGAATCATACGGCCGCGTCGGGCGTCTTGTCCGGCCGGGGCGAGCATGCGTGAAACACCGGGACCTGGTCCATCTGTTTCATCGATGAAACACCGGGACCAGGTCCACCTGTTTCACCGGTTGTGCGCGGCCGAGCTCCGGGTGCCTGCGTTACGCGGGCGGGACGAATACGCGGACCGCGTCGCGCTCGTAGCGGAAGTGGATCCGGTCCATCTCACCCAGGTACTCGCCGTCGATCTGGATCGCCGTCGGGACGTCGCAGGCCACCCAGAAGTCGTCCAGGTCGTGCAGGTAGCCGACCCGGCGCGATCCGTGGCGGGCATGGCGCGGCCACAGGAGCGCGTAGACGGGAAGGCGCCACAGGTCGCGCCGGCGCAGCTCCCGGGCGAACACGACGTCGAGGCCGTGCTCGAAGTCGGCCCGCGGCGCCACCTGCACCGGCACACGGCCGAAGAAGGTGTACGGATGCTGGTTCGCGACCGCCACGTACGAGGCCCGGTGGACGCTGCCACGGGCCGTCCGGATCGTCATCCGCTCGTGGAGCGCGAAGCCCTCCTCGCGCAGGATGTGCAGCGCCGCCTGCAGCACCTTCAGGTCGCCCGGGCGGTCGTGCGTGTCGCGCTCCCAGCGCAGCCGATCGACGGCCGCGGTCGCCTCGGCGTCCAGCCCGAGGCCGGCGGCGAACGTGAAGCGGCGATCGTCCGCGACGCCGAGCCCGACCAGCTTGGTGCTCTCGACCCGGATCGCCTCGGCCATCATCCCGCCGGCCCCCACCGTGTCGCGCGGGAACCCCAGATGGCGGGCGAACACCGACGACGCCCCGGCCGGCACGACGCCCATGACGACGCCCGGGCCGACGCCGTTTGCCACCTCGTTCGCAGTGCCGTCGCCGCCGAGCCCGACCACCGCCCCGGACGCGACCCCCCGCGCCAGCTCGACCGCGTGCCCGGGCGCCTCCGTCTCGGCGACCTCCAGCTCGCACACGCGCTCGAGCTGCGCCACGACCGCGTCCAGCACGGGCCCGCGAACGCCGGTCGCCGTGGGGTTCACGATCAGGCGGACGCGCATGCGACGGCTACGATACCCGGCCCGTGGACGCCCGCTCCCTGCGCACGTACGCGACCGCCGCGGCCGTGCCCGCGGCGCTCGTCATCGTCGGCCACCTGGCGTGGGCGTGGTATGCCCACCCGGCCAGCGCCGACCGCCAGGGCGCGGCCTTCGACCACGGCATCGCCCTCGCCGCCGTCCTCGCGGCGACGCTCTCGGCCGGCCGGGTCGCCCTCTGGATCGAGGGCCGGGCCCGGCACGTGTGGGCCGACGCGTTCGCGGTCGTCGCCGCGATCGCCGTCCTGGCGCACATGGCCAAGGCCTGGCGGGACGACGGCGTCGGCGATCTCGGCGTTCTCGCCGCCCACCTGTTCGCGCTGGGAGCCGTGGCCGTGGCCGCCAACCTGGTGCGGGCGGTCGAGGACCGGCGCCGGCCCGGCTAAACCCGGCTCCAATTCTCAAATTCGCGGCCAATGGCGCGGGCCTATCACTAAGGCCATGAAGCCGTCCATCCGTCAATCACTCGTCGTCGTGGCCGCCGCCCTTGCAGGAGGCGGGGCGGCCGTCGGCATCGGCGCAGCCACGACGTCGAGCTCGACCACGACCGTACAGGCCGCCGCGCCGATCCCGGCCGCCAACGTCAGCCAGACCGCGAGCGGGATCAGCCCCGCCCAGATCTACCGCAACGACGCCTCGGGCGTCGTCCTCATCACCGCCACGAGCCAGCAGGCGCAGTCCGACCCGCTCGACCCGTTCGCACCGCCGCAGCACGAAGTCTCGATCGGCTCAGGCTTCGTCACCGACGCCGCCGGCCACATCTACACGAACGCCCACGTGGTCCTGGGCTCGTCGTCCGTGCGGGTGACGTTCAAGTCAGGCAAGTCGTACACCGCCAAGGTGCTCGGCGCCGACAGGGCCACCGACGTCGCCGTGATCCAGGTGCAGGGAGCGCCGCCGAGCGCGCTTCACCCGCTCCCGCTCGGCAGCGTGAAGACCGTGCAGGTGGGCGACCCCGTGGTCGCGATCGGGAACCCGCTGAACGAGCAGAGCACGATCACGGCGGGCATCGTCTCCGCGAAGAACCGCACGATCGAGTCGCTCCAGCAGGGCCAGCAGATCTACAACGCCATCCAGACCGATGCCGCCATCAACCACGGCAACTCCGGCGGCCCGCTGATCGACCGCTTCGGACGGGTCGTCGGCATCACGAGCCAGATCCTCACCGGGAACAGCGACCCCAACGCCGGCAACATCGGCATCGGCTTCGCGATCCCGATCGACAAGGTGAGCCAGATCGCCCGCCAGCTCATCACGAGCGGCCACGCCGAACACACCTACCTCGGCATCGAGGGCACCGAGATCACGCCCGACCTTCAGCAGGCGATCAACCTGCCCGTCGGGTACGGCGTCCTCGTCGGCCGCGTCGTGCCGGGCTCGCCCGCCGACATGGCCGGGATCCGGGGAGGCTCGACGACCGCCAACATCGGCGGCGAGCGGCTGACCCTGGGCGGCGACATCATCACGTCGATCGACGGCCACAAGATCACGTCGTTCGCGAATCTCGCGGGGACGATCGCCGCGAAGAAGTCCGGCGACCAGGTCACCCTCGGGATCCTGCGCGACGGGAAGAGCCAGACCCTCACCGTGACGCTCGCCACCAAGTAACGCTGACGAGAGCTCGCGCCCTGCAGGCGCGAACCGCCGGGGCCCCGCCCACCTGCCACGGGGCCCCGGCCCCACGCCCTCTCAGAGCTCCGGAATGCCGGCTAGCAGATCTCGACGATGACGTCGTCGACCGAGGCGACGGCGTCGCGCACGGCGTCCTCGACGCGGCTCGCCAGCGCGTGCGCCTCGCCGACCGAGAGCGACGGGTCGGCGCGCACCGACGTGACGACGAGCAGGCGCGTCCCCTGGCGGTAGACGACCAGCTCGTCCGCGTCGCCGGCGACCGACCGCACCGCGGCGGCGGCGAGCCGGTGGAGCGACGGCTGTTCGGAGCCGATGTCGCGGGCCGGCTGGGCGCCCGGAGCGGACGGCTCGACGTGGGCATAGACGCGTGCGATCCCCACCTCGCGGCGGATCTCGTCCTTCAGCCGCTCGACGACGTCGCCTGCCGCGCGCAGCGTCTCGTTCTCGGGCAGGCGGACGTGGAGCGTCACCGCCCGGCCGGACGGGTCGTCCAGCACCGAGATGTTGTGGGCCTCGACGACGCCCGGGACGCGCAGTGCCGCCGCTGCGACGCGGTCGTTCAGCGTCTCGTCGGCCGAGGCCGGCTCGACGTGGACCGTCACCTGGGCCCGGCCGAGCGAGTCGCGCACGGCCCCCTCCACGCGGTCCGTCGTCTCGTGGCTTCGCTCGACGCCGGCCAGCCGGGGGACGCCGATCACCACCTCGGCGAAGCTCTCGCCCCCGGCCTCGCGCACCCGCACGGAGCGCACCTCGCTCACCCCGGGCACTGACCGCGCCGCCGACTCGACCCGGCCGGCGACGCCCGTCGGCGTCCGGTCCATCAGCGCATCGACGTTCTGGCGGGCCAGCCGGTAGGCGCCGAAGAGCACGATAACGGCGACGAAGATGGCCGCGATCGAGTCTCCGGCCGGGAGGCCGGCGGCGACGAGCCCCAGCCCGACGAGCACGGCGAGCGTGCCTGCGAAGTCCGAGCCGAAGTGCCACGCGCTCGCCAGGAGCGCCGCATTCCGGTCGAGCCTGCCCTGCCGCAGCGAGATCGCCGTGCGGCCGGCGTCGACAGCCAGCACCACCAGGAGGGCGGCGAACGCATACCAGCGCGCCTCGACGGGCGAGGAGCCGTGCTCCAGGCGCAGCGCCGCCTCGATCGCGATCCACGCCGCCGCCGCGGCCAGGAACGCCGCCTCGCCCAGGGCGGCCAGGTGCTGGGCCTTGCCGTGGCCGAACGGATGCTCCATGTCGGGCGGCCGCTCGGCCACGCCGACCGCATACAGGGTCAGCCCGGCGGCCGCCGCGTCGATCCCCGAATGGACGGCTTCGGCGAGGATTCCGAGGCTCCCGCTCGCGAACCCCACCACCACTTTCAGGAGCGCGAGAGCGATCGCCGCCGCCAGCGACGCCGTCGCGGTGCGCCGCGCGGTTGACATTCCGCGCATTGTACGGACACTCGGGTTTCCAATTCGCTGCGCGAAGTGCAATGATTCGTGGACCCATGGCGGTACCGCAGGCCAGCGGGGGGGACGGCGAGGTCCGCACCCAGGTTCGTTGCCTGGTTGTGGACGATCACGCCGCCGTCCGCGAGGGCGTGAAGATGATCCTCACCCGCGATCGCGAGATCTCGGTCATCGGCGAGAGCTCGTCGGGCGACGGGGCGGTCGAGATGGCGGAGAAGCGCCGCCCTGACGTGATCGTGATGGACGTCCGCATGGAGGGCATGGACGGGTTCGAGGCGACCCGCCAGATCACCGCCTCGCACACGGAGATGGCCGTGATCCTGTACACCGCCCACGGCGAGCGCGGCCTCCTGGCCGAGGGGCTCGACTGCGGCGCGCGCGGCTACGTGCTGAAGGAGGCGCCGCCGGACGACATCGTGCGGGCCGTGAAGCGCGTCGCCGAGGGCGGCGCGTATGTCGACCCGACGCTGGCCTCGGAGCTCGTGACCCCGAAGGCAACTGAGCGATTGCCGGCGCTGTCCGGCCGCGAGCGCGAGATCCTGGCCCTGCTCGCGAACGGCTTCTCGAACCCCGACATCGCCCAGCGGCTCTTCATCAGCCCGGAGACGGTGCGGACGCACGTCCGGAATGCGATGACGAAGCTCGAGGCCGACACTCGCACTCAGGCCGTCGCGCTGGCGCTCCGGTATGAGTTCATCGACTGATCGTCGCCCGCTGCGCATCGCCCTCGTGGCTGCCGGTGGGGCCGCCGCCGCGGCCGCCGGCGCGCTGAGCGGGGCACCCGCCGCGCTCCAGGCCGCGATCGTGGCGGCCGCGGTCGTGGCGTCGTGGGCGGTCACCCGGTCGATCTGGCGGCGGCGGATGCCCCGGGAGCAGAGCGAGCTCTTCGACCACATGCTCGACGCCATCGACGCCGAGCGCGAGACGCTCGCCCATTGCCTGCACGACGGGCCGCAGCAGACGCTGACCGCGGTGCGGCTCATGTGCGACGTCGTCCGCGACGCGATCTCGAAGGGCGACGTCCACCACGCGGAGGAGGTGCTGGGGCGGCTCGAGCGGCTGGCCTCGGACGCGGCGGACGACCTGCGCCGGACGGTCGCCCGCCTGCACCCGGTCGTGATGCAGCAACAGGGACTCATCCAGGCGCTGGGCTCGCTCGCCGAGACCGTTCACGAGGAGTACGGGATCGCGACCTCGTTCACGCGGCCGCATGGAGGGTGGGAGGCCGAGGAGGATCGCGACACGGCCATCTTCCAGATCGCGCGGGAGGCGGCGGTGAACGCCGCCCGCCACGGACGGCCGCCGGTCCTGATCAGCCTGCGCCGGTCCACCGCCGACATCCATCTCTCGGTCGAGGATCGCGGAGGCGGCCTCGCCGTGAACGGCCACGGGCCCCGCGAGGGGGTCGGAATCCGGATGATGCGCGAGCGGGCGGCTCGGATCGGCGCCGAGCTGACACTGGACTCCGCGCCGGGCACGCGCACCGTCGTCTCACTCCACGTGCCCGCCAGGTGAGCGCGGTCGGCGTCATCGGCCACGAGGCGGCCGACATCGTCATCACCGACGCCGGAACCGAGCGCAGGCCGGGCGGGACGCCCATCTACGCCCGCCGGTCGCTCGAGGCCCTGGGCGTCGC
>JAICKX010000083.1 GCA_025927685.1 Thermoleophilia bacterium | reverse complement strand
GTCGGAGGACGTCGGGAACGCCGATCCGCGCGCGCTCGAGGTCGCCACGGCAGCGGCCAGGGCGGTCGAGTTCGTGGGGATGCCCGAGTGCCGCATCAACCTGAGCCAGGCCGCCGCCTACCTGGCCCGGGCGCCGAAGTCGAACGCCTCCTATGTCGCGATCTCGGGCGCGATGCGGGACGTCCGCGAGCGCGGCAACCTGCGCCCGCCGCCGCACCTGCGCGATGCCTCCTACGCCGGCGCCAAGCGGCTCGGGCACGGCGCCGGCTACGTCTACCCGCACGACCACCCCGACGAGGCGGCGGCCCAGCAGTACCTCCCCGACGAGCTGGCCGGGACGCGCTACTACCCCGAGGGCGCCCCATAGGCCGGTACCAGGTACCGGTGGTTCAGAGAATCCGGGCGCCGAGCGCCGAGCAGGCCAGCTCGACCGCCAGGCTGGCGGTCTGGTTGTGCTCGTCCAGCACCGGGTTCACCTCGACCAGCTCGAGCGACGTGAGGATGCCGTGCTTGGCGACGAGCTCCATCGCCAGGTGGGCCTCGCGGTAGGTGATCCCGCCGCGCACGGGCGTGCCCACGCCCGGCGCCTGGTCGGGGTCGACCACGTCCATGTCGAACGAGATGTGCACGAAGGGGCCGCCGGCGGTCAGCTCGATCGCCTCCTCGACCACGCGATGCATGCCGTAGCGGTCGATGTCGTGCATGGTGAAGACCTTCAGGCCGAGCTCGGCCATCCGCCGGCGCTCGCCGGCGTCCACCGACCGCACGCCGATCAGCACCGTGGCGCCGTCGGTGATCATCGGGAGCGGCCAGCGGTCGCTGCGGAACCGGTCCTCGTCCGCCAGGCCGAGCGCGATCGCAAGCGGCATGCCGTGGACGTTGCCCGACGGTGACGTCGCCGGGGTGTTGATGTCGGTGTGGGCGTCGAACCAGATGACGCCGCCCGGTCCGCCGTGGGCGGAGGCCAGACCGCCGAGCGTCCCGATGGCGATCGCGTGGTCGCCTCCGATGACGAGCGGCACCCGGCCGTCGCGCACCGCGCCCGCGACCTCGCCGGCCAGCTCCTCGCAGGTGCGCTTGATCGCGTCCCAGTAGCGCGCGGCGGGATCGCCGACGTCGAGCGCCTCGACCATGCCGGCTCCGACATTGCCGTGGTCGTCGATCTCGTAGCCGAGCGCGCTGATCTGCTCGGCGAGCTGCGCGTAGCGGACGGCCGACGGGCCCATGTCGACGCCGCGCCGCCCCGAGCCGAGATCGAGCGCGGCGCCGATGACGGCGATCGGAGCCTTCGGTTCGGGTTTGGCGGACACGGCCGCAGGAGCGTAGATGATTGACTCGATGCCCGACCGTCCCGCCCGAACGCGCGCCGCCGGCCTGCTCCTGCTCCTCACGCCCGTCATCTGGGGCGCGACCTTCCCCGCCGCGAAGGTGGCGCTGCGACACGTCTCGCCGTGGACGTTCGTGGCGTGGAGCCGGGGGCTGGGGCTCCTGGCGATCGCCGCCGTCCTCCTCGTCAGCCGCCCTCCGCGGGAGGCATGGACGCTTGGCCTCGTCCCGGCGGGCGCGCTCCTGGGCGCCCTCATGACGGCCGGCTACACGCTCCAGACCGTCGGGATCGACCATACGTCGGCCACGAACGCCGGGTTCATCACCGTCCTGTATGTGGTGCTCGCCCCGGCCGGGGCCGCACTCATCGGGCGCCACACGCCCGACCGTGTCGACGTCGCCTGCCTCGCGGCCGCGCTCGCCGGCCTGGCGCTCCTCTCGCTCCGGGGCGGAGAGTTCCGGGCCGGCGACCTGATCGTCCTCGCGAGCTCCGCGGCCTTCGCCGCTCACATCGTCGCGGTGGACGTCCTGGTCGACCGGCACGCCGCCGCTCCCCTCGCGCTGGCCCAGATGGCCGCCTCGGCCGTCCTCACGGCGGCGATCGCGCTCCCGGGCGGCGCGCAGGCCGGCGAGGTGGCGTCGCTCTGGTGGATCTTCGTGCTGACGGGCGTCCTCGGCTCCGGGATCGCCTTCTCGGTGCAGGTGATGGCACAGCGGTCGCTGAGCCCGGTGCGGGCCTCGATCCTGCTTGCCGCCGAGGCGCTCGTGGCCGCGCTGGTGGCGGCGATCTGGCTGGGCGAGCGGCTCTCGGCCCGCGGCTGGGCCGGCGCCGCGGTCGTGCTCGCCGCGATCGCCGTCTCGGAGCTTTACCCGCGCCGCTTGCAGGCTCCGACGGAGGGCTAAAGGTCAGGGGCGGATCGCCCGATAAGGGGACCTACCCCCCTTTTCGTCCTGCTTCTTCGCGCCTTCAGGAGGAACCCCCGCAATGATCGATCTGGCGAGCATCCGTAACGCCTCGTTTACGCTCACCCCCACGGGCTACAACCCCGAAGAGGTGGACCGGTTCCTCGCGGACCTTGCGGACCAGCTCGAGGCGCAGCCCGTCTCCATCGAGACCCAGCCGGTTTCCGTCGCCGCCGACGCCGCTCCGCCGGCGCCGCCGTCGCTTCCGCCGATGCCGGCCGCCCGCCCCGAGGCGAACCTCGACGGCCTGTCCGGTGCCATCGACCGCACCATCGGCGCGCTCGACGCCTTCGTGCAGAACGAGCTCGCGGCCGTGCGGGCCGCTTCGGACCTCGAGGTCGAGGAGATCCACCGCGAGCGCGAGCGCCTGCTCGACGAGGCCGCCGACGCCGCCCGCGCCCACCTGGACGAGGCCAAGGCGCGCGCCGACGAGGTCGCCAGGCAGCTTCGCGCCCAGGCCGAGGAGGAGGCCGCCCGCATCGTCGCCGCCGCCGAGGACAGGAAGAGCCAGGCCGACGACATGGTGGCCGCCGCCGCGCGCGTCCAGGCCCAGGTGCTCGGGCAGCTCGAGTCCGCCCGCGCGACGCTCGGCATCCCCGCCGAGATGTCCCCGAGCGCCGAGGTGCACACGATCGAGTCGCCGACCAGCTCGCAGCCCGAGCAGACCGCCGACCCTGCGGCCCACGAGGTCCGGGACGCGACGGATGCCGCGGCTTGATGCAAAGCTCGACCCGCTGCGCCTGACCGCCGCCGGCGGCGCGTCCGTCGACCTGGGCGCGCTCGCTGCCGGCGCACCCGTCGTCCTGGCACTGCTCGAGGCCGAGCCGGAGCCGGGGCCGCGACTCGACATGCTCCGTGAGCTCGGCCGCCGCCTTCGCGGGTCGGGCGCCCAGCTCGTGGTCGTGACGCCGTCCGAGTCGGCGATCGCGAGGACGCTCGAGGCCGAGGCGCTCGCCCTGTGCATGACCGACCCGGCCGCCAACGCCTTCTCGGCGCTCGGTCTGGTCGAGCGCGGAATCGGCCGCGTGCGCCGTCTCGGCGGCGTGTTCGTCGTCGACGGCGGCGGCGTGCTGCGCTTCGCCTACGTCGCCCAGCGGGATCACGAGTGGGTGCCGTGCACGTTCGTCCTGGGCCGGCTCCAGCGGCTGGGGATCGCCGCGGAGGCCGCCGGCGCCGAGACCCCGGGCCCGTCGGAACCGGCGACGCACCTGATCGACGACGAGGAGGACGGCGAGGTCGCGACCCTCGCCGGCCTCGTGGGCGCCGAGATGGGCCTGTCGCCCGGCGACCTCAAGGACCTCGCGACCGCTGCCAGGTTCCGCGACCTCGGGATGGCGACGGTGCCCGACGAGATCATCACCAAGCTCGGCCCGCTCACCGACGAGGAGTGGGCCGTCGTGCGCAGCCACCCGGAGCGCTCGACGGAGATGCTCGGCGCCGGCGCGGCCTTCGACGGCGCCCGGGCGATCATCCGCGCGAACCACGAGCACCTCGACGGGACCGGCTATCCGAACGGCCTCGCCGGCGCCGAGATCCCGACCGGCGCGCGCATCCTCCTGGTCGCCGAGTCGTACGTGGCGATGACCGAGGACCGGCCGTACCGCAACCGGCTTGAGGCGCATGCGGCGATCGAACAGCTCGAGCAGCGCTCGGGCAGCGTCTACGACGCCACGGCCGTCGCTGCGCTGGCGCGCGTCCTTCGCCGACGGCACCGAAGCGCCGCCGCCTGAGCGCGTCCGCGGCCGTCCGGCGTCCGTAGGATGCCGCGATGGGACTCGCCTTCGGGCTCGCGTCGAGCCTGGTCTGGGGGACTGCCGACTTCCTCGGCGGTGTCTTCACGCGCCGCCTGACGCTGGCATCCGTGACGGTCGGATCGCAGATCGCGGGTCTCCTCGCGCTGCTCGTCGCAGCCGCCTTCATCGGCGGCCTCGAGGGGCGGCCGGCCGCCATCGGCCTCGCCGCCGGGGCGTGCGGCGCGGTCGGCCTCTCCGCGTTCTACCGCGCGCTCGCCACGGGCACGATCAGCATCGTGTCGCCGGTGAGCGCGTGCGGCGCCCTCGTTCCCGTGGGGCTCGCGCTCGCGACGGGCGAGCGGCCCGGCATGCTCGCACTGGCCGGCTCGGCGGTGGGCCTGGCCGGCGCAGTCCTCGCCTCCGTCCACGAGATCCGCGGCGACCACCCGGCCGCGCGCAGGTCGATCGGGCTCGCCGTCCTCGCGGCGCTCGGGATCGGCGGCTTCCTGTGGTTCCTCGGCCGCGCCGCCGACGGCGGCCACACGCTGTCGGCGCTGCTCGGCGCCCGGCTCGGGTCGATCACGCTCCTCGGCCTCGGCGTCCTGGTCACACGAAGCTCGATCGCCATCCCGCTCTCCGAGATCCCCGCGGTCGCGCTGATCGGCCTCCTCGACACGGGCGCGAACGGCCTCTTCGCGATCGCGATCCAGCACGGCTACATCACGGTGGTCTCGGTGCTCGGATCCGAGTACCCGGTCGCGACCGTGCTCCTCGCGCACGTCTTCCTGCGGGAGCGGATCACGCCGCCGCAGCTCGTCGGCGTCGCGCTCGCGCTGGCCGGCGTCGGCATGGTGAGCGCGGCGTAGGCGCGGAGACGGCGAGGGCCGGGATCGAACCGGCAGACCATCCGTCTCGGGTTGGACGGACTAGGAGCGCCCCTTGCGCACCTCGACCGTTCCGGCTGAGATGCGTACGTCGAACCGCGGCTGGCCGTTCGTTGCGGGGCCGTGGACGAGAGCGCCGTCGAGCGTGAACTCGCTGCCATGGCAGCCGCAACGCACGATGTTCCCGTCCAGCTCGCCCTCGTGAAGCGGACAGCCCATGTGGGCACAGCGGTCGGCCATGGCGTGGATCACCGCGCCGCGCTTCACCAACAGCACGTCGAACCCGTCGGACGTCTGACCGGCCGTCAGCTCGCCGTCGGCCAGGTCGGCGGAGTCCAGCACCGCCGTCCACTCCTCCGGCCCGTCCTCGACCGCCGTGTGGTTGACGCCGACCGCGCGGCCGAACGAGAGGTGGCCGCCGATCCATGCCGCGGCCGACGACATCCCAACAGCCATGACAGAGAGCGCCACGCCGCGTCCGCGGTGGCCGCGGCGGCGCTCGACCCAGGACAGCGTCTGCGCGGCGAGCGCCGTGCTGTTCGCGACGGCATGGATGCTGCCGAGGCGGCGGTCCTTGCCGATCAGGTCGGACCAGTCCGACGCACCCGTCGCCGCGGTCGGCAACGCAGCGAGAATGCCCAGGCCCACGAGCCTGCGGGACGCCCTGGCGCCTTCCTCGCCTCCCAGGACGTCGACGGAGAGGCCGCTCAGCCACGACCCGGGAACGACGTCCGTCAGCGGCGGATGCACCGGATGCTTGAGCCAGGTGCCGCTGAGAGCGTCCTTGGCGCGCGACCCGGCCGGCACCACCTGGCTGACCGCCTCCTGAAGACGCCCGGCGATGCGGTCCATCGCGTCGAAGTTCTCGAGCCGGTCGGTGATCGTCATCTCGCGGCCGGTACCCCAGCCCGGCCCGGCCGAATCATGGCCGCGAACGTCGCTGAGTGGCGAGGGCCGGGATCGAACCAGCGACACCGCGATTTTCAGTCGCGTGCTCTACCAACTGAGCTACCTCGCCGCGGGCCGGAGTGTATCCGCGCGGCAAACGAACGGCCTCCGGGACGGTGCTACCGCTCCTCGGAGGCCGTTCGACCACACTGGATTCCAGCACACCGGGACCGCCCGGTCAAGCATTCCGTCCGCGGCGGCTGGGCGAGAACTCGACGCCGATCTCGTCGCCCGCCTGCGTCGCCGTCAGCTCGGCCGCGCTGCCCTGGTTCACGGCGACCGAGAGCAGACCCGACGAATCCATGTAGATGACGAGCTCGCCCGGCTCGACGTCGGCGAACGTTTCGGCGGAGCGGACGTAGTAGCGGTCGTCCGGGGTGACGAGCTCGGCCAGCCGGCCCGGCTCGAAGAGGCCGTCGAGCTCTGCGGCGAAGACGGCGAGCTGGATGTTCCCGAACCGGTCGACGTGCTGCACCGCCGCCCGAAGGAGCGTGCCGTCGAGCCGGTGGTCGAGGCCGACTCGGCGGACGAGGTCGACCGGATCGAGGGCCGGGCCGAGCTCGGAGAACGGCATCCCTCCGGCGAGCCGGCCCGCGGCGGGCGCGAAGATGTCGCGGGCGTGGAAGGTGCGCGAGACCGGGTGCAGCATGACGTCGGGATTTGCGATCTCGTGCGCCTCGGCGATGCCGCCTGACGCCTCCGCCGCCGGGATCAGGAGGCCGTTGTCCGGGCCGACGAAGATGCGCCCGTCGCCGCTTCGCAGGGCCACGGCCCTCCGCCCCGACCCGACGCCCGGATCGACCACCGCCAAGTGCACGCCCACGGGCAGGTAGGGGATGGCGCCGGCGAGGACGCGCGCCCCGTGGCCGATCGCCTGCGCCCGGATCCCGTGCGTCACGTGCACGACCTGGGCGTCCGGGCAGGCCCGCAGGATGACGCCGTGGCAGACGCCGACGAAGTCGTCGGCGATGCCGAAGTCGGACAGGAAGGTGACCACTCGGCCGCTCATCGCCTGGCCGCCCGCAGCGCCAGGATGCCCGGCGGGTCGTCCCGCAGCTCCTCGGCTCGCTCGAGGAAGAGCCCCGCCGCGGCGACGTGGTTCAGGAGCGCAGCCAGCGGCACGTGCCGGGCGCCGGCGAGCCGGCGGACACCGTCGCCGAAGCCCGGCGCGTCGAACCGCAGCCGCTCGTCCCAGTAGCCCGGCGGCACCACGACGCCCTCGTCCGTCCGGTGCGCGTACGGGCCGACGAAGCACGGGTGGGCGCCGGCGTAGACGAACGCGCCGCCGTCGCGCAGCACGCGGGCGCATTCGCGAAGCGCCCGGCCCGGGTCGTCGAGGTCGGTGTGGGTGAACGTGGAGACGACGGCGTCGAAGGACCCGCCGGCAAAGGGGAGCGCCGTCGCGTCGGCCGCGACGAGCGCCTCCGCCCGGTCACCGGCCCTGGCCGCCGCCACCCGGAGCTGATCCTCGGAGAGGTCGACGCCGGAAGGAGCCCAGCCGGCCTCGTGCAGGGCGACCAGCAGGCGGCCGCCGCCGCACCCGACATCGAGGCAGCGACCCGGCCCCGGGCCGAGCAGGCGGATGACCGCTGCGGCGGCCTCGCCGGAGACCCCCGCCACCGCCGGCCGCTCCGACCACGTCTCGTACCAGTCGGCCAGGCCGTCGTAGCGCGCCGGGCTCACCATGCGAAGACTCTACCCGCGGCGTCGAGGACGGCCTCGACCAGCCCCGCGACGTCGTGGGGATCGGCCTCGGCGACCGGCTCGATGCCGGCCTCGCGCAGGCTGGCGCTCGTGACGGGCCCGATGGACACCGCGCGCAGGCCGCTCAGGTCGCGACCGTCCATCGCCGCGACCAGGTTCGCGACGGTCGACGACGACGTGAACGTGACGAGGTCGGAAGCGAGCACCGCGTCTGCGTCGACCGGCTCGGGCACCGTCCGGTACGTGCGAAGCAGGGTCACCTCCGCGCCGCGTGCCGCGAGGCCCTCCGGCAGGACGTCGCGGGCGCCCTCCGCCACCGCCACGAGGACGTGCTTCCCGGCGACGTCGCCGAGCGCCTCGAGCAGGGCCTCGCCGACGGCCCGCTCGGGCACGACGTCGGCGACGATGCCGTGGGCCGCGATCGCGTCGGCCGTTCCGCTCCCGATCGCGGCGACCGTGACGCCGGCCAGCGCGCGGGCGTCGGCGGGCAGGACGCGCTCGACGCCGTTCGCGCTCGTGAGGACGAGGACGTCGAAGCGGGAGAGGTCGGGCGGCTCGAACGGCAGCGCCTCGATCGCGATCGCGGGCGCCTCGAGCACGGCGGCACCGAGCTGCTCGAGTCGGGCGCGAAGCGCGCTCGCCTGCGCCCGTGCCCGGGTCACGACGACCCGGCGCCCGTGCAGCGGCCGGCGCTCGAACCACGCCAGGTGCTCGCGCATCCGTGCCACCTCGCCGACGACCGTGATCGCGGGGGCGGGAAGCCCGGCCGCGGCCTCGGCGATGCGCGCCAGGGGCGCCGTGACGGTGCGCTGGTCGGGGCCCGTGCCGTGCGAGATGACGGCGGCGGGCGTGTCGGCCGCCATGCCGTGGGCGATCAGCCGGCGGGCGTTCTCCTCCAGGGCGCCGACGCCCATCAGGAAGACCAGCGTCCCGGGCGTCGCGGCGAGCGAGCTCCAGTCGAGCGCGCTCTCGGGCTTCGCCGGGTCCTCGTGGCCCGTGACGAACGTGACCTGGGCGGCGACACCACGCTGCGTCACCGGGATCCCGGCGTAGGCGGGGACGGCATGCGCCGAGCTGACGCCCGGCACGACCTCGAACGGGATCCCGGCGGACTCGAGCGCGAGCGCCTCCTCGCCGCCGCGGCCGAAGATGAACGGGTCGCCGCCCTTCAGCCGCACGACCGTCTCGAGCCGCCTCCCGAGCTCGACGAGGAGGGCGTTGATGCGCTCCTGCGTCATCGCGTGCTCCCCGGGGCGCTTGCCGGCGTCGTGCCGCTCGGCGCCGGCCGGCGCGAGCGCGACCAGGCGGGGATCGGCCAGCCGGTCATAGACGATCGCGTCGCAGCGCTCGACGAGCTCCCGGCCACGGACGGTGATGAGGCCGGGGTCGCCCGGGCCGGCGCCGACCAGGTGCACGGTCATGCCGCCTGCCACTGCCGGAGCCGAAGCTCGCCGTCCTCGTACCAGGCGTGCGCGGCCACGGCCGCCGTGCAGCCGCCGCCCAGCGCTCGCACGCACTCCCGCTCCGCCTCGACCGCAGCCCGGGTCGGGGCGTGGTCGAGCGCGGCGACCAGGGCCTCCTCGCCGGCGCGCACCTGGACCGCGATCGCTCCCTGCCCCGCCTCCGGCACGAACTCCCGCGGGTCGAGAAGAAAGGCGATCCGGTCGGTCAGCCCCATCCGCTCGAGGCCGGCGGCGGCGAGCACGATGGCGTCTGCCTCCCCGGCGTCGAGCTTGGCCAGCCGGGTCCCGACGTTCCCGCGCAGCGGCACGACCAGGACGTCGGGGCGGAGCTCCGCCAGGAGCCCGGCGCGGCGGGCGGACGAGGTGCCGACGCGGGCGCCGGACGGGATCTCGGCCAGCGAGGCGAACGGCCCGCACACCGCGTCGCGCGGGTCGCCGCGCTCGAGGACCGCGCCGAGCGCGAGCCCGGCGGGCATGTCGCCGGTCAGATCCTTGGCGCTGTGGACGGCCGCGTCGACGTCGCCGCGCAGCAGCGCCCGCTCGATGTCGCGCGTGAAGACGCCACGTCCGGAGCCGATCTCCGCGAACCTGCGGGCGGCGTCCCGGTCGCCCTCCGTCGAGATCGGCACGAGCTCGCCGCCCCCCAGGAGGTCGGCGACGATCCGGGCCTGCGCCGTCGCCAGCGGGCTGCGGCGCGTGCCGAGCCGGATCATTCGACGGCGGCCAGCCCGAAGAGCTCGGTGACCGCCTCGGCGTACGGCCCGGACTCGTCCTCGGCCGCCAGCTCCTTCAGACGAACGGTGGGCCGGTGCAGCAGCTTGTTCACGATCCGCTGCGTCAGCGCGTCGAGGCGCGCGCGCTCGGCCGGCGACAGGTCGCCGAGGCGGGCCCGTTCCAGCTCCGTCACCCGGATCCGCTCGGCGTGCGCGCGAAGCGAGGTGATGGCGGGCACCACCTCGAGCGCCGCCATCCAGTCGCGGAACGCCGAGGAGTGCGCCGCGACGATCTCCCGCGCCTGCTCGGCCTCGCCGTGCCGGAGCGAGATCGTGCGCGACACCACCGACTCCAGGTCGTCGATCGTGTGAAGCGACGCGCCCTCGACCTCGGCGACGGCCGGGTCGATGTCGCGCGGAACCGCAAGATCGATCAGGACACGCCGGCCGGCCGGCACGTCGGCGGGACGGATGATCGGCTCCGGGGAGGCGGTGGACGCCACGACCACGCTCGCGGCCGCGATCGCCTCGCGCAGCCCGGTCAGCTCGACCGCGCGCCCTCCGAATCGCGACGCCAGCGCGGCCGCCCGCGACGGGTCGCGATTGGCGACGACGATCGCGCCCACCCCGCGGGCGGAGAGGTTCGCGGCGACGAGCTCGGCCACCCGCCCGGCGCCGACGAGCAGCACCTCGGCGGATGCCAGCTCCGGGCCGAGCCGCTCGGCGGCGAGCTCCGCGGCCACCGATGCCGGCGATGCGCCGCCCTGGCCGATCGCGGTCTCGTGCCGGACGCGCTTTCCCGCCTCGAGCGCCTGGTGGAAGAGCCGGTTCGTGACGGGACCGGTCGTGTCCCACTCGCACGCCGCCTCGTAGGCCTCGCGGATCTGGGCCAGGATCTGGGCCTCGCCCGGCACCATCGAGTCCAGCCCGCCGGCGACGCCGAAGAGGTGGCGGGCGGCGGGCTCGCCGTGGTGGACGTAGAGCATCGGGGCGAGCCGCTCGGCGGCGTGGCCGGAGAGCCGGCCGAGCCCGTCGACGGCGGCGGCACGCATCGCGTCCGCATCGGCACCCACCATGTAGAGCTCGCAGCGGTTGCACGTCGAGAGCCCGACGGCCTCGGCCACCGCGGACGAGCCGGTCAGGTGCTCGAGCAGCTCGCGGCCGTGGTCGTGGGCCGCCAGCCGCTCCCGCACCGCGAGCGGAGCCCGCGTGTGGTTCGTGCCGACGAGGACGAGCTGCGCGGCGCTAGCCATCCCGGCTCCGGGACTCGAGCATCCCGGCCAGCTCGTCGAGCTGGCGCTCGATCCTGCCGAGCTTCGCGTTCAGGATGACGACGTAGGCCAGCGTCGCGACCCACGCGATGCCGTACACCGCGGCGACCGAACGGACGGCCGACTCGTCGATCATGCGGCCTCCCGCGCCAGCCGGCGGAGCTGGGCGAGCCGCTCGTCGAGCCGCTTCCCGCGCATCTCGACGAGGTACATCGAGAGCGCCAGGCTGAGCATCGCGGCCAGGGCGACGCAGAACGTGAAGAACATGCTGCCGTCCATGTTGACGCCGTTGGAGCGGAAGACCACCGGGTGGAGCGCATCCTGGGCGATCCGCACGGCCAGCACGGACAGCGGGATCAGGCCGACGCCGAGGAGCGCGTACACGGCGGAGTAGCGCGACCGGCGGGCGCCCGGCTCGACCGAGAACCGCAGCATGAAGTAGGCGCAGTAGAAGAGGAAGATGATGAGGAACGTGTTGAGCTCGCGGCTCCCCCAGTCCCACCACGTGCCCCAGGAGATGTGCGCCCAGATCGAGCCGGTGACGAGCGTCAGCGAGCCGAAGATGACGCCGAGGTGCATCGGCACGTAGCTCTTCAGGTCGAGGTCCTCGCGCCCGGTCCAGAGATAGCGGGCGGCGTTCACCGCCCCCCAGGCGAAGAGCGTGTAGGTGGTGAGGGCGATGGGGACGTGGAAGTAGAAGATCCGCTGCGAGTAGCCCTGGTCGACGTCGCTGGGGACGTAGAAGAAGATCAGCGCGACCGCGGCGGCCATGAGCGCCGCGGCGGCCAGGGTGGCGGCGGTGGCCCGGTCGAGGCGGGCGGTATGCGTCATCAATCCTCCACGACGTACTCGAACAGCGCCCACCCCAAGAGCGCGAAAACCGTATCATAGAGAGCCAGGAATCCCAGCCGGCCGAGGGTGTCGAACCCGCCTGTTTGCGGGGGAATCGTGTCGGTCGTCACACGGACGGCGGTGAGCACGAGCGGGATCGAGAAGGGGAGGTAGAGCGCCGGCAGGAGCACCTCCCGGGCCCGCAGCGACGACGCCAGCCCTGCCAGCAGCGACCCCAGGCAGGCGATGCCGACGTCGGCCAGGAGGACGGCCGCGATCAGCACCGGATACGACGGGCCGGCGTGCTCCTGGAGGAAGAAGAGCCAGAACGCCGGCAGCGCGACGGCCTGGACGGCGGCCAGGAAGAGGAACGTCGAGCAGGTCCGGGCGGCCCAGAAGAGCGCCCGGTCGACCGGCGCGGCCAGGAGCCCGTCCCAGGTGCGGCCCTCGCGCTCGTGCGCGAAGGAGCGCGAGAGGCCGACGAGCGCGGTGAAGACGATCGCGACCCACAGCATGCCGGTCGCCGCGCGCGTGCCGCCGGCGAGGTCGGTGCCTCCCAGCCCGAACCGGAAGAGCACGAAGGCGGCGCCGACGAACACCGCCATCGACGGCACGACCTCGCGGCCGCGAAGCTCCACCAGCAGGTCCTTGCGGACGAGCGCCCGAAGCGCGCGGGCGCTCACGCCGCCAGCCTCCCGGACGTCATCGCGACCACCCGCCCGCCGAGGCTTCCGAACCACTCCGGCTCGTGCGTGGCGACCACGACGGTCCGGCCCGGCTCGGCGAGGAAGCGGCGCAGCACGTCGCGGCCGTCGGCGTCGAGCCCGGCGGTCGGCTCGTCGAGGAGCACGATCGAGGGGCGGTGCAGGCCGACGCGGGCCAGCGCCAGCCGCTGGAGCATCCCGCGCGAGAGCTCGGCCGCGCGGTCGCCGCGGCGCCCGTCGAGGCCGACGCGGTCGAGCTCCTCGGCGACGCGCGCCTCTGGCACGGCGTAGAGGGCGGCGTAGAGCTCGAGGTTCTCGCTGGCGGTGAGGTCGGGATAGGCGAGCGGGTCGTGGCCGGCGTAGCCGACCTCGCGGCGGACGTCCGCGGCCCGCGCCGGGAGCTCGTGCCCGGCCACGGCCACGCGGCCGAAGCTCGGCCGAAGCACGGTTGCGAGGATGCGAAGGAGCGTCGTCTTGCCGGCGCCGTTCGGGCCGGTGACCAGCACCGTCTCGCCCACCTGCACCGCGAGGTCGAGCCCGGCGAGGGCGTCGCGCTCCCCGAACCGCCGCCCCAGGCCGGCGCAGACGATCGCCTCAGGCGAGCGCATCGGCCAGCACCCCGGCCAGGAACACGATCGCGATCACCCCGTTCATCTGAAGGAACGCCATGTCGACCCGCGACAGGTCGTCCGCCGAGACGATCGAGTTCTCGTACGCCAGGAGCCCGGCCACGACGGCCAGGCCGACCCAGTAGAACGGCCCCAGCGAGAGGGCGAGCCCGAGCCACACCAGGAGCACCACGGAGCCGGCGTGGAAGAGCCGGGTGGTGAGGAGCGCCGTCGCCACCCCGAACCGGCGCGGGATCGAGTGCAGGTCCTGGCGGCGGTCGATCTCAAGGTCCATCGTCGCGTAGATGATGTCGAAGCCGCCGATCCAGAGCGCGACCGCGCCGCCGAGCGCCCACGCCTGCCACGGCATGTGACCGGTGACCGCGACCCAGCCCCCGACCGGCGCGAGGCCGTCCACGATCCCGAGCCAGAGATGGCAGAGCCACGTGAAGCGCTTCAGGTACGGGTAGACGACGAACCCCACGACGGGAATCGGCCAGAGGTAGCGCACGACGTGCGCGAGCTGGAACGCGGCGACCAGGAAGAGCGCG
>JAICKX010000037.1 GCA_025927685.1 Thermoleophilia bacterium | reverse complement strand
GTCGGCTGCGCCGGTTGGAGATAGGTGTAATCGGCCGCGAGGGCGGTGCGGGTCTCGCGCGCGTGCCGGGCGAGCGCCGTGGCCTGATCGAGGAGCGCGTCGTGCAGGTCGCGCACCGCGCCCCGGGCGGTGAGGCGCAGCGCGACGCGGAACGCCTCCCGGCGGGGACGGCCGGCGCTCAGCCACCCGGCCGCCGAGCGGCCGACGCGCCGCTCGAGCTCGGCCTCGCGGGCGTTGAACGCGTCCCCGAGGGACGGATCCCACGGGAACTCGTCGCCGGGGATCGCGTGCAGCTCGAGCAGCCCGCGCAGGAGCGCACGGGCGTCCGCACCGGCCAGGTCGCCACCCTCGACGAGCGCGACGGCGTGCGCCAGATCGGCCAGCGAGAGCCCGTGCGCCAGCCGCGGGCCGTGCGCGCTCTCGGCGGCGTAGGCGGCCGCGACCAGCTCGCCGGCCGCATCACCCCGCAGCCGACCGCCGCGGCCCAGCTCCTCGGCCTTCGTCATCGGGGGGAGCCTACTGGGCGGCGCCGCGTGCGAAACTCGCCTCGTCAGCGTGGACGACCCCGGCCCCTACACCCTGCGACCGATCGGCGTGGTCCGCTCGCCCCTGCGCGCCGTGGCCGACGCGCCGAACCAGGCCGAGGGCGCGCCCAAAGCGCTGATCGAGATCGACCCGGCGTTCGCCGACGCGCTCCATCGCATCGAGGAGGGCGACGAGCTGCTCGTGCTCACCTGGCTCCACCTCGCCGACCGCGATGTCCGCGAGACCCACCCGATCGGCGACACGAGCATCCCGCTCACCGGCGTCTTCCGGACCCGCTCGCCGGACCGCCCGAACCCGATCGGCGTCCACCGCGTGACGGTCACAGCGATCGAGGGACCGACGAGCCTGCGGGTCGACGCGCTGGAGGCGATCGACGGGACGCCGGTCATCGACGTCAAGGTCGCACTGCGCCGGCCGTAGGGTTACCAGGTATGGCACCCACGGCCGTTTCACCGCCGTGACGCGCCCGTCGCACCTGGTCGCTGCGATCAGCATGGCGTACCCTGTCCATGAGCAGCTGCCAGGACACACCGACCATCGTGACCATAGGGCAGCTTCGGAAGCCCGATAATCGGGTAATCCAGTTCTCATGGCACGTCGCTTGCGATCCAAGGCGAAGGCCGCGGGACTTTTGGTCGGCGTGGTCGCGGCAGCCGTGGCCGTACTCAGACGCCAGCTCGAATGAGGCCGTGATGCACGACGTCGTCCTGGGCTTTGTGTGCTTTACGGCGGGTGTGTTTTTCGTGGTGGCGGTCGGGTTCATCGCGTTGGGCCGCGGTCTGCTCGGTGATCCCGCCGAACGCCTCGACCACGCCCCCTCGGTCAACGACGGGCCGCCCATGGAGCCCGGCCGGCAGGCGCACGAACCTGAACGGCTGCCGTGGCGCGGCGGCCCGGACGACCCTCACCCGGCATGGCCAGAGTGTGACTGCCCCAGCGAGGCGTTCCACACCAAGTACTACCCCGCGGCAGGCGTCAAGAGTTGAAGTCGGGCGGCTAGCCGTCGCTACTGCAGGAGGAGAGGCTGCCGGAATCCCACCGCTCGGAACGGGATTCTCGGTGATGGGCGGTACTGGGCTCGAACCAGTGACCCCCAGCTTGTCGAGCTGGTGCTCTCCCAACTGAGCTAACCGCCCCGGTCGACGCAAGGATACCGGCTCCGCGCCGGCGCCGCCTCCTGCCGGCTGCGGGAAAGCCGCCGAACGGATCGGTGGCGGCACCGATGCTGCGTCAATTGTCCGGCGCGATGCTGACGCCAGTCGATCACGGAGGACCACCCGATGGCAGCTACGCCCGATCTGCATTCTGCGACCAGAGAGGACATCCTCACCGCGCTTCGCAGCGAGGCCTTCGCCTACGCACGGTCGATGCTGTTTGCCGCCGCCGCGCGGAGGAACGGCAGCGCGGAGACCGCCGACCTCTTCGAGGCAACCGCTCGCACGAAGCTCGAGGAGCATTTCGCGATCCTGGCCGACCTGGCCGGGATCGTCGGCGACGACGCCGACAACCTGCGCGCCGCGATCGAAGCGGAATCCTTCGAGGTCGAGGTCATGTACCCGACCTTCGCCGAGCACGCGGCCCGCGCCGCCGACGCCGCGGCCGCCGAGACGTTCGCGGAGATCCGCCGCCATGGGATCGACAATCTCGAGGCGCTGCGCGAGGCGCTGATCGACATCACGTAGCCGGCGGCTCTTCCGACTCCGGCCGCGGCGGGATCGGCGACATGCCGATCCTGGTGAAGACCTGCACCGAGAGCGCGACCGCCGCCGCGACGACCAGCCAGTCGACGAAGCCCGGCGTCGAGAGGGCGAAGAAGCCGCGCAGCGACGGCGACGCCAGCACGGCCAGGTAGCCGAGCGCGAGCACCTCCACCATTACCGCGACGGTGACCGCGTACGCGCGGCTCGTCTGCATCCGCTCGCGGTCGAGGACAAGGAGGACGTAGAGCCCGACTGCGACCATCACCGTCACGGCGACCGTGCGGGCGTCGACCTCCGACCGGCCGCGCAGCTCGCGGTCGGTCAGGAAGGCGAGGACGACCGCGCCGGCCATGACCGCGCCGGCCGGACTCGCGAACAGGCCGACGCGGCGCAGGAACGACTCCTCCTCGGGACGGGCCTCGCCCGGCAGGAGCGCGAAGATGAAGCCCGGCACGCCGACGGTGAAGGTCGCGGCCAGCGACAGGTGGCGTGGGAGCAGCGGGAACGACGCCGTCACGAGTCCGAACGTCGCGATCACGCCGGCCGCGAACACCGACTTCGTCACGAAGAGGCGCGCGACCCGCTGCACGTTGGCGATGATCCTGCGCCCCTGCGCAACGGCGCCGGGCAGAACCGCGAACTCGTCGGTCACGAGCACGGCGTCGGCGACGCTCTTTGCAAGCTGGCTGCCCGCGCCGAAGGCGATCGCGAGCCGAGACGACTTCATCGCCGGAACGTCGTTCACGCCGTCGCCGATCATGGCGACCGACCGGCCGGACGCCGTGAGCGCCTCGACCAGGCGACGCTTGTCCTCGGGCGTCAGCCGGCCGAACACCGTCCGCTCCTCGGCCAGCGCCGCGAGTGCGGCGGGATCGTCCGGCAGCTCCTGCGAGCCGGCGACGGGGCCGGGCCCGGCCGGGATCCCGGCCCGGTCGGCCACCGCAGCCACCGTCGCGGGGGAATCGCCGGAAAGCAGCAGCCGCTCCACGTCGGCGCGCTCACGCCCGGTGGCCGCGACGGTGCGCTCGAGCACGAGCCGGCCGTCGGTGAGGGTGCCCGTCTTGTCAAGGCAGACGGTGTCGACGTTCGCCAGCACCTCGACGCTGTTCAGGGCCTGCACCAGCATCCCGCGCCGGGCGAGCCGCATCGCGGCGACCGCGAACGTCAGGCTCGTCAGGAGCACGAGGCCCTCCGGGACGAGCGTCACGATGCCGGCGGTGGCGGTGGCAGCCGCCTCGCGGAACGGCAGGTCGTGACGGACGAGCACCCACGCGAACGCGCCTCCCAGCACCACCATCCCGACGACGAGGATCTGGAGCAGGCGGTTGATCTGGAGCTCGAGCGGCGAGCGCCGGAAGCGATACTCGCGGGCGATCCCGGTGAGCGACGCCGCGTAGCTCGCCTCGCCGGCCGCCTCGACCACGTAGCTGCCCGCCCCCTCGACCACGAACGACCCGGACAGGAGCACCTCGCCCTCGCGCCGCTCGACGGCGTGCGACTCGCCCGTGAGCGGCGACTCGTCGAGCATCAGGCCGACCGACCGGGCGACGGTGCCGTCGGCGACGATCTGGTCGCCCGGCTGGACCATCACCAGGTCGCCCGGGACGACGTCGGCGGCGGCGACCTCATGGCTCGCTCCGTCGCGGACGACGCGGGCGTACGGCGCGACGAGCAGCGCCAGCCGGTCGAGCGTCCGCTTGGCGCGCACCTCCTGGAGGATGCCGATGGCCGTGTTGGCCACGAGGACCGCGGCGAAGAGCGCGTCGGCCGGCCGGCCGGCGAGCAGGATCAGCACCAGGAAGCTGCCCAGGATGAGGTTGAACAGCGTGAGCGTGTTCGCGCGCACGATGCTCGTGTACGACCGGCTCGTGGGGAGCTCGCCTCGCTCGCCGAGGGCGTCGAGCCGGCGGCGCGCCTCGGCCTCGGTGAGCCCGGAGCCGGCTGGCGCGATCGATGGGTCTGGCTGCGTCGGCATCGGGCCGGGTGGGCGCATGATCGCCCACCCGGCGTCGTTCCGATGCGGTCCGCGGGACGGCTAGCTCACGCCCGTGACTTGCCGCGCTTCCGCGATCCGGATCGGTTCCTCCCAGCGCCGGCGGCCGAAGCGGCCGGCCCGCTCGCGGCCCTGCACCGCCAGGGCGTGGATCTGCGCCGCCTTGGCTGGGTCGTGACACTCGAGCGCGGCCGTGTGGAGCAGTTGGGCCGCGCGCTTGTCGTCGCCCACACCCATCAACCGGCGGGCTTCCTCGAGTGCCTCGGTGACCGTGTCCATCCGCACCTCCGGTGGTTGCGCCGGCGGGCCGGCGCGGTGATCTTCAGGCGACGATAGTCACTCGCCGGCCCCGAATTCGCATGGTTGAGCCAAGTTGGGTGGTATCACCCAGCCGCGCTCACCGCACCATGAGGAGCGCCGTCAGGACCACGGCGAAGGTGACGACACAGGTCCCGGCCACGATCACCGCCGCCTGCCTCACCTCCACCCGGACGCCCCCCTCCGCGCCCCGCTCACGGGCCGGTTTCGAGCAGCCGGGCGATGCGGCGCAGGCGCAGGGCCAGGTCCGCGCGGTCGTCGCCGCCCGGAGGGAGCGGCGACGGTGTCGTCAGCAGCCGCTCGACCTGGATGATCGCACGCGGGTCGCACGTCCCCCGCTCGAACTCCGAGGCGATCTGCTCCACGACGTCCGAGTGCTCGCCCAGGCCGCGCAGGACCGGCGTCGCGGGACACCGCGGAGCCGGCAGCGGCGGCGAGCGGTCGAGCTCGACGTGCGCGCGAAGCGCGCCGGCCAGGCTTCGGCGCTTGCCGTCGGACTCCAGCTGGTCGACACGGTCGGCGACGGCCAGGCTCACACGATCGGCGCGCCGCTCGTAGCGGAAGCCGTCCTCGATCAGGGCGTCTGCGGTGCGGTCGCCGCGGTCGCGCTCGTAAACCATGGCCAAGGACACGGCGAGCGCGCCGATCGCGGCCAGCGCGCTCACGGCAGCGAGCATGCGCGCGGGATCGGCCGGTCCCGTTGCGAGGCCCGCAGCCGCCCCCGCGGCAAGCGCCGCGAGCGCGTTGCGCTGCCGACGGAGGGTCCGCTCGATCGACCGGGCGGACAGGAGCTCGGCACCAGGCCAGGTGTGCACCGACCTGCATCGTCGCAGGGCGCGACGCGGCTCTCCATACGCAATTCCCCCCAACCGGAGGCGGACTAGACTCCAGACCGCCCGGGGGTGGAGATTGACGACGGTTGACGGCCGCGCGGACGATCGCAAGACGACGCTCGAACGGCTCGGCCCGCCAGCCTTGCGGGTGAGCCTCTACTGGCGTGTGTTCGCCGTGAACGCCGCGATCCTCCTGGTGGCGGTCATGCTCCTCGTGCTGACGCCGGTGACGGTCGACGCCCGTCCCACCCAGGGGCAGGTCCTCGTTCTCGCCGGCGGCCTGCTGGTCATGCTGGTGGCAAACGCGTGGCTGGTGCGGTTCAGCCTCCAGCCCCTGCGGCGGATGGCCGAGCTCATGTCCGTCGTCGATGTGCTCGAACCGGGCCGGCGGCTCGACCCGGCGGCGACCGCGGAGGTGGCGGCCGTGATCTCGACCTTCAACTCGACCCTCGACCGGCTGGAGGGAGAGCGCAGGGCGAGCATGCACCGCGTCCTCGCCGCTCAGGAGGCGGAGCGGCGCCGGATCGCCCAGGAGCTCCACGACCAGATCGGCCAGAACCTGACCGCCGTGGTGCTCGAGCTGCGGCGCGTCCGCACGCAGATTGACGCCGGCGAGGCGGAGGCGCTCGCAGACGCCCAGGAGCTGGCGCGCGAGACGCTCGAGGAGGTGCGCCGGATCAGCTACGAGCTGCGGCCGGCCGCGCTCGACGATCTCGGCCTCGCGAGCGCGCTGCGGTCGCTCTGCACGGGGTTCGAGAAGCGGACCGGGATCACGGTGGAGCTCGACGCCCCCGACGACCTCCCGAGCCTCGACGGACAGGTCGAGCTCGCCGTCTACCGCATCGCCCAGGAGGCGCTCACGAACGCGGCCCGCCACGCTCAGTGCCGCACGGTGCGGGTCTTCCTGGGGCCGGCCGGAGACGATGTGCTCCTGAGCGTCGCCGACGACGGCATCGGGATGGACGGCAGCTTCCCGGGCGGCGGGCTGCGCGGGATGCGCGAGCGGGCGGTCGCGGTCGGCGCGACGTTCGAGGCCCGCTCGGCCCGCGGCTGCGGCGTCGAGGTCTCGATGCGGATCCCGTCCGCACGGGCAAGATGACGGCGCCCGCGAGGACGATCCGCATCCTCCTCGCCGACGACCACGCCGTCGTGCGCCGCGGCCTGCGGCTCGTGCTGGAGTCGGAGCCCGACATGCGGGTCGTCTGCGAAGCGGCCGACGGCCTCGAGGCGGTCGACCTGGCCATCCACGAGGACGTCGACCTGGCGGTGCTCGACGTGACGATGCCACGGATGAGCGGTCTCCAGGCGGCGCACGAGCTCTCGCGCCGGGTGCCGTCGGTTCGCACCCTCATGCTCTCGATGCACCACAACGAGCAGTACTTCCTCGAGGCGCTGCGCGCCGGGGCCGGCGGCTACGTCCTGAAGGCGGTCGCCGACCACGACCTGATCCGCGCCTGCCGGGCCGTGATGCGCGGCGAGCCGTTCATGTACCCGGACTCGGAGCGCCGGCTCCTGGGCGCCGCCCTCGAACGGTCCGGCGACGCCGGGCTGGCGCAGCTCACCCGGCGCGAGTCCGAGATCCTGGCGCTCGTCGCCGAGGGCCACACCACCCGCGAGATCGCCGAGATGCTCGTGATCAGCCCGCGCACCGTCGACCGCCACAGGGACAACCTGCTCGACAAGCTCAAGCTGCGAAACCGGATCGAGCTCACCCGGTACGCGATCCGCGCCGGGCTGATCGAGCCGTAGCCGGCGGGCACCATGCACCACGACGCGCTCCTCATCCTGGTCGCGGGCGTCCTCCTTGCAACCGGCGTGGCGGCATCACTCGCCGCCGCCAGGGTTCGGCTGCCGGCGCTCGTCGTCTTCGTCGTGATCGGCATGGCGATCGGCACCGACGGGCTGGGCTGGATCGCCTTCGACGACTACGAGCTGGCCCGGTCGATCGGCACGGTGGCGCTCGTTCTCATTCTCTTCGAAGGCGGTGTCGCCACCGGTCTCTCCGAGATCCGGCCCGTTCTGCGTTCGGCGATCGTCCTCGCGGTGGGCGGGACGATCGTGACGGCGCTCGTCACCGGATTCGCCGCAGCGTGGCTGTTCGACCTGTCGTCGAAGGAGGGGCTGCTGCTCGGGGCGATCCTCTCGGCGACGGACGGGGCGGCGGTGTTCGCGCTCATGCGCGGCTCGCACCTGCCGGCCCGGCTCGCGCGGACACTCGAGGCCGAAGCCGGGTTGAACGACCCGGTGGCGGTGCTGCTCGTCGTCGCGCTCGTCGAGCTGATCCAGACGCCCGGCTACGGCGCGATCGACGGAGCGGTCTTCTTCGTCCGCGAGCTCGCCATCGGTGCGGCGGTCGGCGTGATGATGGCAGCCGGCTCGGCGGCGGTCATGCGTCGCCTCGGCGGAGCGCCGTCGGGCCTGCTGCTCGTGTCGTCCGCGTCCACGGCTGCCGTGGGCTACGGCGCCGCAGCCGCCGTCGGCGGCTCCGGCTTCCTGGCGGTGTACGTGGCCGGACTGGTGCTGAGCGACCGAGAGGTGCCCGCGCGCGACGCGATCCGGGCCTTCCACTCCGGCCTGGCCTCAGTGGCGGAGATCGGCATGTTCCTGGCGTTCGGCCTGCTCGTCTTCCCGAGCCAGCTCGGCGACGTGCTCGTCGAGGGCACGCTACTCGGCCTCGTCGTCGCGTTCGTCGCCCGCCCGCTCGCGACTGCGCTGGCGATGGCGTTCGAGCCGTTCACCCGCGCCGAGCGGGCCGTGATCGGCTGGGCGGGGCTGCGCGGCGCCGTGCCGGTCATCCTGGCGACGTTCCCCGTGATCGACGGCGTCCCCCATAGCCTCGAGTTCTTCAACATCGCCTTCTTCGCCGTCCTGGTGTCGACGGTCGTCCAGGGCAGCACCGTGGAGCTGCTGGCGGCGCGCCTCGGGCTCGCGGGCCCGAGCGCCCACGCCGAAGCCGTGGGCTAGCATCGCGCGGGGTGCGCATCCCGAAGGCCATCGCCCCGCTGCGCGAGCGCGAGTTCCGCCTGCTCTTCTGCGGCCAGTCGATCTCGCTCATCGGCGACAACCTGGCCCCGATCGCGCTCGCGTTCGCCATCCTCGACGACGGCGGCTCGGCGACCGACGTCGGCATCGTCTATTCGGCCAACATCCTGGCCCGGGTGGCCTTCATGCTGGTCGGCGGCGTCTGGGCCGACCGGCTCTCGCGGCGGCGGGTGATGCTCGCAGCCGACGTCGCGAGGGCGGTGTGCACCGGCGTCCTGGCCGTCGCGGTGATCGCGGGAGGCGCGCCGCTCGCGCTCTTCGTCGCGATGGTGGCCGTGCACGGGGTCGGGGCGGCGTTCTTCACGCCGGCGTCGACAGGGCTCGTTCCGCAGACGGTGGGCGCGCCGCTGCTCCAGCGGGCGAACGCGCTGCTCGGCATCGCGCACTCCGGCGGCTCGGTGCTGGGCCCGGCCGCCGGCGGCGCGGTGATCGCCCTCTCGGGCCCCGGCACGGCGCTGGCCACCGACGCCGGCACGTTCGTCGCGAGCGCGGCCGCGCTGCTCGCGATGCGCCCGCCCGAGCACGACCGCGGCGACGTGGGCTCGGGGTTCCTCTCCGACCTCGCCGACGGCTGGGCCGAGTTCCGGGCGCGGACGTGGGTGTGGGTGGTCGTGCTCCAGTACGCCGTCTGGCACATGCTCGTCCTCGCGCCGTTCATGGTGCTCGGCGCGGTCGTCGCACGTGACGAGCTCGGCGGTGCCGGGGCATGGGCCGTGATCCTGGCGGCCTCGGGCGTCGGCGAGCTGGCGGGAGGGATCGTGGCGCTGCGCCTGCGACCGCGCTGGCCGCTCCGGGCCGCCACGTGGGCCGGGCTCCTGTGGGCACCGCAGGTCGCGCTCCTGGCTCTCCGGGAGCCGGCGTGGCTGATCGGAGCCGCGGCGCTCGTCGCCGGGGCCGGGATGGCGTTCTCGATGGCCGTCTGGAACACCGCGCTCCACGAGCACGTGCCGGCCCGCTCCCTGGCCCGCGTCAGCTCCTACGACTGGGCCGGGACGCTCGTCTTCCTCCCGCTCGGCTTCGCGCTCGCCGGGCCGGCGGCCGACGCCGCCTCGATCTCAACGGTGCTCTGGCTCGGCGTGACGTGGAGCCTGGCGTCGGCGGCGATCGTCCTCGCGGTGCCCAGCGTCCGCGCGATGGGCCGGGTCGACTACAGCCTCTCGAGCGGGGCGTAGCCCAGGACGAGGCGGCGCTCGGACCCGTCGTCGCGGAACCGGATCGCCACGACATCGGCCTCGAGGCCGATCACGACGCCGTCGCCGAGCGTGGCATGGCGCACCTCGTCGCCGACCGAGAGGGCCGGGACGGGCCGGTCGGGGGCCGCCGCGGCGGACGCCGCCGAAGGCCGCGACCAGCCGGACTCGCGGACGCGGTCGACGCCGTCCTGCGGCAGCTCGGCCAGGAACCTGGACGGGAGGTTGTACCCGCGCGCGCCGAAGATCGTGCGGCTGTGGGCATGGAGCAGCGTGAGCCGCTCCCTGGCCCGCGTCATGCCGACGTAGCAGAGCCGCCGCTCCTCGTCCTCGGCGTCCTCCTCGAGCGAGCGCTGGTGCGGGAAGAGCCCCTCCTCCATCCCGATCACGAACACGACCGGGAACTCGAGCCCCTTGGCGTTGTGCAGCGTCATGAGCGTGACGTCGGCCCGCTCGACGTCCAGGGCATCCTGGTCGGAGAAGAGCGAGATCTCCTGGAGGAACGCGTCCAGCGAGGCCTCCTCCTGCCCGCGCTCCTCATACTCGCGGGCCACCCCCACCAGCTCCTGGAGGTTCTCGATGCGGCCCTGCGACTCGAACGTCCGCTCGGCCTCGAGCATCTCGATGTAGCCGCTGGCGGCGAGCGTGCGCTCCAGCAGCGCGGCCGGGCCGAGCTCCCCGGCCTCGACGCGCAGGTCCTCGATCATCGCGCCGAACTCGCGCACCTTGCCGGCGGCGGCGGCCGAGAGCGAGACGGACGCCGCGTGCTCGACGGCATCCCACAGCGTCCAGCCCATCTGCGAGGCATGCGCGCCCAGCCGGTCGAGCGTGGTCTGGCCGATGCCCCGCCGCGGCCGGTTCACGATCCGCCGCAACGACACCTCGTCGGCGGGGTTGACGATGACCTGGAGGTACGCCATCGCGTCCTTCACCTCGGCCCGCTCGTAGAACCGCGGCCCGCCGATGACGCGGTAGGGCACCCCCTGGCGCACCAGCAGGTCCTCCAGCACGCGTGACTGCGCGTTCACGCGGTAGAAGACCGCGATGTCGGCGGCGCTGGCCCCAGCGTCGATCGCCTGGGCGATCTCGTCGGCGACGAACCGGGCCTCGGCGTGCTCGTCGTCGGTCTCGACGACCCGCACCGGGAGACCCGTCCCGAGGTCCGACCACAGCCGCTTCGGCTTCCGGCCGGGATTCCGGTCGATGACGTGGTTCGCGGCGTCGAGGATCGACTGCGTCGAGCGGTAGTTCTGCTCGAGCGTCACGACGTGCGCTCCGGGGAAGTCGTGCTCGAACTCCGAGATGTTGCGGATGTCGGCGCCCCGGAAGGCGTAGATCGACTGGTCCTGGTCGCCGACGACCGCCAGGTTGCGGTGCCGCTCCGCGAGGAGCGACACGAGCCGGAACTGGGCGTGGTTCGTGTCCTGGTACTCGTCGACCATGATGAAGCGCCACCGGTCCTGCCAGGCCCGGCGCGCCTCCTCGTCGTGCTCGAGCAGGAGCACGGCCTGCATGATCAGGTCGTCGAAGTCCATCGCGTTGGCGTCGCGCAGCCGCCGCTCGTACAGGGCGTAGACGTCGGCCGCCGCCTGCTCGAAGAAGGTCGACACCTCGTCGGCGTAGCCCTCGGCCGTGATCAGGCGATCCTTGGCGCGTGAGATGCGCGCGTGCACGGCCCGGGGCGCGAATCGCTTGGGGTCGAGCCCCAGCTCCTCGGTGCAGGCCTTCACGAGCCGCAGCTGGTCGGCCTGGTCGTAGATCGTGAAGCTCGACGTGTACCCGGCCCGGGCGGCGTCGCGGCGCAGGAGCCGCCCGCAGGCGGCGTGGAACGTCATCACCCACATCCGGGAGGCGGTGCGGCCGCCGACGAGGCGTTCGACCCGCTCGCGCATCTCGCGCGCGGCCCGGTTCGTGAACGTGATGGCCAGGATCTCGGACGGCCGGGCGAGCTCGGTGGCGATCAGGTGGGCGACGCGGTGCGTGAGGACGCGCGTCTTCCCCGAGCCGGCTCCGGCCACCACCAGGAGCGGGCCCTCGGTGTGCAGGACCGCCTCGCGCTGCTCCGGGTTGAGCGCGTCGAGGAGGGGGTCGTCCGACCTGACCGCGTGCGCCACTACCGGACGGCCCGCACGGGCGGTCGGGAGGCGATCGGAAGCGCGGACGTGCCCACGAGGTGGATTCTACCGGCGGGGGTGGGCGGCCCGGCCGGGGCCGGGCCGCCCATGGGAGCCGGCTAGCGCACCCGCACCGTGACGGATGCGCTCGTCCCGCCCGCGTTGCGGGCGGTTGCCGCTGCCACGGCCCGGAAGATGTAGCGGCCGGGCACCGCGGCGACGACGGTCGTACGGAAGTGCGACCGCCCGCCCAGCTTCGGCCGGGCGACCGTGCGCCAGCCCTTCGCCGTGAGGAGCTGGATCGACACGCGGCCGCTCCGGGCCGGGTCGACCCGGCCGCGGAGCTGGAGCGTCCCGCCGTGGCGCATGCGGTGGAGCGAGGCGGCGAGCGTCACCCGCTGGTGCACGACGAGCGTCCGCTCTGCGCGCACGCTCGGGTCGGCCTCGAGCTCGACGCGGTAGACGGTGGTCCTGGCCGGCGAGACCGAGAACTCGGCCACGCCGGTGGCGGACGCCGTCACGACCCGCGCGGGGCCGAACGCGGCGCTCCCAGCCGGACGGGCCGAGACCAGGATCCGGGCGCCCGCCATGCCCGTGCCGCTGCTCGTGGCCGCGAAGCGCAGGACGGCCGTGTGGCCGTGGACGATCGAGGACGGCCCGCCGGCCGCAGCGAGCGCCAGGGTGGCCGGGTCGGCGACCGCGAACTGCCACATCACCGGCCCGGCGACGTTGCCGGCGTTGTCGGCGACGGTCACCGCGATCGTGTGGACGCCCGCGCCGAGGTTGCCGGGGGCGTAGGAGAAGTGTCCGCCGGACGTCGTGCCCCAGCCTGAGACGTCGGAGCCGTCGACGTCCACCTCGAGCGTGCCGGCGTCGATGCCCGTGCCCGCGTCGGTCATGTCGAAGGAGATGATCGTCGCGCCGGGCACGATCGAGCCTGCGAGCGGCCGCTGGCCGGCGATCGCGGGTGGCTCCTCGTCCGCGACCGTGAACGACCACGCGAGGGCCTGCGCGGCGTTCCCGGCCCGGTCGGACGCGTGTGCCGTCACCGTGTGGATGCCGAACCCGAGCGGCGCCGCCGGGACGTAGGTGAAGCGCCCTGCGGCGAGCGACCCACCGTCGGTGACGTCGGTGCCGTCGATCGCGAGCGCGATGGTGTCGGGGTCGATGCCGATGCCCGCATCTGCGAGCTCGAAGGCGATGGCCGGCGTGCGGTCGGAGCCGGACGACCCGTCGGCCGGCGCCGGGCCGGAGAGGACGGGTGGCGTCGCGTCGGCGACGGCGAACGTCCACTCGGCCGCGGGCATCGCGTTCCCGGACCGGTCGGAGACCGTGACCTTCAGGTGGTGAGTGCCGTAGGCCAGGGCCGGGCCCGGGACGAACGAGAAGTGCCCGGCGGCGTACGTCCCGGCCGCCGCCACGTCGGCACCGTCCAGGACGACGTGCAGCGTGGCGGGATCCACGCCGGTGCCGGAGTCGGCTAGGTCGAACCCGATCTCGGGCCGCCGGTCCTCGCCGCTCGACCCGTCGGCCGGGGCGGCGTGCGTGAGCGTCGGCGGCGTCGTGTCGACGACCGCGAACGACCAGGCGCCGTCGCGGCTGTTCCCCGCGCCGTCGGTGGCATGCCACGCCACGGTGTGGGTGCCGTAGGCGAGGTCGGTCGCCGGCGTGAAGGCGGCGTCCGGCCCGGAGATCTGCATGGGCATGCCGTCGACGCTCGCCTCGAACGTGCCGAGGCCGCTCGGCCCGGGGTCGACCGAGAACGACACGGCGGGCCGCACGTCCGTGGTGGAGGCCGCCGGCGACATCGCGGTGGCGACCGGCGCGTGGGCGTCGACCCTGACCGTCACGGGCGTCGTCGTGGACTCGCCGGCGGCGTCGGTGACGACCACGTCGAGGACGTGGGTGCCGTCGCCCAGCGCCGCCGGGCTCGTGCCCAGCGTGCCGGAGTACGAGGGGCGGCCGGGCTGCGACCCCGCCCGGGCCGGGACGGCGTCCGAGTCGAGCACCGTCCCGGCGCTCCGGAGCGAGGCGCCGGCGACGCCCGCGCCCGCGTCTTCGCCGTCGACCGTCAGATTCACCGGCTGGGACTGGTTGAGCCAGCCCCCGCCCGCGAGCGGGCCGGAGAGCACGACCCGCGGCGCCGTGTCGTCGCGCAGCGTGGCCGTGAGGTCGGTGATGCGGATCGTGTTGTTCCACTTCTCGGTGTAGTTGCGGTCGACGTCGGTCTTCAGGAACACGCCGAACGCCTCGTTCCCGGACGGGATCGACCACACGAAGGCGCCGTCGTCGTCGGTGACGTGGAGCTGCGGCGAACCGACGAACGACTCGCTGCGGAGGCGCGCCTTCATGTAGGCGTACGTGTCGTTGGCGGACGTGGCGGCCACGACCCGGACGGATCCGTGCTCGATCGTCGTCGTGGGCGGGGCGAGCCACTCCCAGTACGCGTTCGCCAGGTGGTCGGCGCTACCGTAGGCGAAGATGCGAAGCGTGGTCGGCGACGGCACGTCGCCGTCCGCGCACGGCCCGGGGTGGCTCGCGATGGAGCAGCCGGAGAAGCCGGGGTCGTGGAAGAACTGCCAGCCCGAGACGTCGGCGTCGGTGCGGACGGCGATGTCGTACGTGCCGGCGTGCGCGGCCGGAGAGGCGGCGCCGGTCAGAGCGAGCGCGCCGATGAGCGCGCCCAGGAGGCGAAGGCGGGAGGACACGGGGGGTTCCTTTCGCGTGGCGGGGAAGGGTGGGCACCTCGCATCGTGTGATGCAGGCCGTCACGGCGCTACGACGCGGCAGCGGCAGCTCCGCCGCGGAACTGTCACGCGAGCTGTGACATGGCGGCGCTCGGGACGTCCGGGGCCGCCGCGGCCGTACTCCGACGCGTGTCACCACCCGACCCGACCGAGATCGCCCAGTTCGAGCGCGACGGATTCCTGATCCTCCCGGATGTGCTCGCCCCCGCCGAGATCCGTCGGCTCACGACGCTCGCCGAGCGCGTTCGACGCCGGGCCGGGCCCGCCGAGGACGGGTCGGTCCACGCCCTCGGCTTCATCAGCACGGCCCCCGCGTTCGCCGACCTCGTCGACCATCCGCGGGTGCTGAGCGTCGTCTGCTCCGTCCTGGGGTGGAACCTCCACGTCTATCACTGCCACCTCGACGTCCACCCGCCGGCGCCGGCCGCCGGCCCGCCGCGATGGCGATGGCACCAGGACGGCGGCCGCCAGAACCTCGAGATCGAGACCGATCCGCGCCCGCGGCTCTCGGTAAAGGTCGCCTGGTTCCTGTCGGACGTCTCACGCCCCGGCCGCGGGAACTTCCAGGTCGTCCCTGGAAGCCACCGCCGAAACCGGCTCCCCCACCGGCCCGAGCTCGGCCTTCCGCCTCCGGCCGGTGCGATCGACGTGCTGGCACGCCCGGGGAGCGCGGTCGTGTTCGACCGGCGGCTGTGGCACGCCCGCGGCGAGAACCGCTCGCGCAGGACGCGGCGCGCCCTGTTCCTGGCATATACGTACCGATGGGTGCGCCCGCGCGACTGTTACGTGGAGTCCGCGCCGTGGTTCGAGCGCCTCTCCCCCGTCCGCCGCCAGCTTCTCGGTGCCGCCGCGACCCCGGACGGCCACTGGCTTCCCACCGAGTCCGACGTGCCGCTGCGGTCGTGGATGAGGGAGCGCGGCTTCCCGCCCGAATCGCTACGCTGAACCGGATGTCGAGGGCAGCAGTGCTGTGGGAGCCCACGCTTACGCCGACCGATGCGCTCTTCGAGGAGGCGGCCGAGCACGTGGCCCGCAAGCTCGGCCGGGCGAAGCCGTTCCCCGCCGCCCCACTCCCCGCCGACCGGGCCGCGGCCGTCGCGGCCCTCGACGCCTGGGCGGCGACGGACGTCGACTGGCGCGGCGAGCTGCGCCGCTACTACGAGGAGCACATCCCGGTCCGCGTCCGCCCGGCCGCCACCGTGAACGCGACACTGCGGAGGCTGCACGCCGCCGGAGTCCGGCTGGTGTGGGCCACCCCGGGGCCGGCGGAGGCGACGGACGTCCTCCTGCACCACCTCGGGATCGCGAAGCTGATCGACGAGGTGGTCGTGGCCCCGACCCCGGCGGACGCCGCCGTCCCCGGGGCGACGCTCGTCGACGACGGCCCCGACGGCTTGCTCCAGCTGGCGGGCGAGACGGCGGTGGCGACGTGATCGACGACTCCGACCGGCGGCTCGAGACGGTGCTCGACCGGCTCGAACAGCTGCGCCGCGAGCTCGAGGTGATCGGCCGCAGGCTGGACGGCCTCGAGGGCCTGAACCGGATCGCGGACGAGCTCCACGACCTGAACGGCTCGCTCCAGACGCTGGCCTACGCGGCCCTCGGACGCCGCGGGCCGGACGTGCGCAAGGACCGCTGACGCAACACCGCTACTGCACGACGACGCCCGCGCCGGCGACGGCCAGCGGCAGCACGCGCGGCGCGACGTCGGCCAGCGCCCCGGCCACCGCGTCGGCCGTCCCGCGTTCGCACCAGACGAGCACGGAGGGCCCGGCGCCCGAGATCGTGGCGCCGTAGACCGGCAGCCCGTCGAGACGGCCGCGGACGGCGCCGAGCAGGGGCACGAACGGCTCCCGGTAGGGCTCGTGCAGGCGGTCCTCGAGCGCCTCCGACAGCAGCTCCGGCCGGCCCGACTCGAGCGCCGCGACCAGGAGCGCCGCCCGGGCGGACGTGTACGCCGCGTCGGCGTGCGCGACCGTCTCCGGCAGCGCGTCGCGCGCCAGCTTCGTCGGGAGCTCGTCGTCCGGCACGGCGACGACGAAGTCGACCGGCGGCTCGTGCTCCAGGCGGGCCGCAACCGGGCCCGACGCCCCCGTCCACGCCAGCGTCAGCCCGCCCAGGAGGGCGGCGGCGACGTTGTCGGGATGACCCTCGAGCGCGACGGCTCGGGGGAGCGGGTCCGAGTCCCGGCCGCTCCACGCCAGGCCCGCCGTGATCCCGGCCGAGATCGTGGCGGCGCTCGAGCCGAGGCCGCGGTAGAACGGGATCCGGTTTCGCATCTCGAACCGCAGCCCCGCCGGATCGGCGCCGGCCGCGGCGAACGCCCGCACGAAGAGGTTGTCCGGACCGCGCGACGCCGCCCGCATGCCCTCGCCCTGCACCTCGACCTCGACGGCTCCCCCCTGCTGCGCCGGACCGATCACGACCTCGTTCCGCAGCTCGAGCGCGACGGCGAGGCAGTCGAAGCCCGGCCCCAGGTTGGCGGCCGAGGCGGGGGCCGTGACGCGCATCCTCTCAGGCATGCACGGGCTCACCACCCAGCGCCAGCTGCTCGAGGCTCTCGACGTCCGGCGGGCAGCGCACGATCTCAGCTCCCTCGGCCCCGGCGATGTCCGGGTCCTTGAGGCCGTGGCCGGTCAGGACGCAGACGACGGTGGAGCCGCGGGTGACGAGGCCGTCGGCCACCGCCTCGATCAGCGCCGCCACCGAGGTCGCGGACGCCGGCTCGCAGAAGACGCCCTCCTCCTGGGCCAGCAGCCGGTACGCGCTCAGGATGCGGTCGTCGGGAAGCGCCCGGACGGCGCCGCCCGAGTCGCGCACCGCCGCCGACGCCTCGTCGAGCCGGGCCGGGTTCCCGATCCGGATCGCCGTCGCCACGGTGTGCGGGCTCGGCACCGGCCGCCCGGTCACGAGCGGCGCCGCCCCCTCGGCCTGGCCGGCCAGCATCCTCGGCGCGACGCCGGACTCGCGAAAGCCCTTCCAGTACGCGGAGATGTTGCCGCCGTTGCCAACGGGGAGGGCGACCCAGTCGGGCGTGCCCCCCAGCTGCTCGAGCACCTCGAACGCCGCCGTCTTCTGTCCCTCCAGCCGGTGCGGGTTCACGGAGTTGAGCAGGGCGAGCGGGCGCCGCTCGACGAGCTCGCGCACGAGCCGCAGCGCCTCGTCGAAGTCGCCCTGCACGGCCACGACACGCGCGCCGCAGATCTGGGCCTGGGCCAGCTTGCCCCGGGCGATCGCCCCCTCGGGCAGCACCACCGCCAGGCGGATCCCGGCCCGCCCGCAGTACGCCGCCGCCGACGCCGACGTGTTGCCGGTCGACGCGCACACGGCGGCGGTCGCGCCATCCTCGAGCGCCTTCGACACCGCGACCGTCATCCCCCGGTCCTTGAACGAGCCGGTCGGGTTCGCGCCCTCATACTTCAGGTAGACGTCCGCGCCGACGAGCGCCGAGATGCGGCGGGCCGGAAGGAGCGGGGTCGAGCCCTCGTCGAGCGTGACGACCGGCGTGCGCTCGGTGACCGGCAGCCGGTCGCGGTAGCGCTCGATGAGGCCGGGCATCACACGGCGGCCGGCATCAGGACCCGCTTCAGCTCCTCCTCGGCTCCGGGCTCGAGGATGGCCATCACGAGGTCCCCGGGCCGAAGCTCGGTCTCGCCGACCGCGATCTCGGCCCGGCCGGCCCGGCTCACGGAGATCAGCCGCGAGCCGTTGGGCAGGTTCAGGTCGCGCACCGTCCGGCCGGCCGCCGGCGAGCCGGCGTCGATCGCGAACTCCACGATCTCGAGGTTCTCGCGCCGCAGGTCGAGCAGCGTCACCAGCTCGTGGGCCGGCAGCTCGTGCTCGATCAGCGCCAGGATCGTCGCCGTCGCCGAGACGGTGAGGTTGATCCCGACCATGTCGAAGTGCGGCTGGTTCCTGGGGTCGTTCACACGCGCGATGGACTTCTCGACGCCGTACTTCTCCTTGGCGACCTGGCAGACGATGATGTTGTCCTCGTCGTCGCCGGTGACCGCGACGACCAGGTCGGCCCGCTCGACGCCGGCCCGCTCGAGCACGAAGAGCTCGGTCGCGTCGCCGTAGCGCGCGACGTGCTCGAACCTGGACTCGAGCACGGCGTAGCGGTTGCGGTCGTTGTCGAGCAGGGTCACCTCGTGGCCCATCTTGAGCAGGGTCGCGGCGAGGTTCGAGCCGACCTTGCCGCCGCCCGCGATCAGGATGTACACAGGGCCCCCCTATCCCGTCCGGCCGGGCGTCGCGCAGATGGCCTGGGTCGTGGTCTCGATCGCCGCGGACGTCGCGCAGACGGTCTGGAGCCCGAGCGAGGAGTAGAAGGCCGCCCGGGCGGGATCGAGGATCCGGGTCACGACGCACGGGCAGTGGAACCGCTTCTGGGCCACCTGAGCGATCACGATGTTCGTGTTGTCGCCGTCGGTGGCGACGACGCAGGCGTCGGCGGTCTCGATGCCGGCGTCGATCAGGACTTCGAGGTCGAGGGCGTGGCCCTGGACGAACCGTCCGGGCCAGTCCTCCGGCAGGCGGGCGAGGGCTTCGGGGTCGTCGTCGATGACCGAGACGTCGTGTCCGTCGGCGGCCATGCGGCTGGCGATCGCCGAGCCGACTCGTCCGCACCCAACGATCAGGAGTTTCATGCATCAAGCCTAGCTTGTGACGCGATATCGTCGCGGCCGGATGTCGGCCACCCGCATCGGCCTGCTCGGCTACGGGAACGTCGGTGCGGCGGTGCACCGGCTTCTCGACGGCGGCGCGGCGGCGATCGAGCGCGTGACGGGCGGCCCGGTCCAGGTCGCCGCCGCGCTCGTGCGCGACCCGGGCCGGCATCCGGCCGCTCCCGGGGGCCTTCTGACGACTGACTTCGCCCGTCTTCGTGACGACGCCTCGATCTCGGTCGTGGCCGAGGTCATGGGCGGGATCGAGCCGACGCGCGCGCACGTCCTGGCGCTCCTCCGGTCCGGCAAGTCTGTCGTCTCCGCCAACAAGCAGCTCCTGGCGCGTCACGGCGAGGAGCTCTTCGACGCGGCCGAGGAGCACGGCGTGCAGCTCCGCTTCGAGGCGAGCGTCTGCGCCGCCATCCCGGTCGTGAAGGTGTTGCGGGAGTCGATGATCGTGAGCGGCGTCCACCGCATCGACGGGATCGTGAACGGCACGACCAACTTCATCCTGAGCCGGATGGTGCAGACCGGCGCCGCCTATGCCGACGCGCTGGCCGAGGCCCAGGCGCTCGGCTACGCGGAGGCCGACCCGACCGAGGACGTGACCGGCGCCGACGCGGCGGCGAAGATCGCGATCCTGGCCTCGATCGCCTTCCATACGCGGGTGCGGCTGGAGGAGGTCGAGCACGCCGGCATCGATCGGCTCGACCTGTCCGACGTGGAGCACGCCGCCGAGCTCGGCTACGCGACGAAGCTGATCGCCTCGGCCATCCAGTCGGGCTCGGCGGTCGTGGCGCGCGTCCATCCGTGCCTCGTCGCCCGCGACCACCCGCTGGCCGCGGTGGAGGGCGCGTTCAACGCCGTGATGCTGCGAGGAGAGTCGATCCGGGAGGTGATCCTGGAGGGGCCCGGCGCCGGCGGCGAGGAGACCGCCACCGCGGTCATCGGCGACCTGCTGGCGGTCATCGGCACGCGGGGCACCGGCTTCCTCCAGCACGACGGCTATTTCCGCGGGCTCGACCGCCTGCCGGTGCGCGAGCTCGAGAGCCCGTTCTACCTGCGCTTCGACGTCGAGGACGAGCCCGGGGTGCTCGCCCAGGTGGCGCAGGCGCTGGCCGAGCGCGGCGCCTCCGTCGCCCAGGTCGTGCAGCGCTCCGCCGGCGGCGTGCACATCGTGATCCTCACCCACCGGGCCCGCGAGGGCGCCGTCCGCGACGCGGCGGCCGCCGTCGGCGCGCTCGGGTTCAGCCGGTCGGAGCCGGTCGTCCTGCCGGTGCTCGAGCGGGGCGCGTAGCGCTCGGACCACCAGGGGACAGTCCCGGAACGCGCGCCGTGACAGCGCCGTGATGGGTTCTTGACGCCGGCCGGCCGCGCCGCGCGGGGCACCGTCACACCGGCGTCACGGGCGTGGAACGCGAATCGTTCGGGGACTGTCCCCGTATGCCCGGCGGCTAGACCTCGACGAGCTCGGCGCCCGCCGGGAAGTGGGTGACGATCACCCGGCACGGCGCCTTGCGAAGGATGAAGTCGACCGTCTGTCCGAAGAACTCCTCGTGGAGGCTGCGGGCGACCCGGTGCTTCTGCGGGGAGCCGACGACGATCAGGCCGGCGTCGTGCTCGGTGGCCGCGTCGATCACGAGCCGGCCGGGGCTGCGCGTCCGCTCCACGACCCGGCGGTACTCGACGCCGTACTCGTCGGCCAGCGACGCGGCCATCTCCTGCACCGCGTCCACCTCCGCCTCGCGCTCCGGCATCGGCGTGTCCAGCGCGTCGCGCACCGGGACGTAGAGGGCGCTCACGCCGACAACCGCCGCACCGGCCTCGAGGGCCAGGCGGCATGCGGTCGCCATCGTCTCCTCGGCGATCGCGTCCAGGCGCTCGAGCGGCACCACGACCGTCGCGAACGCGATGTCCGTCACCGACTCGGGCGGAGGCGCGGCATCCTCCACGCGCGCGATCATTGGCAACCCGGCGCGGATCCGCGTGCCGGTGTAGACGACGAGCCCGCCGATCATCCAGAGCGGCCCGACAACCCGCGCCCCGGGGTGCGTCCCGAGCGCGACGACCCACGCGGCGAACGAGAGCACCGCGCCGACGACCGAGGTGACGGGGATCAGCCGCCCCCTCACCCACATGTTGCCCCTCATCATGAACGGCCGCGGCATGTCCGGCTCGCAGATGCGCAGCCAGATGATCGCCGCCTGCGTGAGCATGAACGCGATCAGGATGCCGAACGAGTACAGCGACGCGAGAGTCAGCGTCTCCTCGTCGGAGTAGAACGAGCCGACGACCAGGAACGCCACGGCGAGGACGGCGACCGAGATGATCGCCGCCGGGGGCGCCAGAACGCGCCGGCTCGTCCGCCCGAAGATCGCCGGGAGCTGGGCGTGACGGCCCATCGTCTCCGACAGCCGGGCGCAGCCCGAGAAGCTGGTGGCGATCGCCATGATGAGGATCGTGCAGGCGGTCAGCCCGACGCCCACCCGCAGCAGGGTGTCGACCCAGCCCGGCCCCTTCTCGCCGATCGCGTGCGCCAGGCCCAGCATGGGCGTGTCGACCCAGGTCGTGCCCAGCGCCGTGACGCCGCCGTGGACGTTGTTCGCCGGACGGGCCGGGAACGCGGACACCGCGGCTGTCGCGACGGCGCTGTAGACGAGCACGACCGTGAAGACCGAGGTGCGCACGCTGTCAGGCAGGGTCTTCTCGGGGTTCTTGGCCACGCCGGCCAGGCTCCCCACCTTCTCGAGCCCGGTGTAGCCGATCATGGCGATCGGGAGCGCAAAGGCGACCGAGTTCCAGGTCGGCACGTTGCCGAGGTCGATGCTGTTTCGGAGCGCATCGACCGACAGCAGGAGCATGAGCCCGAAGATGGCCATCCCGAACTGGAGGACGAGGTCGAGGACGGCCACGACGACGCCGATCGCGTAGGCGTCCGTCCGGCGCAGCATCCGGAGGACCGTCACGACGAGGACGACGCCGACCGCCACCGCGGTGGCGCGCGCGTGCTCCCCCCGGAACCAGCCGGGGTGCCCGAGCGCGCCGGCGAAGTAGTACGGAAGAAACAGCGCCGAGAGCGAGATCGCGAGCACGAAGTCGAGCACCGTCGCCCAGCCGGCGATGAAGCCGACCAGGTCGTTGAACGCGCGCCGGGCGAAGGCCGACGCGCCGCCCGGCTCGGGGATCGTCGCGCCGCCCTCCGCATACGCCGCGGCCGCGAGGGCGAAGAGGAAGCCCGCGGCGGCGAAGACGACCGGCGTCAGGGAGAGCGCGTACACCGCGGTGATGCCGAGCGCGTAGTAGAGCGAGCTCGAGATCTCGCCGTAGGCCATCGCATAGAGCGCCCGCACCCCGAGGAACCGCCCGAGCGACGGGATCTTGCGTGCCATGGCGAGAGCTTAGTGCCCGGACAGCTCGGCGCAGCGTCTGGACAGGAATGCGCGATCGGCCGCGCCCGGCGCCAGCTCGAGCGCCCGCCGGTAGTCGGCCAGCGCCTCCTCCCGCCGGCCGAGCCGGCGGAGCATGTCGGCGCGAGCGGCCGGAAGCAGGTGGTAGCCGGCGAGCGCCGAGCCGGCGGCCAGCCGGTCGACGAGCGCCAGCCCCGCCGCCGGCCCGTCGCTCATCGAGACCGCGACCGCGCGGTTCAGGTCGACGACCGGCGAGGGCGCGACGGCGGTCAGGTCGTCGTAGAGCGCGACGATGGCCGGCCAGTCGGTGTCGGTGGCGGACGCGGCCCGCGCGTGCTCCCGGGCGATCGCGGCCTGGAGGCAGTAGACGCCGAGCCACCCAGCCGCGGCGGCCCCTCGCAGCACCGCCTCGCCCTCCTCGATCAGGCTGCGGTCCCACAGGCCCCGGTCCTGGTCGTCGAGCAGGACCGGAAGACCGTCGTCGCCGTGTCGCGCCGCCGCGCGGGCGTGGTGGAAGAGCATGAGCGCGACCAGTCCGGCCGGCTCCGGCTCGCGCGGAAGCAGCGACGCCAGCAGCCGGGCGAGCCGGATCGCCTCGGCGCACAGGTCGTGCCGCACAGGCGCGTCGCCCGACGACGCGGTGTAGCCCTCGTTGAAGATGAGGTAGAGCACCGCCGCCACCTGGTCGACGCGCTCGGGCAGGACCGGCTCGGGCGACTCTCGCAGGCCGATCCCGGCGACCCGCAGCCGCCGTTTGGCCCGCACCAGCCGTTGCGCCATGACGGGCTCCGAGACGAGGAACGCGCGGGCGATCTCCGGCGTCGAGAGGCCCCCGGCCAGCCGCAGCGTGAGCGCCACCTGGGCCTCCCTCCCAAGCGCCGGGTGGCAGCAGGCGAAGATCAGCTCGAGCCGGTCGTCTGGCAGGCGCTCGTCGGCCATGTCCGGTGCGGCCTCCGCCTCGCGCACCTCGAGCTCGGCCAGCTTCACGGCGGGCGTGCGGTCGCGCCGCAGCCGGTCGACGGCAACGTTCCCGGCGGTGGCGATCAGCCACGCCGCCGGCGCGGCGGGCACGCCCTCGGCGGGCCAGCGGGCCGCCGCCCGGGTGAAGGCCTCCTGCACGGCTTCCTCCGCCAGGTCGGGATCGCCGAACCGCCGCCACAGCGCGCCGACGGCGCGGGCCCAGTGGTCGCGGAACGCGGCGTCGACTGCGGCTCGGGCGGGCTCGCTCAACGCGACCGGGCCCTCGGCGCGCGGCCCCGACATGGGGTCAGACCCCGCCTCGAATGCGTCAGGCCGCCGTCACGGCCGCCGATGCGGGGTCTGACCCCACGGGGTTCGGCGTCCTGGCAGCGATCGTTCACGGCCGCAGGGCACGCAGACGGAGGACGCCCAGCACGACGAAGACGGCGCCGGACAGATAGCCGACCTGGCCGCCGCCGACCCAGATCGTCTCGACCAGGATCGCGATCCCGAGCACGACGAGCACGTACGCCATGACGCGGGTCAGCGTGACCATCAGCCGAGCGCCGGCGTGCCGACCATGACGCGGCAGTCGGCGTTGCGCAGGACGTAGTCGATCACCCGCCCGAACATCTTCTCGCCGCCGCGCTGGCGCTGCTCGGCGCCGAGCACGATGATCTCCGAGCCGCGCCGGCGGGCCTCCTCCACGATCGCCTGCCCGACGTTGCGCGTGCGCACGATGCGCGTGACGACGCTCACGCCGTACTGGCTGCCGAGTGCCGCGGCCTCGCGCAGCTCGTGCTCGGCGCGCTCGGACTCGAGGAGCATTGGGTCGGCCAGCGGGCGGTCGAGCGGCACCTGGATCGGGTAGAGCGCGATCAGCTTGGTCCCCGACTCTGCTGCCAGCCGCAGCGCCGTCACGGTCATCTCGTCGGTGATGGCGTGCGAGGTGAGCGGCAGCAGGATCGAGCGGTACTCCACCTCGACCGCCGGGCCGAACGCCGCGGCGGGCGCGAGCACCGTCTCGGTGAGCGGCAGGCCCTGGGTGCGGCGGTAGACGGCGTAGACGATCATCCCGATCACGAGCCACGCCAGCCCCACCGGCGCAACGCGGTCGGCGAAGTGCTTCGCGATCGTGACGAGCCAGAAGACGAATGTGGAGAGGCCGCCCAGGACCGCGAACAGCGGCAGGTCGTACGACCCGACCCGGTACGAGAGCGGCCCGCGGTACGGCATGTCGGCGCCCGACATGGTGTGCCGCATCCAGATCACCGACGCGTGCGCGAGGGTGAACGAGAGCATGGCCCCGAAGGCGTACAGGTTGCCGAGGAAGGTCGAGTTCCCGAACATGAGCGCCACCGCGACCACGCTGTAGAGCGCGATCGCCACGTACGGGGTCGAGAACCGCGGATGCACGCGTCTCAGCGCCTCGGGCAGCTGTCTGTGCTGCCCCATCGAGTACGTGAGCCGGGAGACGCCGATGATGCCCGCGTTGGTGGCGATGATCAGGATCGTCCCCGCCAGGATCGCGACGTAGTAGCCGAGCCCGCTCTCGATCGTGTCCGGCAGACCGAGGTTCTTGACCAGCCCGGCCACGGGGTCGTTGGCGTAGCGGATCGCGAGATCGGACGTCGGGTCGCCGGGCCTCAGGTCCTGGTTCGAAGTGTCGAACGCCTTCGCGTCGTGCACCTGTTGCTGCGTCGCCGGCCCGACAGGCATCGCCGACAGCGCCACCGACGGCAGGAAGGCGTAGATCGCGAAGACGGCGACGACCACGTACATGATCGAGCGGGGCACGTGCCGGGGCGGGTCGATCGCCTCCTCGGCCATGTTCGAGATCGTCTCGATGCCCGTGTAGGCCACCATCGCGACCGGGATCGAGATGATGAAGTCGCCCCAGGTCGGCGTCACGCCCAGGTGGACGTTCGACTGGAGCGTGTCGGGCGAGAGGACGACGAAGAGGCCGATCACGACGAGCAGCGCCTGGGTGGCGAGGTCCGCCAGCGCCAGGAAGATGTTGAGGCCGGCCGCCTCCTTCACGCCGACGATGTTGAGGCCGGCCAGCGCCAGCACCACGAGGCCGCCGCCGATGATGTCGGCCGGGTGGGTGCGGAGCGTGTCGCCGCCGCCGAAGATCGCCAGGTAGTGCGGCACGAAGATCGCCGAGATGGCGATGGTGACGGTGTAGTTCAGCATCTGCGCCCAGCCGGCGAAGAACGACACCGCCTCGTTGAACGCGTGCCGCGTGAACGAGGACGACCCGCCCGCCTCCGGGAAGCGGGCGGTCGCCTCGGCGTACGTGACGGCGGTGAAGAAGAAGATCGCGCCCGAGATCACGAACGCGACCGGCGTCAGCCCGAGCGCGAACACCGTGACCAGGCCGAGCGCGTAGTAGATCGACGAGCCGACGTTCCCGTACGCCGTCGAGAAGAGCGCGGCGGTCCCGAGCACCCGGTGGAGGCCGCCGGCCTGGCGTCGCTTCAGTGGCACGCCGCGAGTTTACGCGGCGGTCAGGACCGCTACCGCGCGAGCAGCGGGATGATCAGGATCGCAACGATGTTCGTGATCTTGATCATCGGGTTGATCGCCGGCCCCGCCGTGTCCTTGTAGGGGTCGCCGACCGTGTCGCCCGTCACCGAGGCGGCGTGGGCGTCGGACCCCTTGCCTCCGTGTGCGCCATCCTCGATCAGCTTCTTGGCGTTGTCCCAGGCGCCGCCGCCGGACGTCATGGCGATGGCCAGGAAGAGGCCCGTCACGATCGTCCCCACGAGCAGGCCGCCGAGGGCGTAGTAGGAGATGAGCCCGACGACGATCGGGATCACCACCGGGATCAGCGCCGGGATCTGCATCTCGCGGATGGCCGAGCGGGTCACGAGGTCGACGCAGCGCGCGTAGTCGGGCTTGCCGGTGCCCTCCATGATCCCGGGGATCTCGCGGAACTGGCGCCGCACCTCCTGCACGACGGCGCCGCCGGCGCGGCCGACGGCATCCATGGCGAGCGAGGCGAACAGGAACGGCATGAGCCCGCCGATCAAGAGCCCCGCCAGCACGGCCGGGTCGTTGATCTGGAAGGTGATGGCGTGCCCGACCTTCTTGCCGAGCTCGTCGTTGTACGACTGGAAGAGCACGAGCGCGGCCAGGCCGGCCGAGCCGATCGCGTAGCCCTTGGTGACGGCCTTCGTGGTGTTGCCGACCGCGTCGAGCGGGTCGGTGACCGAGTCGCGCACCTCGTGCGGCAGGTCGGCCATCTCGGCGATGCCGCCGGCGTTGTCGGTGATCGGCCCGAAGGCGTCGAGCGCGACGATCATGCCCGCCATCGAGAGCATCGCGGTGACGGCGATCGCGATGCCGTAGATCCCGGCCAGGTGGAACGAGGCGACGGTGCCGAGCGCGATCACGATGACCGGCAGCGCCGTGGCCTGCATGCCCACGGCGAGCCCGGCGATGATGTTGGTCGCGTGGCCCGTGAGCGACTGCTCCGAGATGCGCTTCACGGGGCCGAAGCGGGTGCCGGTGTAGTACTCGGTGATGGCGACGATGAGCGCCGTGATGACGAGGCCGATCAGGGCGCACCAGTACAGATCCGTCGAGCTCGCGCCGTCCGTGAACGATCCGAAGCCGTCGGCGACGTTCGAGATGACCGGGATGTAGATGATCGCCGACAGCACCGCCGAGACGATGACCCCGATGTAGAGCGCGTTGATGACGCTGCCCGACCGCGGCAGGCGCACGAGGAACGTGCCCACGATCGACGCCGGGATCGAGAACGCGGCCAGGAGCAGCGGCAGGCGCACGGCGTCCGCGTTGCCGAAGAGCGCGCCCAGGAACATCGACGCCACGACCGTCACGGCGTACGTCTCGAAGAGGTCGGCCGCCATGCCGGCGTCGTCGCCCACGTTGTCGCCCACGTTGTCGGCGATCACGGCGGGGTTGGGCGGGTCGTCCTCCGGGATGCCGGCCTCGATCTTTCCCACCCGGTCGGCGCCGACGTCGGCGCCCTTC
>JAICKX010000098.1 GCA_025927685.1 Thermoleophilia bacterium | reverse complement strand
GGCGAGCTGCGGGCGGTCGGCGCGACGACGCTCGACGAGTACCGCACCCACATCGAGAAGGACGCCGCCCTCGAGCGCCGGTTCCAGCCGGTGCTGGTCGGCGAGCCGAGCGTGCCCGACACCATCGCGATCCTGCGCGGCCTGAAGGAGCGCTACGAGGTGCACCATGGCGTCCGCGTCTCCGACGATGCGATCGTCGCCGCGGCGATGCTCTCCGACCGCTACATCTCCGACCGCTTCCTGCCGGACAAGGCGATCGACCTGATCGACGAGGCCGCCTCGCGGCTCAAGATCGAGATCGACTCGATGCCCGTGGAGATCGACGAGGTGCAGCGTCGCATCATCCAGCTCGAGATCGAGCAGGCGGCGCTCGAGAAGGAGACCGCCCAGACGGCCGTCGACCGGCGCGAGGCGATCGCGGGCGAGCTGGCCAACCTCCAGGAGCAGCTCGACGGCATGAAGGCCGAATGGGAGGCCGAGAAGGGCGCCATCCAGCGCGTCCAGGCGCTCAAGGCCTCCATCGAGGAGACGCGCGCCGAGGCCGAGCGGGCCCAGCGCGACCAGGACCTCCAGCGCGCCGCCGAGCTCACCTACGGCGAGCTGCCGAAGCTCGAGTCCGAGCTCGAGGCCGCGATGGCGCGGCTCGAGGAGCTCCAGTCGGGCTCGCCCATGCTGAAGGAGGAGGTCGGCTCCGAGGACGTCGCCGAGGTGGTGGCGAGCTGGACCGGCATCCCCGTCTCGCGCCTGCTCGAGGGCGAGATGGAGAAGCTCGTCCGGATGGAGTCGCGCCTGCACGAGCGCGTCATCGGCCAGGACGAGGCGGTGGCCGCGGTGGCGAACGCGATCCGGCGCTCGCGCGCCGGCCTGGCCGACCCGGAGAAGCCGATCGGCTCGTTCATCTTCCTCGGCCCGACCGGCGTCGGGAAGACGGAGCTGGCGAAGGCGCTCGCGGAGTTCCTGTTCGACACGGAGAAGGCGATGGTGCGCATCGACATGTCCGAGTACATGGAGAAGCACACCGTCTCGCGGCTCATCGGCGCACCGCCCGGCTACGTCGGCTACGACGAGGGCGGCCAGCTGACGGAGGCCGTCCGCCGGCGCCCGTACTCGGTGCTGCTGCTCGACGAGATCGAGAAGGCGCATGCCGACGTCTTCAACGTCCTGCTCCAACTGCTCGACGACGGCCGCCTGACCGACGGCCAGGGCCGCACGGTCGACTTCAGGAACACGATCGTCATCATGACGTCGAACGCGACCGACCTCGAGGCCACCTTCCGGCCGGAGTTCCTGAATCGGATCGACGAGATCGTCCACTTCCAGCGCCTGGACCGCGACCAGCTGGGCGAGATCGTCCGCCTCCAGGCCGCCGGCCTTCGGGCCCGGCTCGCGGAGCGCGGCATCGGCCTGGAGCTGACCGACGCGGCGACGGAGCTCCTGATCGAGCACGGGTACGACCCGGCCTACGGCGCGCGGCCGCTCAAGCGCACGATCCAGCGCGAGCTCGAGAACCCGCTCGCCATCAAGGTGCTCTCGGGCGAGCTGGCCGGCGGCTCGGTGGTGCGGGCGGACGCCGCGGACGGCGAGCTCGTGCTCTCCACCGGCGCGCCGGCGACGGTGGCGACGTGAGTGAGGAGACCGGAGACGCGAAGGCGGGCCCCGTCCCGCCTCGCACTCCGATCCAGGACCTCTTCGCCTCTGCCGTGCACCGGTTCGGGGCGGTGTGGGCCGACCTCATGGTGGCGTCGATCGTCGCGCTGGGCCTGGCCACGATCCCGGTCGTCGCCGTGCACCAGGGCGGCGGGAGCACCAACGAGACGGCGCTGGTCGGCCGGTTCGCCTACGGGATCGCCTACTTCGCGGTCGTCGGCTTCGTGGTGCTGCGCGGGCTGCCCGAGCCGGCGCCGCGGCGGCGGGTCGGGTGGACCTACGCCACGTCGGTGATGGTCGGCATCGTGGCGTCGTTCGTGCTCGCCCTCCTCGGCCCCTACGCGGTCGTGCCGATGCCGCTCCTGCTCTTCGCCGTGCCGGCGATCGCGGCGGGCGACGTCCAGCCGGGCGGGGCGATCTCCCGCTCCGCCGGCCTGGCGGCGCGCAACTTCACCCGCACGTGGCTCGTGTGGCTCATCACCGTGCTCTTCGCGGCGCCGATCGTCGTCTCGATGGCGCTCATCGTCTACGCGTTCACGGACGGCGCCACCGCCTTCCTGGCCGGGCTCGCCATGGCGGCCCCGATCGTGTGGCCGTTCTCGGCTCTCTTCACCCGGGCGCTCTACGCCGACCTGACGGGCCGGACCGTCGTCGCCCCCCAGGACCGCACCACGTAACGCGCGCCCGCGACGGTCGGCAGGGGCCACGACTACCCTGCGCCGGATGCGGAGGCCGCGATGGATCTGGGTCTCAGTCCTCGCAGCCGTCGTGCTCGTCGCCGGTGCGGGAGCAGCCTGGTGGGCTGCCCACCGGCGGACACCCGACGTCCATCGCGGCACCGACCTGCCGTTCACCCTGACGTCCGGCCCGCAGCCGACGACCAGCACCGGCGGCTCGCCGGGGCACGCGAAGTGGGGCCCGGCCTGGCCGGTCTACGGGCGCACGCCGGCCCGGACGCGGGATGCCTCCGACCTCATGAACGTCGTCCCGCCGTACCACCAGTCGTGGGCCAAGCCCAGCGGCTTCCTCGAGTACCCGCCGTCGTACGACCACGGCGTCCTCTACGGGACGACGAACCCCGGGACGGCCTTCGCCCGGGACGCGCTGACCGGAAAGCTCCTGTGGCGGCGCGACATGGGGGCGGAGATCCGGGCCGAGCCGACGGTCGGCGGGGACCGGGTCTACTTCGGCGCGTACGACGGCAACGTCTACGCCCTCCGCGCCGGCAACGGGACGAGCGTGTGGACGCGCCACCTCGGCGGCCTGATCGAGTCCCCGCCCGCCCTGAACCACGGCAGGCTGTATCTCGGCGACCTGAACGGCCACATGCGCGCCCTGGACGCGGCCACCGGCCGAGTGCTCTGGACCATCACCACGTCCGGAGACGTGAAGCACGGGCCGGCGCTCGTCGACGGCAGGCTCTACTTCGGCGACTACGCCGGGGTCATGTACTGCGCGCGGGCCTCCGACGGCCACGTCCTCTGGCGGACGTCGACCCACGGCCTGTCGTCGGGGTTCCGGTCGGGGTCGTTCTACTCGACCCCCGCCGCGGCCTACGGGCGGGTCTACATCGGGAACACCGACCACAAGGTGTACGCGTTCGAGGCGTCGGACGGGCAGGTGGCATGGACGTACACCATGCCGGACTGGGCGTACGGGTCTCCGGCGGTGAGCGGGGGTCGGGTGTTCACGACCTCCTGGGACGGGACGTTCGTGGCGCTGAGCGCCCGCACGGGCACGCTCCTGTGGCAGCACAAGCTGCCGTACAACACGATCGGGTCGCCGACGGTGATCGGCCCGTACGTCTACGTCGCGGACCGCGGCGCCGGGCGGCACGGCAACCTCTACGCCTACCGGGTCGGGGACGGCCGCCGCGTGTGGCACTTCCCCGACGGCCGCTTCTCGACCGTCGTGGTGGGCGCCGGGCACCTGTATGTCGCGGGCGCGACGCGGATCTACGCACTCCAGCCCCAGGGATAGCTTCCCCGGTCCATGGCTCGCCCTAGAATCGCGCCCGTGCGTGACCGTGACCAGTGAGACGGCGGCGGCCGTGGTGGCCGCGGCCGGACTGTGCGCGCTCCTCGTCACCGGCCGCGCGGACGTCCGCCGGGCCGGAGCCCTGGCCTGGGCCGCCGGCACGCTGTGGCTCGCCACCGAGCTGCTCGACTCGTCGCTTCACCGGCTCGGGACGCTGGTCGCCGACCATCCGGCGATCGCCGCCGCCGGCCTGGCGGTGGGCGGTGCGGCGCTGCTCGCGGCCGCCGTGGCGGTCCACCGCCTGCCCTGGATCTTCGCGGTCGCATGCGTCCTGGCCGCGCCCGTCCGCATCCCGATCCACGTCGGCTCCGACGACGCGCGCCTGCTCCTGCCGCTCTACGGCGTCCTCGCCGCCGGGGCGCTCGCGACCCTCTACGACGTCCTGTGCGGCGGCGAGGCCGCGCCCCGGGTCGGGCCGGTGCCGCGCGCGCTGGCCGCGATCCTGGCCATCTCGGCCGTCTCGCTGCTCTGGGCCGTGGACGGCCATCAGGGCGCGGTCGACATGCTCTTCTTCTACCTGCCGTTCGGCTTCATGACGGTGCGGATCGCGCAGCTCGGCTGGAGCGCGCCCTGGCTTCGGGCAGCGTTCGTGGCGCAGGTCGGGCTGGCGCTCCTCTTCGCGGCAGTCGGGCTGTGGCAGGAGGCGGTGCACCGCGTGTTCTGGAACCCCGGGGTGGAGGCCTCGAACGCGTACCGGTCGTTCTTCCGCGTCAACTCGCTCTTCTGGGACGCGAGCGTCTACGGCCGGTTCCTGGCGGTCACCATCGTCCTCCTGGCGGGCGTCGCCGTCTACCGCGGCCTGACGCCGCCGGTGGCCGCCGCGATGGCGGCCCTCTTCGCCGGCCTCTACTTCACGTACTCGCAGTCGAGCTTCCTGGCGCTCGCGGCGGGGGCGTTCGCGCTCGGGGCCGGCGTGTGGCCGTGGCGCGTGACCGTGGCCGTCGTCGCCGCCGGCGCGGTGGCGGCCGCTGGGGTCCTCGCCTACGAGGTGTCGGGCTCGAGCGCGAACCGGGCTTCGGGCGGCCGCTCACACCTCGTCGAGCTGGGCTGGCGGGCCATCCGCCACCACCCGGTCCTGGGGGCCGGGCTGGGCGGCTTCGCCAAGGCGGCCGTCGCCGGCACCGAGCACCCGTACCGGCTGAAGGGCGCCGCCTCGCACACGACGCCCGTCACCGTGCTCGCCGAGCTCGGCCCGCTCGGCGCCGCCGCGTATGGCTGGCTCCTCGCCGCGCTGGCCTGGATGGGTGCCGCCGGCCGGCGGGCCCCCGCGGTCTCGCGCACGCTGCTCGCCGCCCTCGCCGCCATCTTCGCGAGCTCCCTCTTCTACGACTCCTTCTTCGAGGACCCGACGGTCTGGCTGATCGCCGGGCTGCTCTGCGTGGTGTACGAGTGAGCCCAGCGGCCCTCGGCACGGCCTGCGGGCTCGTGCTGGTGCCGGGGATCGGCGCGATGCTGGCCGTGTATCCGCCGCGGCGCGCCGGTGTCGCCACCCGGATCGCGCTCGCGTTCGCGCTGGGATACGCCACGGTCGGCCTCGTCGCGACGGCGCTCGTGATCGGCCACGTCCTCACGCGGACGTCGTTTCTCCTGCTGCTCCTGGCCGTGACCCTCGCGCTCTGGGGCGTGGCCGTGCGCAGGGGGCCGGGCGAGCACCTGCGGGCGGTGCGCGACGAGCTGGCCGATGACCGGGTGGCGCTGGCCGCAGGGCTGGTCGTGCTCCTGGCCATCGGGGTCGTCCGCCTGCGGAGCTCGCCGCTCCTCGACTTCCAGATGTTCGGCCCGTGGCGCTACTGGGCCGACGGCCTGGAGCTGGCCGACGCGGGCCAGGTGCCGGCCCAGTCGCTTCAGTGGGGCGCGCTCTACACCCCCGCCATCTCGAAGCTCGTGCTGAACAGCTTCCACGCCGGCTCGTCGTATCTGCTGGGCCGCTCGCCGCTCCCGGCGATGGGGGCGCTCCTGTGGGTGGCATCGACCGGGCTCGCGGCCGGCCTGTGGGCGCTCGCCCGCGAGCTGGGGCTGCGGCTGCTCGCACCGCTGCTGCCCCTCCTCACGCTCGCGGTCCTGAACGACGAGCTGCGCCGCAACCTCGACGTGTACACGGCCGAGAACGTCGGCCGGATGGTGGCCGTGTGCGGGCTCGTCGCCGGCGTGCGCGCGCTGCGCGACCGCGACGGCTGGGCCGACCCGGTCGTCGCGGCGCTCCTCTTCGGCGCGGGCTTCGCCACGCACGGCGTGCCGGTCGTCGCGCTCATGGTCGCGCTCGGGTGGTACGGCGTCGCCCGCCTCCTCCAGGGGTGGGACCGGGGGCCCGTCCTGGGCCGGATGGCCGCGATCGCCCTGGGGGCGCCGGCGGTCACGGTCGCGCTCCTGCTCTCCGCCGGCGGCACGATCGGCTTCCAGGGAGCGTCGGGATCGGACCGCTACCGCTCGTTCGGCGCGGGCGTCGACCCCACGGCGTCGCTCCTCTCCGGGACGCTCGAGCACTCGCCCCACGGCCACTGGTACGTCGGCCCGAGCGGGATCGGCACCGCCTTCCTGCGCGCCGTGACCACGCTCGACGACCCACCCCGCGTGCTGCTGTGGCTGATCCCCATCGCCGCTGCGGTCGCCCTCGTCGCCATCCTGCGCCGGCTCCCGGCCGAGCACGGCGCCGCGGCCGTGATGGCGGCCGGGCTGGCGGTGAGCATGGTCGGCATCGCGTTCCTGTTCTCCTACCGCTACCGGACTCAGATCCCCGGCCGGTTCGGGATCGACCGCGAGTTCGACTATCTGCCGCTCGCGGCGGTCGTGCTCATCCTGCTCGCGCTCGAGCCCGCGGCCGGCTGGATCGGGCGGCGGCGGGCCTGGGCGCCGGCCGTGGTCGCGGCGCTCGTGGTGGCCCTGCCCGCCGTGGCGGTCGGCGCCACGGTCGGCCCGGCCCGAGCGAGCTACCGCGAGAACGGCGAGCGGGCGCTCGCGATCCTCGATTGGGTGGCCGCGAACACGCCCTGCGACGCCCGCATCCTGCCGGACCGCGTCACGCTCGGCACCTTCGTCGCCGCCACCGGCCGCGTCAGCGTGGTCGAGGGCATGGGGCCGTACCTGCGGCCCGACATGCTCCACCCGGTCCTGAACGAGGTGCTGCGCGCGCACCGCTTCTTCCAGGACCCGGCCCCGGGCCGCGCGTTCCTGCGCCGGGAGGGCGTCGACTACGTCATCGTCGTGAAGGGGGTGCGGATCGGGAGCATGGTCGGCACGCTGGAGAGCGGCGTCGACCCGGCGGCGCTCGCCGGCGTGGGGTTCCTGCGGCCGGTGCACACGAGCCCGGATGCCGACGTCTACCGGGTGCGCGGCTCGCGCGGCGGCCGCGGCTTCCCCCGCCCGTCCGAGCAGCCCGGGTTCACCTGTGTCCGCGGGCCCGTCGCGGACGGCTCGTGACCGGCGCGGAGGTCGCGCCTCAGCGGTAGTACGCGACGGCGATCTCGGCCGCGAGCCCGGCGTTGTCGACGACGAGGCGCGTGTTGGCCTCGAGCGAGCGGCCGGCCGTCGCCGTATGCACGGCGGCGAGGACGTGCGGCGTCACCGCCGGCCCGCGCACGCCCTCCGCGGCCGCGCCGGCCACGGCCGCCTCGATCGTGCGCTCGAGGTCTGCAGCGTCGAGGGCGGCCTCCTCGGCCACCGGCTGGGCGACCACCAGGCCGGTCGTGCGCCCGAAGCCCCAGTGGGCGGCGGCCGCCGCCGCGATCGCGTCGGGATCGTCTGCCCGGTCGGGCACCGGGAAGGGGCTCTCGCGGACGTAGAAGAGCGGGAAGACGTCCGTCCGGAAGCCGACGAGCGGCACGCCCGACGTCTCGAGCGCCTCCAGCGTGGCGGGGATGTCGAGGAGCGACTTGGCCCCGGAGCAGACGACGCACACGGGCGTCCGTGCGATCTCGTCCAGGTCGGCCGACACGTCGCGGGTGTCGGCCCAGCCGCGGTGGACGCCGCCGATGCCGCCGGTGGCCATGAAGTGGATGCCCGCAACGGAGCACACCGCCAGCGTGCCCGCGACCGTGGTGGCGCCCCAGGTGCCGGAGACGGCGCAGGTCGCGAGGTCGCGCGGGCCGACCTTGCGCACGTTCGGCTCGACGGCGAGCCGGCTCACGACCTCGTCGTCGATCCCCACCCGCACGGTGCCGCCGACCACGGCGATCGTGGCAGGCACCGCGCCGCGCTCGCGCACGCGCTCCTCCGCCGCGCGGCCCACGTCGGGGCCGACGTCCGGCGGCAGCCCGTGCGAGATGAGCGACGACTCGAGCGCCACGACCGGCTGCGAGCGGACGAGCGCCGCCTCGACCTCGGGCGAGATGCGCAGGAGGCCGGAGGGATGGCGGGTCATCTGTGCGCCGGCCGGCCGGGTCTCTGCATACCGGGGCCGATGCTACACTCGCCGCCGTGTCGAGCGCCGATACCGGACTCTCCGCGCCGGTCACGTGCGCCAACCACCCGAAGGTCGAGACCGGCGTCCGCTGCTCGGAGTGCGGCAAGCCGATCTGCCCGGACTGCATGGTGCAGTCGGCCGTCGGGATCAAGTGCCGTGAGTGCGCGCGCATGCCGCGCTCGGCCCGGGTCGCGCTGCGGCCGCAGAAGGCGGCCCGGGCCGTCGGCGCGGCGTTCGGGGTCGGGTCCGGCCTGGGCGTGCTGCTCGCGTTCGTGGGCGGCGCCGGGTTCGGGTTCTTCACCCTCATCGTGGCGTACTTCGTCGGCCTCCTCACCGGCCGGGCCACGCTCCGGGGCGCCGGGTATTACCGGGCCGAGTCGACGGCCTGGATCGCGGCGGCCGGCGCCGGCTGGGCGTACGTGTGCGCCGGCATCGTGATCGCCTCCCAGGTCGGCGGCGACGCGCGCCTCTACGTGCAGGTGCTCGGGCTCCTCGTCGCAGCCTTCTTCGCGTACCGGGAGGCGTCCTGACCGAGGAGCGCCGGAGACGCCGCGGCGGCGCGATGCGCACGTTCGTGGTCGGGAGCGTCATCGGCGCGGCGGCCGCCGTCGTGGCGGCGCCGCGGCTGCGGCGCGGGCGGCGGCCGGACGGCGAGCGGGCCGCCGGCCTGGAGGCGTTCGAGGGCGCCCCGTGCTGGCACTACGATCGCGGCGAGGCGCGCGACGGCGAGCCGCGATGAGGCGCGTCGCCGCCCTCTACGACATCCACGCCAACCTGCCGGCGCTCGAGGCGGTGCTGGCCGAGGCCGGCGAGGCCGACCTCGTCGTCGTGGGCGGCGACTTCTCGCACGGGCCGATGCCGGCCGAGACCGTCGACCGGCTGCGCGCCCTGGGCGAGCGTGTCCGCTTCATCCGCGGGAACGCCGACCGCATCGCGGTTGGCGAGGGCCGGTGGAAGGCCGGCCGGCTCGGCGCGGAGCGGGTGGAGTTCCTGGCCGGCCTTCCGGAGACCGCGGCCGTCGAGATCGACGGGCTCGGCGGCGTGCTCTTCTGCCACGGCTCGCCGCGAAGCGACGAGGAGATCATCACCGCCGTCACGCCGCCGGAGCGGCTCGAGCGGATCCTCGCCGGCGTCTCCGAGCCGGTCGTCGTGTGCGGGCACACCCACCGCCAGTTCGCCCTGCGGTCGGGTACGACGCGGGTCGTGAACGCCGGCAGCGTCGGGATGCCGTACGAGGGCCGGCCCGGCGCGTTCTGGGCCATGCTCGGCCCGGACGTCGAGCACCGCTCCACCGCCTACGACCTCGACGCGGCGGAGGCCGCCGTCCGGGCGACCGGCTTCCCCGGCGCCGACGAGCTGGTCGACACGCTCCGGCACCCGGCCGCCGCGGACGACGTGGCCCGCCACTTCGAGTCGCTCGCGACCGGGTGAGGATCTAGAGTTCGCCGCCGTGCCCCGGGCGCTCGTGACCGGCGGCGCCGGCTTCATCGGCTCGGCGCTCGTGCGCGCCCTGGAGGCGCGCGGCTACGAGGTGCGCGTCTACGACGACCTCTCCGTCGGGGACCCCGCCAACCTCGAGGGGACGGGTGCCGAGCTCGTCCGCGGCGACGTGCGCGACCTGGATGCGCTGGTGACAGCCGCGCAGGGCTGCGACGCCGCCTTCCACCTGGCCGCGGGGGCGGGCGTCATCCAGTCGATCGACGAGCCGCTCGTCAACTTCGACCTGAACGCGCGCGGCACCCTGGTGGCGCTGGAGGCGGCCCGGCGGGCGGAGGTCGGCCGGTTCGTCTTCTCGTCCTCGAACGCGCCGCTCGGCGAGGGCGCCTACCCGGCCCGCGAGGACAAGCCCATCGCGCCGCTCTCGCCGTACGGCGCCAGCAAGGCGGTGGGGGAGGCCTACTGCTCGGCCTTCCACGGCGCGTACGGCATGCACGCGGTGGCCGTCCGGTTCTCGAACGCCTTCGGCCCCCGCTCGGCGCACAAGGGCAACGTCATCCCGCTCTTCATCCGCCGCCTGCGGGCCGGCCAGGAGCTGATCGTCTACGGCGACGGCGAGCAGACCCGCGACTTCGTCTTCTGCGAGGACCTGGCCGACGGGCTCGTCCGCGCGGCCGAGGCGGACGGCGCCGGCGGCGAGATCTTCCAGCTCGCGAGCGGCGTCGAGACGAGCCTGAACCGGCTGCTGGAGCTCCTGGCCGAGGTCTCCGGCGCCGAGCCCCGCATCCGCCGCGAGCCGCCCCGGGCCGGGGAGATCCTGCGCAACTACTCCTCCGTCGACAAGGCCCGCGACCGGCTCGGCTACACGCCGTCGGTCACGCTCGAGCAGGGCCTGCGGCGGACGTGGGAGTGGTTCGCCTCGCAGGGCTGAACCAGCTGCACCAGGGCTGGGTGTGACCCCAACGTCTGCAGCAGGCGCGCAGCGCCGCGGATGCAACATTGGGGTCTGACCCCGTTGTTTAGCTGGACGCTACCGCAGCCAGGCGCGCATCAGCGCGTTGGCGAAGCCCATGCCGTAGCGGAAGTGCGGAGGCTTCTTGGACTGCCCGGAGAGGCGGTTCGTGACCGTGACCGGCACCTCCACCGAGCGCAGGTGCTTCTTCGAGGCCTCGACGATGAACTCCGAGTTGTGGAACTGGTCCTGGCGGAACTCGAGCCCGCGCAGGCTCGACGTGCGGACGGCCCGGTACCCGCAGGCCGGGTCGGTGACCTTGCTCCACGTGAGGAGCGAGAGCAGGCGGGCGAAGAGCTTGATCCCGAGCTCGCGGGCCGCATGGGAGGGGTCGGCGTCGCCCAGGACGCGCGAGCCGCCGACCACGTCCACGTCGCCCTCGGCGATCGGGCCGACGAGCCGCGAGAGCTCGGACGGCTGGTGCTGGCCGTCGGCGTCCATCGTGACCACCATCTCGGCGCCCGTCGCGAGCGCGAGCCGGTAGCCGGTGCGGAGCGCGGCGCCCTGGCCGCGGTTGAGCGGCAGGCGGACGGCCGCGGCCCCAGCGGCGCGGGCCCGGTCGGTGGTGTCGTCGGAGGATCCGTCGTCGACGACGATCGCATGCAGCTCGTACCCGTGGACGGTGGGCGGAAGGGAGGCGAGCACGTGGACGATGTTCTCGCCCTCGTTGTAGGCCGGGATGACGACCGCCACCCCGCCGGCGAACTGCTCCGGATGCCCTGTCGCGCGGAACTGCTCCAGCGCCAGGTTCTCGATCAGGCGGGTGAGATCGCGGCGTGACCGCTCGGCCCGGCCGGCCAGCGTGAACGCGAACAGGTAGAGGATGGCCACCGCGAGCACCGTGGCGCCCAGGACGCGCCGCCCGCCGCCCTGCCGGAACGAGAGCTCGTCGAAGACCCACTGGAGGATGCCCGGGTCGGCGCCCAGCACGACCAGCGGCAGCACGAACACCGTGAGCCGCAGCAGCAGGTCGCCGTTTCCGATCTTGCCCTGCCGGTAGGCCCTGAGCGTGAGGGCGGCGAAGGCGACCGCCGCCACCAGGCCGGCGGTGCGAAGGGGCGTGAGCGGCATTTGCCTACCGCGCCGGCTGGCCCACGGAGGCCGCGGGCCGCCACGCCGTGGACGGGGCGATCACGTCGGAGATCACGCGGTCCCTGTACCGCTCGATCACGCCGAGCGTCGACTCGATCAGGTTCTCGGAGAGGAGCGTCGGCTCGAGCCCGAGCGCCGGCAGCTTCGTGTGCACCGGGTTGTAGTAGTGCTCCTCGGCCTCGACGCGCGGGTTCTGGACGCTGTCGACCCGGACGTTCATGCCGTGGTGCTCGCCCGCGTGGCGCACCTTCTCGGCCAGTTCGGCGACGGTGAACGTCTCGGTGAACTGGTTGAAGACCCGGTACTCGCCCGCCGCGGGTGGGTTGCCCGCCGTGAGCTCGACGCACTGGAGCGTGTCGACGATGTTCAGGAACCCGCGGGTCTGGCCGCCCTTGCCGTAGACGGTGAGGGGCTGGCCGATGACCGCCTGCACGCAGAAGCGGTTGAGCGCGGTGCCGAAGGCCTGGTCGTAGTCGTAGCGGGTGAGCAGGCGCTCGTCCATCTGCATCTCGGGCGTCTCGATCCCGTACACCACGCCCTGGTTCAGGTCGGTGCAGCGAAGGCCCCAGATCCGGCAGGCGAAGTGGATGTTG
>JAICKX010000189.1 GCA_025927685.1 Thermoleophilia bacterium | reverse complement strand
CGGGCGCGCCCGGCATCGCGTGCCACAGCCTCGGCCCCGAGCTGTGGCGGGCCTGGGAGCCGGCCGGCGACCGAGGGCGGGTGGCGGTGGCGGTGACGCGCATCCTGCCGCCGGAGGTGGTCGGGATGGGAAGCGGCCGTGTGGCCGCGGCGACGTCGTTCGCGATCCAGACCAAGGACGACGGCGTCGTCCGCGAGCACGGTCTCGACGACCTGCGGCTGGGCGACCTCGTCGCTGTGCGTGACTGGGACGCCACGCACTACACCGGCTACCGCGAGGGCGGCCTCACGGTGGGCGTCGTCGCGTCCGGAGACAGCCCGCTCGCCGGGAACGGGCCCGCCGTGACGGTGCTCCTCTCGGCAGCGGACGGCTCGCTCGAGGCCCGGGCGGACGCCGACGCGAACCTGGCGGCGATCCTCGGGCTCGGGTGAGCGGCGTGGCCGAGCCCGCTCCCGCGCTCCTCGAGACCCGCAATGTCTCGAAGCACTACTCGGCGGGCGCCGGCCTGGCGCGGAGCCTCGCGCGCCGCCCGCCGGAGGTGCTGCGGGCGGTCGACGACGTGTCCGTCAGGATCGAGCGCGGCGAGACGCTCGGTCTGGTCGGCGAGAGCGGGTCGGGGAAGAGCACGCTCGGCCGGCTCGTCCTCCAGCTCGAGCCGCCCACCTCGGGCGACATCCTCTACGAGGGCAGGAGCGTCCTCGGCCGCCGGGCGCGCGAGACCCGCGAGCTCAGGAAGCGGATCCAGGTCGTCTTCCAGGACCCGTACTCGTCGCTCAACCCGACGATGACGGTGCGCCAGACGCTGGAGGAGGTGCTGAAGGTGCACCGCCTGGCGCCGGCCGGGTCGCGCCGCGAACGGGTCGAGGAGCTGCTCGAGACGGTGGGGCTGGCCCAGGGCGCCGCCGACCGCAAGCCGCACCAGTTCAGCGGCGGCCAGCGCCAGCGGATCGGGATCGCCCGCGCCCTGGCCGTCGAGCCGGAGTTCATCGTCGCCGACGAGGCGGTCTCTGCCCTCGACGTGTCGGTGCAAGCGCAGGTCCTGAACCTGATGGTGAAGCTCCAGGACGAGCTCGGCCTCACCTACCTCTTCATCGCCCACAACCTGGCCGTGATGCGCCACATCAGCCGCAACGTGGCGGTGATGTACCTGGGCCGGATCGTCGAGCATTCGCCGACCATCGATCTCTTCCGCGAGCCGCTCCACCCCTACACGCAGGCCCTGATGAAGGCCGCGCCGGCGCCGGTGGCGCGCCGAAAGAGCATCACGCCCGCGCTCACGGGCGACATGCCGAACCCGATCTCGCCGCCCTCCGGCTGCCACTTCCACCCGCGCTGCCCGCACGCGATGGACGTGTGCCGCTCGGTGTACCCGGCCACGCGCGTCGTGCAGGGGCGGTCGGTGGCGTGCCATCTCTACCCGGAGGTCGAGCCGCCCCAGCCGGGCATCTGAAGCGCGGAAGAATTCCGCCGCCGCCGTATGATCGTCCCCGGCGATGGAGACCCAGGCGGCACAGCGGCGTTCCGGCGAGGGCCCCTCCCGCAGCCTGAGCGAGCGGGCCTACCAGCACATCCGCGGCGACATCCTGCGCGGGCGGCTGGCCGTCGGCACCGTGGTCGGCGAGTCCGCGCTGGCCGAGGAGCTCGGCATCTCGAAGACGCCCGTGCGGCAGGCGCTCCAGCTGCTGCGCGGCGAGGGGCTGCTCCAGGTCGGCGCCCGCCGCCAGCTCGTCGTCCGCGGGTTCAGCCCCGAGCACCGCCAGGAGATCGTCGACGTCCGCCAGGCGCTCGAGGCGCTCGCCGTCCGCGGCGCGGCCGAGCGGATGACGCTCGACGACATCGACCACCTGCGCCTGCTCTTGATCCGGCAGAAGCGGGCCGCCGATGCGGAGCGCGAGGACGACTTCATCGAGCTCGACGAGGAGTTCCACCTGCGGATGGCCGCGGGGGCCGCGATGCCGGTCGTCGAGCGCCTGCTGCGCCAGCTGCGTGGCTTCGTGCGCGTCATGCACATCGGCACGACCCGTCCGCGCGGCTACCTGACGCACGTCCTCGCCGAGCACACGGAGATCGTGGATGCACTCGAGGCGCGCGACTCCGAGCAGGCCGCGGAGGCGCTCCGCGAGCACCTGCGCAGGTCGGACTACTGACGCTTCAGGTGGCGGTCGTGGCGTCCTGGCTCGCCGCGGCGCCCGGCTCCGGTTCGGACACGTCGGGGACCACGAGCACCGGGCATCCCGCCAGGTGCAGGAGCCGCTGGGCGACGCTTCCGAGGAAGACGCCGGCGAGCGCCGTGTGGCCGCGGGTGCCGGTGACGATGATGTCGGCCGACTCGTTCGCGGCGGCGTCGGCGATGACGTGCGCCGGCCCGCCCGTCATGCTGCTCGTCACCTGGAGCTCGGCGTTGACCCCGTCCCCGATCAGCTTCTCGACCTGGCCGCGGACCTTCTCGAGGATCTGCTCCTCGTTGACATGGACGGGCCCCGCGGCACGCCCGGCCATGATCTCCTTCACGTGGACGGCGACGATCCGGCCGCCGGACTCCTTCGCCAGGCGTCCCGCGTACTCGACCGCCTTGTCGGATGGCGGCGAACCGTCGACCGCCAGCACGATCGTCCCGAACATTGCGCACCTCCAGTGCTCGTATCGGCCGCACCATTGTCGCACTCCGGGCCCGCTCAGGCCGTCGCGGCGGCCGCGAAGCTGCGCATGCCGGCGAACGTCATGTCGGGGCTCGCCGACGCAGGCGGCGTCGCGCCGCTTCCCCGCCTGCCGCCGCGGCGGTCGATCCAGACGGTCGTCATACCGAGCTGCTTCGCCGGGACGTGGTCGTGGAAGAGGCTCTGGGCGACGTGGATGATCCGCTCGCGCGGCACGTCGATCCGCTCGAACGCCAGCTCGAAGGTCTCGATCCGCGGCTTGTAGCCCCGGGCCTGCTGGGCGGTCACGATCCAGGCGAAGTCCACTCCCAGCCTCGCGCGCGTGCGCGCGAACAGGTCGTCGTCGCAGTTCGTGATGACGCCGAGCCGGAAGCGCGTCGCCAGCCCGGCCAGGGCAGCAGCCGAGTCGGGGAACGGCGGCCAGTCGCCGACGGAGTTGCCGAACGCGGCCGCCTCGGCGTCGCTCAACTCGACCCCGCGATCGGCGCAGATGCCGCGCAGGGCAGCGGCCACCACCTCGCGGTAGCGCAGGTAGTCGCCGGCCTCGAGCGCGGCCTCGTGGCGGGCGTACTCCTCCAGGAGCTCCTCCTCCGGCGCCGCCAGGCGGTCGCCGACGGCCGCCCGGATGCCGTCGAGGATCCCGCGCTCCCAGTCCACGAGGGTGCCGTAGCAGTCGAACGTCAGGGCGTCGAACTCCTCGAAGCGGATGTCCGGCATGGCGCCGTATCGTGCCAGAGGTGCTCGAGGGGCGGGACACGTGGCCGGCGGTGCGGACGGCGGTGGTGCGCGATGCCGCCGCCCGGGGGATCCGCGCGCCGCCCGGCTCGGCTTCTGGGCCACCGGCCTCGCGGTGTTCGCCTGCTGGAACGCGGGCACGGCCGTCGGTGCGG
>JAICKX010000068.1 GCA_025927685.1 Thermoleophilia bacterium | reverse complement strand
CGTGGCGGAGGTGGTCGACCTCCTCGAACGTGTCCTGGCCGACGTCGCCGATCCACATCGCTCCCGTCGAGCGGTCGAACGAGAAGCGCCACGGGTTTCGCAGGCCGTAGGCGTACATGGCAGCCGCCGGATGGCGCTTGCGCGGGTCGAGCCTCAGGATCGCCGAGAGCGGCCCCCTGCTCTGGCCCTCGAGGTTGGGATCGCCCTCGGAGCCGCCGTCGCCGAGCGAGATGTAGAGCCTGCCGTCCGGGCCGAGCTGGAGCTGGCCGCCGTTGTGGTTCGCGAACGGCTGGTGCACCTTGAGCAGCACGCGCTTCGTCGCCGGGTTGACCCGACGGCGGTTCCCCGGGAAGGTGCGGTACTGCACGACGCGCGTGTCGCCGCTCAGGTTCGTGAAGTCGATGTAGACGCGGCCGTTTCGGTCGAAGTGGGGGGCGAGCGCCATCGACAGGAGGCCCTGCTCGCCGCCCGCGGTGGTGACGCGCGCCGAGATGTCGAGGAACGGCCGGGCCAGCAGGCGGCCGTGGTGGCGCACGCGGATCTTGCCGCCCCGAAGGACGACGTAGAGGTTCCCCTCGTGGCCCAGCACATAGGTGGGCTGGGCGAGACCTGACATGACCCGGTGCAGCCGCGCCGCGTGCGCCGGAGGCGCCGTCAGAGCCGCGATCGTTGCGACGATCGCCGCCAGAATGCCCACCCGTCGCGCCACGCGCGGCATGCTAGCGGCTGCCTGATACGGTTTCGGTCATGGCCGCCACCGCCACCGCGTCGCGCGTCGAGTCGCTGGTGGGCGACCTCGCGGCGATCCGCGCACCGAGGGGCACCGAGCGCGAATGCAAGAGCTGGCACCAGGAGGCGGCCCTGCGCATGCTCTGCAACAACCTCGACCCCGAGGTCGCGGAGGATCCCACCCGGCTCGTCGTCTACGGCGGCTCGGGGCGGGCGGCGCGCAGCCACGAGGCGCTGAAGGCGATCGTCGCCGCGCTGCTCGAGCTCGGAGACGACGAGACGCTGCTCGTCCAGAGCGGAAAGCCCGTGGCGGTCTTCCGTACCCACTCCGGCGCGCCCCGTGCCCTGATCGCGAACTCGCTGCTCGTCCCGCGGTTTGCGACGTGGGACGAGTTCCGCCGGCTCGAGGCCGAGGGCCTGACCATGTTCGGCCAGATGACCGCCGGGTCCTGGATCTACATCGGCACCCAGGGCATCCTCCAGGGCACCTACCAGACGTTCGCGGCCGCGGGCGAGACGCACTGGGGCTCGCCCGACCTGGCCGGCCGGACGGTCCTCACCGCCGGCCTCGGCGGCATGGGCGGCGCTCAACCGCTGGCCGCGTCGCTGGCCGGGGCCGCCAGCCTGAACGTCGAGGTCGACCCGCGCCGGATCGAGCGCCGGCTCGAGACCCGCTACCTCGACGAGGTGGCCGATGGCCTCGACGACGCGCTCGACCGCGTCCGCCGCCACGCCGACGACGGGCGCGGCGTCTCGGTCGGCCTCCTCGGGAACGCCGCGGAGGTCTTCGCCGAGATCGCCCGCCGCGGGGTGGCGTTCGACCTCGTGACCGACCAGACGTCGGCCCACGACATGCTGAACGGCTATGTGCCGGCGGGGATGGAGCTGGCCGACGCGATCGCGCTTCGCGAGTCCGACCCGGACGAGTACGTGCGCCGGGCGCGGGAGACGGCCGTCCGCCACGTCCAGGCGATGCTCGACCTCCAGGCGGCCGGGAGCCACGTCTTCGACTACGGCAACAACCTGCGCACCGAGGCCCGGGACGCCGGGCTCGAGAACGCGTTCGACTTCCCCGGGTTCGTCCCGGCGTACGTGCGGCCGCTCTTCTGCCGCGGCGCCGGGCCCTTCCGGTGGGCCGCGCTCTCGGGCGATCCGGCGGACATCCACCGGATCGACGCGGCGCTCCTCGAGGCCTTCCCCGACGACGTCCTGCTCCAACGCTGGCTGCGGGTCGCGCCCGAGCGGATCGCGTTCCAGGGCCTTCCGGCACGGATCTGCTGGCTCGGCTACGGCGACCGGGCCCGCGCCGGGCTGCTGTTCAACGAGCTCGTCCGCCGCGGCGAGGTGTCGGCGCCGATCGCGATCGGGCGCGATCACCTCGACACGGGGTCGGTCGCCTCGCCGTTCCGCGAGACCGAGTCGATGCGCGACGGCTCGGACGCCATCGCCGACTGGCCGATCCTGAACGCGCTCCTCTCGACGGCATCGGGCGCGTCCTGGGTGTCGGTGCACCACGGCGGCGGCGTCGGGATCGGCAACTCGATCCACGCCGGCCTGGTCGTGGTCGCCGACGGCAGCGAGGAGATGGACGACCGCCTGACGCGGGTGCTGACGAACGATCCGGGGATCGGCGTCGCCCGCCACGCGGACGCGGGCTATCCCGAGGCGCAGGCGGCCGCCCGCACCGGCGGCATCCGGCTGCCGATGGAGCAGTGAGCGCGGCCGGCCGAACGGCGCTCCTCACGGGCGTCACCGGAGGCTGGGGCCGGGCGGTGCTCGAGCGCTTCGCCGCCGAAGGCTGGAACGTCGCGGTCACCCACCGCGAGGAGGTCGCACCGGGCGATCTGCCAGAGGGCGTCCTTGCGGTGCGCGCCGAGCTCTCCGACCCCGATGCCGCCGTCGCGGCCGTGGCGGCGGCCGTCGACCGGTTCGGCAGGGTGGACGCGCTGGCCCACGTCGCGGGCGGCTTTGCGATGGCCGGGCCCATCGACGAGCAGCCGGTCGACGTCTGGCGTAGCCAGATGACGATCAACCTCGACACCGCCTACTTCATGACCCGGGCCGTGCTGTCCTCGATGAAGGCGGCGGGCCGCGGCTCCATCGTCTACATCGGCACGTCCGCGATGCTGGCGCCGTTCTCCGGCGCGTCGGGCTACATCGTCTCGAAGGTGGCACTGGGCGGGCTCATGCGGTGCGTCGACGTCGAGGTGCGCACACAGGGCATCCGCTGCAACACGGTCGTCGCGAAGATCGTCGACACACCCCGGAACCGGGCCGAGAGCCCCGATGCGGACTTCTCGCGCTGGACGACGGGCGAGGAGTTGGCCGAGATCGTCGAGTGGCTCTGCACCGACGCGTCGGCGCCGCTCTCGGGAGGGCTCATCCCGGCCTATGGCCGCGCCTGAGCCCGGCCCGAGCCTCGTCCTTCACGGGCTGACCGCGGCGGCGTCGCCGGCCGGAGCGGGCGCGCCGCTTCGCGGCTCCGACCTGGGTCGTGTCGACGTCCAGGCTCCCGCCGCGATCGCGATCGTCGAGGGCCGCATCGCGGCGGTCGGCCCCCCTGACGACGTCCTGCGCGTCCACGCCGGCCTGGAGCGGGTCGACTGCCGCGGCGCCGTCGCGATCCCGGGGCTCGTCGACTGTCACACCCATCCGGCCTTCGGGGGCGACCGGGCCGCCGAGTTCGACCTGCGCGCGCAGGGCGCCGACTACGAGCGCATCCACGCGTCCGGCGGCGGCATCCGCTCGACGGTCGAGGCCACCCGCCGGCTCGGCGCCACCGGCCTCGCGGACGCCACCGCGCGCCATCTCGGCTGGATGGCGGCCAACGGGACGACCACCGCCGAGGGCAAGTCGGGCTACGGCCTCGACCACGACACGGAGCTCGCCAGCCTGGCCGCGGTCGCCGGGCCGCACCCGATCGCGACCGTGCCGACATACCTGGGGGCGCATTCGGTCCCGCCGGAGTTCGGCTCTGCCGACGAGTACCTCGACCATGCCATCGCCGAGGTGCTGCCGCAGGCGGCGGAGCGGGCGGAGCACGCCGACGTCTTCCTGGAGCGGGGCGCCTTCTCGGCCGAGCAGGCCGACCGGTACCTGCGCGCGGCGATGGGGCTGGGCCTGGTCGCGCGCCTCCACGGCGACCAGTTCACCGAGTCGGGCGCGATCCCGCTCGCGATCGAGCTCGGCGCGCGGTCGGTCGACCACCTCGAGGCGACCGGCCCCGCCGGCGTCGCCGCCCTCGCGGCGAGCGACGTCGCCGGCGTGGTCCTGCCGGTCGCCGCCCTCTACCTGCGCCGGACGCAGCCGCCGGCGCGGGCGCTCGTCGACGAGGGGGCGGTCGTGGCGCTCGCGACCGACTTCAACCCGGGGAGCGCGTTCTGCGACTCGCTGCCGGTCGTCATGACGCTCGCGTGCACCGTGCTCGGCATGACGCCGGGCGAGGCCCTCTCCGCCTGCACCGTGAACGCCGCCTGGGTGCTCGGCCGGGCCGATCGCATCGGCCGGCTCGCGCCCGGATACGACGCCGACATCGTGCTCCTCGACGCGCCGGATTGGCGGCATGTCGCCTATCACCTGGCCGGCCGCGACATCGCCGCCGTCTACGCGCGCGGCCGGCGAGTGGCCGGGGCGCAGCGGTAACCGGGTGGCACATTGGGTCAGACCCCTGGGGCGGTCCAACGCGGTGGATGTTGCGGGCCGTCGGTAGACTGACGGCCATGGCGACCCGCAAGCAGCAGCGGCGGAAGTATCAGCGCGCGGTGGCGCATGCCCGGCACCACGAGGGCGACGAGACCGAACGGCGCGTCGACGAGAAGAGCGACCGGAAGGCGAAGCCCGCGGCGAAGGTCCGCGGCGTGCCGCTCGCGCCGTCGGCGCGGCGCACCGCCAAGCGGGCGCTGCTCTTCGCGACGCTGTTCTACCTCGTGATCAGCTTCACCGGCGGCAGCGTGAGCGCCCCCGTGAAGCTCGCCAATACGGCCGTGATGTTCGTGCTGTTCTGGTCGATGGGCTGGATGGTCGAGAACTTCGTCTGGCGCCGGTACCAGAAGAAACACGGCGGCCCCGCGGCGTGACCGGGCCGTCCGGCCTCGAGATCGTCCAGCTTCCCCTCGGCGCCTATCAGGCCAACTGCTACCTCGTGGCGCGGGAGGGGGGCTCGGAGGCGGCCGTGATCGACCCCGGCGACGCGCCGGAGCTCGTCCTGGACCAGCTGGCGGAGCGGGGCTGGACGGCGGCGGGCGTGCTCGTCACGCACGGCCATGTCGACCACCTGGGCGGCGTCGCGGCCGTCGCGCGGGATGCCGGCGTCGACGTGTGGATGCCGGCCGCCGAGGCCGACCTCCTGCGCGAGCTCCCCGGCGCGCCGCACGCCCCCGAGCACCTGCTCGAGGGGGGCGAGACCGTCGCGCTCGCGGGGATCTCGTTCGCCGTCACGCTCGTGCCGGGCCACTCGCCGGCGTCGGTCGCCTACGGCGCGGAGGGCCACCTCTTCGTCGGCGACGTCCTCTTCGCCGGCTCGATCGGCCGCACCGACCTGACGGGCGGCGACATGGAGACCCTGCTTCGCAGCATCGAGGCGCTGATGCGCGCCCACCCGCCGGAGACCGTCGTCCTCCCGGGACACGGCCCCGTCACCACCCTCGCCGTGGAGCGCGACTCGAATCCGTTCCTCGGCTCGCTCCGGACATGAGCCAGGAGTTCCAGGCGCCGCGCGGCACGCTGGACTGGTTCGGGGCGCGGGCCGGGCTCCGGCGCGCCGTCCTGGACGCCGCCCGCGAGGTCTTCGAGTCGGCCGGCTACGGCCAGGTCGTGACGCCCACGTTCGAGGACACCGGCGTCTTCGCGCGCACCTCGGGCGAGGGCTCGGACGTCGTGCGCAAGGAGATGTACAGCTTCACCGACCGGAGCGGCCGGCCGCTCACGCTGCGTCCGGAGGGCACGGCCGGCGTGATGCGGGCCTACCTCGAGCACATGACCCGCCTGCCCCAGCCCGTGAAGGTCTGGTACGAGGTGCCCATGTTCCGGTACGCCGCCGTGCAGAAGGGCCGCTACCGCGAGCACTACCAGTTCGGCGTCGAGGCGATCGGATCGGACGACCCGGCGGTGGACGCCGAGCAGATCGGCCTCCAGCGGCGCTGGTACGAGCGCGTCGGCGTGCGGGGCCTCCAGCTGCTCCTGAACTCGATCGGCGACGGCAGGTGCCGGCCCGCCTATCTCCAGCTCCTGGTGTCCTACCTCGACGAGCACGCGGACGAGCTCTGCGACGAGTGCCGCGAGCGCCGCGACCTGAATCCGCTCAGGACGTTCGACTGCAAGGAGAAGGGCTGCCGGGCGGTCATGGCCGGCGCGCCGAAGATCACCGACCACCTGTGCGAGGAGTGCGCCGCCCACTTCGCGGACGTGCGCGCCCACCTCGACGCGCGCGGCGTCGCCTACACGGTCGACCCCGGCCTCGTACGCGGGCTCGACTACTACACGCGCACGGCGTGGGAATGGCAGTGGAACGAGCTGGGCGCCCAGTCGGCCCTCTCCGGAGGCGGCCGCTACGACGGCCTCGCCGAGCAGCTCGGCGGTCGCCCGACGCCGGGCGTCGGGTTCGGCGCCGGCGTGGAGCGGCTGGTGCTGACGCTCGAGGAGATGGGCGCCGGCCCGGCGACCCAGCGGCCGCTGGACGTCCTGTTCGCGGTGCTCGCCGACGACGCCCGGCCACGCGTGCACGCGCTCATGGACGACGTCCGCGCCGCCGGCCTGCGGTGCGACGCGGCCTATGGCGGCCGCCGCCTGAAGCGTGCGCTGGAGCTGGCCGACCGCCGCGGCGTCGCCGCCGTCGTCATCGTGGGCGACGACGAGTGGGGGGCCGGCGAGGCGAGCGTGCGCGATATGACTACCGGCGACCAGCGCCGCGTGGCGCTCGAAACGCTGGCGGAGGAGCTTCGGCGGTGAGCTATCGGACGCACATGGGCGGCGACCTGCGCGCCGAGCACGAGGGCGCGCGGGTGACGGTCGCCGGCTGGGTGGCACGCCGGCGAGACCACGGCGGCCTCGTCTTCGTCGACCTGCGCGACCAGGCCGGCCTCGTGCAGCTCGTCTTCAACCCGGAGGATCAGCCCGAGGCGCACGCCGGCGCGCACCAGCTCCGGGCCGAGTTCGTCGTGCAGGCCGAGGGCGTCGTCCGCCGCCGCGCGCCCGAGACCGTGAACCCGCGCCTCGCGACCGGCGAGATCGAGATCCACGTCGAGCGCCTCGACCTCCTGAACACCGCCCCGGTGCTGCCGTTCCAGCTCGACGACGACGGCGTCGACGAGACGTTGCGGCTGCACCACCGCTACCTCGACCTGCGCCGCGACACGATGCGGCACAACGTCCGCGTCCGCTTCGCGCTCACCCGGACGATCCGCCGCTATCTCGAGGAGCGCGGGTTCTGGGAGCTCGAGACGCCGATCCTGTACAAGTCGACGCCCGAGGGAGCGCGCGAGTTCCTCGTCCCGACCTCGACGCACCCGGGCCGCTTCTACGCGCTTCCGCAGTCGCCGCAGACCTACAAGCAGCTCTACGTCATCTCCGGCTTCGAGCGCTACTACCAGATCGCGCGCTGCTTCCGCGACGAGGCGACCCGGGCCGATCGCACCGCCGAGTTCACCCAGCTCGACATCGAGATGGCCTTCGTGGAGCCCGACGAGCTGCACGACCTGATGGAGGGGCTCTTCCAGACCGTGTGGCGCGACGTCGCCGGCATCGACCTGGAGATCCCGTTCCCCCGCCTCACCCACGCCGAGGCGGTGCTGCGGTACGGCTCCGACAAGCCGGACACCCGGTTCGGGTGCGAGATCGCGGACGTCACCGACGCCCTGCGCGGGACCGAGTTCAAGGCGTTCCGCGGCGTGGTCGACTCGGGCGGGGTGGTGCGCGGCCTCGCCGTCCCCGGAGCGCTCGACTTCTCGCGCAAGGACTTCGACGGCCTCGTCGAGTTCGCGAAGACCTGGGGCGGGAAGGGCGTGGCCTGGCTCCAGCTCCAGGGCGGGGAGATCCGCTCGCCGATCGCGAAGTTCCTGGCGGCCGACGAGCTCGACGCGATCGCGGCCGGGGTCGGCGCGAAGGAAGGCGACACGATCCTGCTGGTCGCGGACGCCGAGGACGCCGCCGTGCGCGTGCTGGGGCCGCTGCGCCTGCACCTCGGCGAGCGGCTCGGACTGATCCAGGAGGGCTGGAACTTCCTGTGGGTGACCGGCTTCCCGATGTTCGAGTGGCTGCCCGACGAGAACCGCTGGAAGGCCAGCCACAACCCGTTCTCGGCACCGGAGCCGGAGGACGAGGCCGACTTCGAGGAGCGCCCGCGCGAAGCACGGGCGCGCCAGTACGACCTCGTGCTGAACGGCAACGAGGTCGGCGGCGGCTCGATCCGCAACCACCGCGCCGAGGTGCAGGGCCGCATCTTCGCGATGCTCGGCATGAGCGAGGAGGAGGCGGAGGCCAAGTTCTCGTTCCTGCTGCGGGCGCTGCGCATGGGCGCCCCGCCGCACGGCGGCATCGCCTTCGGGATCGACCGGCTGGCGATGCTCCTCGCCGGCGCCGAGTCGCTTCGCGACGTGACGGCGTTCCCGAAGGGCCAGGGCGGCGTCGACCCGCTCACCGGCGCGCCCACTCCGGCGTCCCCCGCCGAGCTGCGCCAGTACGGGATCCGCGTGGTTGCAGAATCGGGCAAAGACGCTAACGTGTGATGGAGCCGGCGCCATTGAGCATCGCGCACCTCACCACCGTCGTGCGAACACTTCCAGCGCCGAGGCGGAGGTCAGAGCGGTCGAAGCATCCTGAAAGTGGCCGCCCGTCCCGCCTCAGGCGCCGGCCTGGTCCCACCCCGTGATCTACCTCGACCACGCGGCGACGACCGCGCTCGGCCCCGAGGCCCGCGAGGCGATGGAGCCGTACCTGTCGGAACGGTTCGGGAACGCCTCCGAGCCGCACGCCTACGGCCGGGAGGCGCGCGCCGCGCTGGAGGGGGCCCGCCGCACCGTCGCCGAGCTCCTCGACTGCGGGCCGGCCCAGGTCGTCTTCACCTCGGGTGGCTCCGAGGCCGACAACCAGGCCGTGTTCGGGTTCTGCGGGCGGCCGCTCGGGCGGCTGGTGGTGAGCGCCATCGAGCATCCGGCGGTGCGCGAGCCCGCCATCGAGCTGGAGCGGCAGGGGTTCGAGGTGGCCTGGGTGCCCGCCGGAGGCGACGGCGTGGTCGACGCTGCGGCGTTCGCCGAGGCGGTGCGGCCGGGCGACCGGGTCGCAGCGGTCATGTGGGCGAACAACGTGACCGGCGTCGTGCAGCCGGTCGAGGAGCTGGCCGCGATCGCGCGCGACCGGGGTGTGCCCTTCCACTGCGACGCGGTCCAGGCGGCCGCGTCGCTCCCGGTGAGCTTTGCCCGCTCCGGCGCCGACTCGATGGCCGTCTCGGCCCACAAGCTCCACGGCCCCAAGGGCGTCGGCTGCCTCGTCGCGCGCGAGCCGGCGCGCCTGCGGCCGCTCGTGCTCGGCGGCGGGCAGGAGCGCGGCCTCCGGTCGGGGACGGAGAACATCCCCGGCTGCGTCGGCTTCGCCGCGGCGCTTTCGGCGGCCCGATCGACGGCCGACCACAGGCGGGCGATGCGAACGCGGCTCGAGGCGGCCCTGCCGGAGGGCGTGGAGGTCGTGTGCGCGGCGGCCGAGCGGCTGCCGGGGCACAGCCTGCTCCTGGTCCCCGGCATCCGGGCAGAGCTGCTCGTCCTGGCGCTCGACCGCGAGGGCTACGCGGTCGCGGCGGGGTCGGCGTGCTCCGCCGGCGACGCCGAGCCGAGCCACGTCCTCCTGGCCCAGGGGATGTCGGCCGAGGAGGCCCGATGTGTGCTTCGCGTCTCGCTGGGCGCCGGGACGACCGCCGCCGACGTCGACGGGTTCGCGGCCGCGCTCGGGCGCACGATCGGCACCCTGCGCCAGGGCATCCTGCCGGCCGCGTGACGTAGCCTTCGGCGGTGTACTCGACCGAGTGCGTCGATCTCGCGCTTTCGCGAGCCATGGCCGGCGATGCGGGCCCGGGAGCGGTCCACGGGCATGCCGGGAACCCGGCCTGCGGGGATGCCGTCCGGATCGGCCTCGAGCTCGACGGCGCGCGCATCGCCGCCGCCCGCCACCAGTCGTTCGCCTGCCCGCACGCGACGGCCGCCGCCGAGCTGGCCTGCCGGCTGGCCGAGGGCCGCGACCTCCTGGGCGCCGCCCGGATCGGCGCGGCCGACCTGGACGCCCGGATCGAGCCACCGCCGGCGGCCCGGGCCTGCACCGCGCTCGCGGCCGATGCGCTCCACGCCGCGCTGGCGGCGGCGACCGCGAGCGTCCAGCTCGCCGCCGCGCCGGAGCGGGTCGTCGTGGCGATGAGCGGCGGGGTCGACTCCGCCGTCGCGCTCACGAAGGCGCTCGCGGCGGGCGCGGCGCCCGTCGGGGTGACGCTGCGGCTGTGGGTCGACCCGCAGGCGCCGCACGCGGATCGGGCCTGCTGCTCGCCGGAGGCGGTGCGGGCCGCGCGGCGGACGTGCCACTCGCTCGGCGTGCCGCACCTCGCGGTCGACCTGCGCGACGCCTTCCGCCGCACCGTGGTCGACGACTTCGTGGCCGCCCACGCCGGCGGCCGGACGCCCAACCCGTGCGTGCGCTGCAACGGCGCGTTTCGCTTCTCGGCGATCGCCGCGATCGCCGACCGCCTCGGGGCCGGCCGAATCGCCACCGGCCACTACGCCCGGGTGGAGCGGCGCGAGGGGACGGCGCTCGTCGCGCGCGGGGCCGACCCGGAGAAGGACCAGTCCTACATGCTGGCGTCGGTCCCGGCCGAGATCCTCGAGCGCTGCTGGTTCCCGCTCGGCGGGCAGACCAAGGCCGAGACGCGTGCCCAGGCGCGCGCTGCGGGCCTCGCGGCCGCGGCCGCGCGCGAGAGCCAGGAGGTGTGCTTCGCCGGCGGCGGCGACCACCGCGCGCTGGTGGAGCGGCGGGGAGGGGCCGGGCCCGAAGGCGAGATCGTCGACGCCGCTGGGCGCGTCGTCGGCCGCCATGCCGGGGTGCACCGGTTCACGCCCGGCCAGCGGCGCGGGCTCGGCCTGGGCGGCGGCGCGCCCGCCTTCGTCCTTCGCATCGAGGCGGCCGCCGCGCGGGTCGTCGTGGGGAGCCGGGCGGAGCTGGCCCGCACGTCGGTCCGCGTCGCCCCCGGCCGGATGTACGTCGCCGCCGGCCGCGTCCAGGCCAAGCTCCGCTACCGCCAGAGCGCGGTGTGGGCGACCGTCACGCCGCTCCCGGGCGGCGGCTTCGACCTCGACCTCGACGAGCCGGTCGAGGGCGTGGCGCCCGGGCAGGCGGCCGTTCTCTACGACGGCGATGCCGTCGTCGGCGCCGGGACGATCGAATAGGATGCGCGGGTGGCAGCCCACCTGAGCCTGCTCGCCGCGGCGTCCGACGCCTGGAGGTACGCCCTCGCGGCGTTCCTCATCCTGACCGGGATCGGGCTCGTGCTCGTGCTCGCCCGCCTCTCCGGCACGCTCCAGCGCGTGAACTCGGCGCTCGACGGCGTGGTCGCCGAGGTCGTGCCGATGCTCGGCAAGGTGTCGACGTCGCTCGACCACGTGAACGACGAGCTCGAGAAGGTCGGGCACATCACCGACAGCGCCGTCGACGCGACCGACAAGGTCGACTCGGCCGTGCGCGCGGTCTCGGAGGCGGTGCAGAAGCCGGCCAGGGCGGCGGCCGGGTTCACCGAGGGCGTGTCGCACGCATTCGAGACGTTCCGCGCCAAGCGCGACCGCCGCGGCGGCGTCCTGTGAGGCGGCTGCTCCTGGCCGGCGTGGTCGCATCGGCCGCCGTCGCCCTCTACCGCCGCGCGCACGAGATCGCCGACGAGGAGGGGCGGCCGCTGTCCGGCGTCCTCTCCGACCTCCCGCGGCGCCTCTGGCAGGACCTCGAGACGATCCCGGACGACCTCCGCTCGGCCGCCGAGGAGGGCGTCTCCGCCGCGCACCGGACGGCCGACAGTGTCGACGCATCCAACTCCGCCTGATCAGTCGGCGATGCGGGCGATCAGCTCGCGCCGGCCGACGAGCCGCTTCGGCTCGCCGCTCAGGCGGATCTCGAAGCCGGCGCCGCGCGGGTAGAGCACCTTGTCGCCGGGCGCGACCCCGTGCACGTCGTCGCCGACCGCGACCACGACGCCGGAGTGGCAGGCCGACTCGGCGCTCGCCGGGATGATGAGGCCGGCGTTGGTCTCGGTCTCGTCGTCGACCGGCTCGATCAGCACGTAGTGGTCGAGCGGCTCGATGCCACCGGCGCCCCGCTGCGAGTGCTCGAACCGCGACAGCATGTCGTCGCCGTGCATGGAGAACAGGCTACACGAGGCCGGAGGAGCTCCCCGGATAGAATTGCGCGCCATGCGCTCGCACGAGATCCGCCGACGATTCCTGGACCACTTCGCCGCAACCGGCCACGTGCAGCTGCCGAGCGGCTCGCTGGTGCCGCCCGACTGGGACAGGAGCGTGCTCATCACGACCGCCGGCATGCAGCCGCTCAAGCGCTACTTCCTGGGCCTCGAGGAGCCGCCGCAGGCGCGCCTCATGACCGTCCAGAAGTGCTTCCGCACGGTCGACATCGACGAGGTCGGGCGCACCGCCCACCACCTGACGTTCTTCGAGATGCTCGGGAACTTCTCGATCGGCGACTACTTCAAGCGTTTCGCCGTCGAGCAGGCCTGGCAGCTCGTCACATCGTCCTCCGGCTTCGGCTTCGACCCGGACAGGCTGTGGGCGAGCGTCTACCGCGGCGACGGCGGTGAGATCCCCGCCGACGAGGAGGCCGTCCAGCTGTGGCTGGAGGTGGGCGTCCCCGCCGAGCGGATCGTGCGCCTCGGCGACGACAACTTCTGGCAGGCCGGCCCGGTGGGGCCGTGCGGGCCATGCTCCGAGCTGCACTACGACCGCGGCCCCGAGTTCGGCTGCGGCCGCGACGAGTGCGGGCCCGACTGCGAGTGCGATCGCTTCATCGAGTTCTGGAACCTCGTGTTCATGCAGTACAACATGCTCGACGGCGGGTCGCTCGAGCCGCTGCCGCGCCCGAGCATCGATACGGGGGCCGGGCTCGAGCGGGTGACGATGCTGGCGGCGGGGGTCGACAGCGCCTACCTGACCGACGCCTTCGGCGACATCATCGAGGTGGTCGAGGGCTGGAGCGGCGCCCGGTACGGGCGGACGGCCGGCGAGACCAAGGCCCTCAAGGTGCTGGCCGACCACGGCCGGTCGATGAGCTTCCTGGCGAGCGACGGCATCGAGCCCGGGAACGAGGGCCGCGGCTACGTCCTTCGCCGGGTCATCCGCCGGGCCGTCCAGCACGGCCGCCGGATCGGGCTCGAGGACGCGTTCCTGACGCGCCTCCACGCCCGGGTCGTCGAGCTCCTGCGCGACGCCCACCCCGAGCTCGCCGCCGAGGAGGCGCGGGTGTCGGCGCTGCTCGAGGCCGAGGAGGAGCGCTTCTCGCGCACGCTCGAGACCGGCGGCAAGCTCCTCGACGACGTCCTGGCGGGCGCCGGCGAGGAGATCTCGGCCGAGGACGCCTTCAAGCTGCACGACACCTACGGCTTCCCGGTCGAGCTCACGGTCGAGATCGCCGGCGAGCACGGAAAGCGGGTCGACGAGGCCGGCTTCGCGGGCCTCATGGCCGAGCAGCGCGACCGGGCCCGGGCGGCGACGGCGACGGGGCGGGCCGAGCTCTCGGCGCTCGAGTCGGACTTCCGGACCGAGTTCGCCGGCTACGAGCGGCTCGACGTCACGACCCAGATCGGCGCGCTCCACGACCAGGGCGACGGCACGGTGCTCCTGAAGCTGCGCGAGTCGCCGTTCTACGCCACGGGCGGCGGCCAGGTGGCCGACGCGGGCTGGATCGAGTCCGACTCCGCCCGCGCGACGGTCGACGACGTGGTGCGCGTCGACGACGACCAGGTGATCGTCGCCCGCCTCGAGCACGGCGAGCTCCACCGCGGCGAGCGCGTCCGGGCCCGGGTCGACCCCGAGTCCCGCCGGCCGACGATGGCCAACCACACCGCCACGCACCTCCTGCACGCCGCCCTGCGCGAGCGGCTCGGGGAGCACGTCACCCAGGCCGGCTCCTACGTCGGCCCGGACAAGCTGCGCTTCGACTTCCGCCACCCGGCCCCGCTCAGTCCCGAGGAGCTGGCCGACGTCGAGCGGACCGTGAACGAGCGGGTCATCGCCAACCACCCGCTGCACGTGTTCGTCACCTCCCGCGGCCACGCCCAGGAGCTGGGCGCGATGATGCTCTTCGGGGAGAAGTACGGCGACCACGTCCGCGTCGTGGAGATCCCGGACGTGAGCCGCGAGCTGTGCGGCGGCACGCATGTCCGCTCGACGGCCGAGATCGGCCCGTTCGTGGTCACGCGCGAGACGAGCTCCTCGCAGGGCATCCGCCGGATCGAGGCCGTGACGGCCGGCGCCGGGCTGGCCCACCTCCAGGCGCGGGCCGGCGAGGCCGACGCGCTCCGGGCGCGCGTGTCCGAGCTGGAGGCCGAGGTGAAGCGGGCCGCCCGCTCGGCCCCGGCGGGGGACAACGGCAGCTTCGCCGGCCTGGTGGAGGGCGCCGGCGAGGAGGCCGGCGTGCGCATCGTCGCCGCCATCGTGGCCGACGCGAACGGCGACCAGCTGCTTCAGCTCTCGGACCGGCTCCGCTCGAAGCTGGCCCCGGCCGCCGTCGTCCTCGGCGGCGACGCCGGCGGCAAGGCGCACCTCGTCGCCAGCTTCGACGGGGGCGCGCAGGAGCGCGGCCTCTCGGCCGCCGACGTCATCGAGGCCATCGCCCCCATCGTGGGCGGGCGGGGCGGCGGACGGCCGCACATGGCCCGCGCCGGAGGCTCGAACCCGGCTCAGCTCGACGAGGCGCTGCGCGCCGCGGAGGACGCGATCCGGGAGCGCCTGCGCTCGTGAGGGTCGTGGCGGTGGACTACGGCAGCGCCCGGACGGGCGTGGCCGTGAGCGACGAGACGGGAACGGTCGCGCGGCCGGTGGGCGTGGTTCGCCATGTCCGCCGTCCGGCCGGCATGGCAGAGCTCGTGACGACGATCGAGGGGCTCCGGCCCGAGCGCGTCGTCGTCGGCCTGCCGCTCACGCTCCGGGGCGAGGAGGGCGCCCAGGCGGCCGAGACCAGGGCGTTCGTGGCGGAGCTCAGAGGCCGCTGCGCCGTCCCGGTCGACACCTACGACGAGCGGTTCACCACGGCGCTCGCGGCCGCATCCGGCGGTCGCGGCGAGGAGGACGCCGTCGCCGCCGCCCACCTGCTCCAGGGGTATCTGACACGGCTGGCCGGCTAGCGCTTCTGGCGGTGCTCGTGGCGGCCGTCGCCGCCGGGGCCCGCGGGATCCAGTGGGTCGTCTCGGACATCGGCTCGGAGACGACCGCGCCGGCCGCCGATCCGCACGGCGGGCCGGTCCAGGTCGTGATCCCGCCCGGCGCCGACGCCACCGAGATCGGCGAGATCCTGGAGGAGCGCGGCATCCTCTCCGACGGCGGCCGCTTCCGCGAGTACGCGAAGGACCAGGGCGAGGGGTCGGAGTTCAAGGCCGGCACCTACACGATGCGCGCCGGGACGGGCTACGACGCCCTGATCCGCATGCTCGACCGCGGCCCGGTGGTGGTGACGAAGACCCTGGTCGTGCCCGAGGGATTCCGGGTCAGCGAGATCGAGGCCCGCCTGCCGGCGGTCGGGCTCCCGAAGGGGGCGTACGCCCGCGCGGTGCGCCGCGCCCCGTCGCCGCCGGGCTACGGGCACCACCTGAACATGGAGGGGTTCCTCTTCCCGGCCACCTACACGATCCGGAAGGACGAGACGCCGGCCGCCCTGGTCGCCCAGCAGCTCGCCGCCTTCCGCGCGAACGTCTCCAAGGTGGACATGAGCTACGCGGAGTCGAAGAACCTGACGCCCTACGACGTCCTCACGATCGCGTCGATGGTCGAGCGCGAGGCGCGCGCCCCGGGCGACCGGGCCAAGGTCGCCGCGGTCATCTACAACCGCCTGCACCGGGGCATGGCGCTCGGCATCGACGCCACCATCCTCTACCACCTGGGCTCGTGGTCGGCCACGATCCACCAGTCCGACATCGACAGCCTGGAGCCCTACAACACCCGCAAGCACACGGGGCTTCCGCCGACGCCGATCTGCAACCCGGGACTGGCCTCGATCGAGGCCGCCGCGCATCCGGCGAAGGTGGACTACCTCTACTACGTGGCCGTCCCCGGGCAGGACAAGCAGTACTTCACCTCGAGCTACGAGGACTTCAAGGCGCATGGCGGCTGAGCCCCGGCGGGCGGGGGTGATCGGGCATCCGGTCGCCCACTCACGCTCGCCGGCCATGCACGCCGCCGCCTATGCCGAGCTGGGGATGGAGTGGGAGTACGTGCGGGTCGACGTGCGACCCGACTCCCTGGGCGCGTTCGTCTCGAGCATGCCGGCCGCGGGCTTCGCGGGCGTGAACGTCACGATCCCTCACAAGCAGGCGGTGATCGAGCTGTGCTCGGAGATCGGCCCCGAGGCGGCGGCCGCCGGGTCGGTGAACACCCTTCTCGTCCGCGAAGGCGCGATCCACGGCGAGAGCACCGATGGCCGCGGCCTGCTGTGGGCGCTCGGCGACGTCGAGCCGGCCGACGCCCTCGTGCTCGGCGCCGGTGGCGCGGCCAGGG
>JAICKX010000027.1 GCA_025927685.1 Thermoleophilia bacterium | reverse complement strand
GGCTACCTGCCACTCGGCGCGGGCGACCCGCACGACCGCGCCGTGCGCCGGCGCGGCCTCTTCGAGGAATCGGCGTCGGGGGCCGGCGTGCTGCGCGCCGCCCGCGAGGCGGGCCTCCGCGCGCGGACGCCGAAGGCCGTCTTCGCCGCAGCCCGCCGCGGCGAGCGCGCGGCGCTCGCCGCCGTCGACGTCGAGGCGGCCCGGATCGCGCTCGCGATCGCGGCCGTCGTGCCCGTGCTCGACCCGGAGCTCGTGATCCTGGGCGGCGGTATCGCCCGGGGCGGTGTCGACCTCCTGCTGGAGCCCGTTGCCCGCGAGCTCGAGGAGCTGTCGCCGTTTCACCCCCGGCTGGCCGTCACGAAGCTCGGGGACGAGGCGGTGCTGCACGGCGCGGTGTCCGTGGCGCTGGCCGCGGCCCGGGAGGAGATGTTCGATCGCACTCGCGACCTGGAGAGAAGGGAGATCGTGGCATGAAGGTTCATACGCGCATCAGACGGTGGGGAGGAGCGCTCCTGGTGCTGGGAGCGACCGTCGCGGCCGCCGGCTGCGGCGGCGGCGGGGACTCGGGCGGCGGCGGATCGAGCGGGCCGCTGAAGCTCGACAAGACGCCCGTCACGATCACCCTGCGCCACCCGTGGACGGGCGACGAGAAGAAGATCTTCGAGCAGACCCTTCAGAAGTTCCACGTGAAGTACCCGTGGATCACGGTGAAGACGATCGGTTATCCCGACCCGGACACGTTCGACCAGCAGATCGTCATCAAGACCATCAACGCCGGCGATCCGCCCGACGCGTTCCTCTCGTTCGGCCCCGACTACGTGGGCCAGTACTGCTCGAGCGGCCTGTGGCAGGACCTGAGCAGCTACATGAACCGCGACAACGTCTCGATCGACGACTTCGCCAAGGCGGCCGTCACGTACACGAACTTCGACGGCAAGCAGTGCGCGCTCCCGTCGCTCACCGACTCGTTCGGTCTCTACTACAACAAGGACATGTTCGCGAAGGCGGGCATCACCGCGCCGCCCAAGACGATGACCGAGCTCATGGACGACGCCAAGAAGCTGACCGTCCGAAACCCCGACGGCTCGATCAAGGTGGCCGGGTTCGTGCCGCTCCAGGACTGGGGCCAGCTCGGCATCTCCGACCTGGCACGGATGTGGGGCGCGCAGTGGTTCGACGACTCTGGGAAGCCCGCCTTCGCGACCGACCCGAATTGGGCCGCCGCGATGCAGTGGCAGAAAGAGCTCGTCGATTGGTACGGCTACGACAGTATCGCCCGCTTCTACCAGACCTATAACGGCGACGAGTTCAGCGCCCAGAACGCCTTCGAGACCGGCAAGGTCGCGATGATGTTCGACGGCGAGTGGCGCACCGCGTTCATCAAGCGCGAGCATCCGGAGCTGAACTACGGGACGGCGTTCGTACCCGCCGCCGACTCCAACCCCGACCTGTACGGGGCCGCGCGCGTGGGCGGCACGATCGTCGGCATCCCAAAGGGATCGCCGCATCCCGACCAGGCCTGGCTGCTCGTAAAGTTCCTCTCGGATGATCCCGCCTACCTCGTGCCGATGGCGAACGCCGTGGGCAACGTGCCCACCACCGCCGCGTCCGCGTCGTCCCCCGACCTGGCGCTGCCTCCGCAGTTCCACACGTTCATCGACGTCTGGAACAATCCGGCCTCGTCGTTCGCGCCTCCGCTCACGCCGACCGGCGCGGGGTACGCGGACCTGCTCGGGAACTTCGACAACAAGTGGGTGGCGGGCAAGGTGAGCGACCTTCCCAGCGGCCTGCAGACCCTGGACAGCGACGTGGAGAACCAGCTCCAGCTGGGTGAGGCCCCGTAGCGGCCGGGGCTCTGCCGCCCTCCCGGCGAACGCCGGCTGAGCGCCGCCGCGCGCGGCGGCGCTCAGCCGTGCGGAAGCACGCCTTCGTCGCCCTGCTCCTGTCGCCGTGGATCATCGGCTTCCTGGCATTCCAGCTTGTCCCGATGCTCCTGTCGCTCTACTACTCGTTTACCCACTACGACCTCATCTCGTCGCCCAAGTGGATCGGATTCTCGAACTACAAGTTCATGTTCGGGATCGGCGGGGCGCAGGATCCGTACTACTGGACCGGCGTGAAGAACACGCTCTGGATCATCGCCTTCGGCGTGCCGCTTCGGATCGCCACCGGCATGGCGACGGCGATGCTCCTCACCCGTCCGCGGCGCGGCACGAACGTCTACCGGACGCTGTTCTTCATGCCGTCCATTGCGCCCAGGGTCGGCGCGGCGCTGGTGTTCGTGTACCTCCTGAACCCGATCGGGCCGATGAGCCAGCTGATCGACGCGGTTCCCGGCATCAACTCGCCGCTCTGGTTCGGCGACCCGCAGTGGGCGAAGCCGGCGCTGCTCTTCATCGCGGTGTGGGGCGTGGGGGATGCGATCGTGCTCTACATGGCCGGGCTCCTCAACATCCCCAGGCAGCTCTACGAGGCCATCGCCATCGAGGGCGCGAACGCATGGCAGCGCTTCCGGCACGTGACGCTCCCGATGCTGACGCCGGTGATCTTCTTCAGCCTGATCATCGGCGTCATCGACGGCTTCCAGTACTTCGACCAGGCCTATATCGCAAGCGGCCCCGCGAGCGGAAACCGCGGCCTCGGCGACCCGCAGAACTCGCTGCTCTTCTACGGCATCTGGCTCTACGAGCAGGCGTTCCGGTACTTCCACATGGGCTACGCGGCGGCGATGGCGTGGGTCATGTTCGTCGCGATCATGATCTGCACGGCGGTGCTCCTCCTCACCTCGAAGCGCTGGGTGCACTACGGCGGGGGAGGGCTCTCATAGCGGCCACCGTCGCACTCGAGCACCGGCGCCGCGCGGTTCCGGCCGCGGTCCGCCGCCGCCGGATGCTGCTCGCGGTCGCCAATCACGCCATCCTGATCGCGGTCTCAGTCGGCTTCATGCTCCCGATTCTCTTCATGTTCGCCACGGCGCTCATGACCGACCAGCAGGCGCTGTCGCAGCGGCTCGTCCCGAGCCCGGTGCAATGGTCGAACTTCCGCACCGTCTTCAGCCAGATCGACCTCGTCCGCTACACGTGGAACACGGTGCTCTACGCCGGGCTCTCCACGCTCGGCGTCATCGTCTCGTGCATCCCGGTCGCCTACGCCTTCTCCCGCATCGACTGGCGCGGGCGAAACGTCGTCTTCCTGCTCGTCCTCTCGACGCTAATGCTGCCGACCCAGGTGACGACGATCTCCCTCTACGTCATCTTCGCCCAGCACATGGACTGGACCGGGATCCAGTGGGTCGGCACGTTGAAGCCCCTCATCGTGCCGAGCTTCTTCGGCGACGCGTTCTCGATCTTCCTGCTGCGGCAGTTCTTCATGACGATCCCGCAGGAGCTGGCGGACGCGATCCGGGTCGACGGCGGGGGCGATCTCGAGATCATGCGCCGCGTCATCATCCCGCTCTCGAAGCCGGCGCTTGCGGCCGTCGGCCTCTTCAACTTCATCTACGCCTGGAACAACTTCTACGATGTGCTCGTCTGGGTGGGCGAGAACCCGCAGGCCCAGACGCTGTCGCTTGCGCTCTCCCAGTTCAAGACCCTGCACCACGTGGAGTGGAACCTGACAATGGCCGCGTCCGTGATCTTCATGCTGCCCGTCATCCTGATCTTCTTCCTGGCGCAGCGGGTGTTCATCGAAGGCGTCTCCCTGACGGGAATCAAAGGGTAGGGCTCGTGGTCGACCGCCTGCGGGTGGCCGTGATCGGCTCCGGGTTCATCGCGCTGTATCACGCGCGCGCGGTCGCAGAGCTGCCGGGCGCCGAGCTCGTCGCCGCCGCCAACTGGCGGCCCGAGTCGCTGGCCCGCCTGGCGGCCGAGTGCGGGATCCCGCGCACGACAACCGACTGGCGCGAGCTCGTCGGCGACCCGGAGGTCGACGCCGCCGTCGTCGCGACGCCGAACAGCCTGCACGCCGAGCAGGCGATCGCGTTCCTCGATGCCGGCCAGCATGTGATCGTCGAGAAGCCGATGGCGATGGACGTCGCCGAGGCCGACGCCATGGTCGCCGCGGCCGAGCGGTCGAGCGGCTTCCTGATGGTGGCGCACTGCTGGCGCTTCCATCCCGCCGTCCTCGCGCTGCGCGACCGGATCGCCGCCGGCGAGCTCGGCGAGGTCGTGAAGACGCGCGGGTACGGCGTCCACGCGCGGTGGGGCCCGGCGGGCTGGTTCGTCGACCCGGACCTGGCCGGCGGCGGCGCGCTCGCCGACATGGGCGTGCACGCCATCGACACGGCCCGCTTCCTGCTCGGCGGACCGGAGCCGGTGCGCGTGTGCGCCGCGATCGGCACGCGCTACCGCGAGATCGCCGTCGACGACGACGCGATCCTCCTCATCTCGTGGTCGAACGGCACGAACTCCGTGGTCGAGTCGGGCTGGTGGCAGCCGCACCTGGCGGGCCTCGAGGCCGAGACCGAGGTGTACGGCACCGGCGGGTTCGCCCGCATCTTCGGCTACACGGACCCGCCGGAGCCGGACTACGAGCACTGCCCGCAGTCGATGTACACGGCCCAGATGGCCGAGCTCGTCGAGGCCGTCCGGGCCGGCCGGCAGCCGTCGCCGGACGGCGCCGACGGGCGGGTCGTGATGCGGGTCGTCGAGGAGGCCTACCGGTCGGGCGGCGTGCGGGCGGCCCGGTGACGCTCGTCCTCGGGATCGACGGCGGCGGCAGCAAGACGCACGCGGTGATCGCCGACGCCGACGGGGCGGTGCGCGGCTTCGCGACGAGCGGGCCGGCCAACTGGGAGGTGGTCGGCCTGCGCGGCGCCGGCGAGTCCCTGCGCGAGGCGGCGGCGCGCGCGCTCCAGGCGGCCGGCGCGGAGATGGGGGACGTGGCCGCGGCCGCGCTCGGCCTCGCCGGCATCGACTGGGACTCCGACGTCCCCCGCATGACCGCCGAGGTCGAGCAGCTGGGCCTCTCCAGCCCGGCCGAGGTGACCAACGACTCGTTCATCGCCCTGCGCGCGGGCACGGCGGACGGCGTCGGGGTGGTCGTGATCGCCGGTACGGGCGCGATCTCGGCCGGGCGCTCGCGCGACGGGCGCACGTATCGCACGCTCGGCCAGGGCGCCGAGTTCGGCGACACCGGGAGCGCGAGCGACGTCTCGGACGCGGCCCTGCTGGCCGTCGCGAACGCCTACACCGGCCGCGGCCCGGCCACCGAGCTGACCGAGCTCCTGTGCACCCTCCACGGCTGCCGCTCGGCTGCCGAGCTGCTCGAGCGGGCGAGCCGGGGGGACGAGCGCTCGCGGAGCGCCGCGCCGACCGTGCTGCGATCCGCGGAGTCAGGCGACGAGGTGGCGCGCGGGATCGTCCGCTGGGCCGGCCGCGAGCTGGGGGAGTCGGCGGTCCTCGCTGCGCGCAAGCTCGGCATGACCGAGACGGAGTTCGACCTCGTCCTGGCCGGCGGGCTCTTCCGCGGCGAGAGCGCTCTGCTTCTCGAGACGCTGGCGGGCTGCGTCCACGCCGAGGCGCCCGGCGCGCGGCTCGTCCAGCTCGACACCGCGCCGGTCGCCGGGGCGGCGCTGCGGGCGCTCGACATGGCCGACGGCGGCGTCTCGCAGACCGCCGCCGACCGCCTCCGTGTGGGCGTCCTCGATGCCGTGCGCGCCCGGGCCGGCGCGGCCCCGCCGGGATAGTCACCCGTCCGCGGGTGTGGTCGGCGGCCGTGAAGCCCGATACCTTCTGGGTATGCGGGGTCGCATCCTTATCCCCGCTCTGCTTGCGGCGGGCGGGCTCGGGGCCGGCGCATGGGCGATTCTCGCGCCCGGGGCGGGCGCCTCGCCGCTCAAGAACGCGCCCGGGTGTCCGGTCTTCCCGAAGACCAACGTGTGGAACAAGCGGGTGGACTCGCTGCCCGTCGACCCGCGCTCGGCGGCGTACCTCTCGAACATCCCGGCGGGCATCGGCGTCCACCCCGACTTCGGGTCGTTCCAGGGCTACGGCATCCCGATCAACGTCGTTCCCGGGACGCAGGCGCGAAAGCGCGTCCGGTTCGGCTACGCCGACCAGTCCGACCACGTCGGCTATCCGATTCCGAAGCACCCGAAGATCGAGCGCGGCTCCGACCGGCACATGCTGATCGTCGACCGCGGCCATTGCCGCCTGTACGAGCTCTTCGCCGCGCGCAAGACGGCACGCGGGTGGCGGGCCGGGTCGGGCGCGACCTGGAACCTGCGCAGAAACCACCTGCGCCCGGCGGGCTGGACGAGCGCCGACGCCGCCGGCCTCCCGATCCTGCCGGGCCTCGTCCGGTGGAACGAGGTGAAGAAGGGCGTCATCGACCACGCGCTTCGCTTCACCGTGCCTGCGACCTGCAAAGGCTTCATCTACCCGGCGCGGCACCAGGCCGGAAGCCAGAGCGACTGTGACCGGTACCCGCCCATGGGCCTGCGCCTGCGGCTGCGGGGCGACTACCCCGTGCGCAGCCTGCCGCGCCAGGCGCGCATCATCGCGGTTGCGATGCAGCGCTACGGGATCATCGTCGCCGACAACGGCACCGAGTGGTTCGTCCAGGGGGCGTCGAACTCCCACTTCTCAGACGACGGGTTGCACCACTTGAACCAGATCACCAAGGGCGACTTCGTGGTCGTCGACACGAGCACCTTGCGTAACGGTTAAATCCCGTAGACTCCCGTGGGGCGATGGCAAGCATCGGCACCACGCTGCGCGAAGAGCGCATCAGGCTCGGGCTCGGCATCGACGAGGTCGAGGCTGACACCAAGATCCGCGCCAAGTACCTGATGGCGCTCGAGGACGAGCGCTTCGAGGCGCTCCCCGGCACGGCGTACGCCCGCGCGTTCCTGCGCGACTACGCCGAGCAGCTGGGGCTTGATCCCCAGGAGCTCGTGAACCGCCTGAACCAGATGGCCGGCTTCGACGAGGACGTCGTCCTCGCGCCGCGGCGCCCGGTCGCGCCGGGGCCGATCCTGGGGCGCGGGCAGCGGCTCGCGCTCGGCGGTGCCGTCGTGGTCGTCGTGGCGCTGCTCGCCCTCGCGGTCTACGCCGTCCTCGGATCCGGCGGATCCGGCGGCGCGGTGGCCGGGGCCGCCGTGGGCCGCAGCGCCGGCACCGACCTCGCCTCCGCGACCACGCCCGAGGCGCCGGCGACGAAGGGGCCCAGCGTGATCCGCGCCGTCTTCCGGGCCGGCCCCGGGAGCAGCTGGCTCGAGGTGCGGAAGGGCTCGGCGAAGGGCAAGGTGCTCTACGCCCGCGTGCTCGCCGCCGGGCACCACATCCGCGTCGCCGCCCGGCGCCTGTGGATCGACGCGGGCGCTCCCTGGAACCTGTCCGTGAAGGTGAACGGCCGCCCGCGGGCCGTCCCGGCCCATCCCGCCGGGCACCTGCTCGTCACCCGCTCGGGCGTTCGCGCAGTTGCGTAGGGTAGGTTCGATCCGGGTGGCAGCCGACGACCTCTCCGCGCTTCCGTTCGACGGCCTTCTCGACGAGCTGGCCTCGCAGTCACCGGCGCCCGCCGGGGGCTCGGCGGCGGCCGTCGCCGTCGCGATGGCGGCGGCGCTGGTGGAGATGGTGGCGCGCCGCTCGTCGGACTGGGAGGACGGGGTTGGCGTCGCTGCCCAGGCCCGCTCGATCCGCCATCGCATCGTGCCGCTGGTCCAGGCCGACGCGGACGCGTACTCCGCGTCGCTCGCCGCCATGGCGGCGGCCGAGGAGACCCCGGCCGAGGGTCGCGACGAGGCGATCGCGGCCGCGCTCGCCTGCGCAGCCGACGTGGCCCTCGAGATCGCTCGGGCCGGCACGGACGCGGCCTTCCTCGCCGAGCTGGTCGCCGACCGCGGCGACCCCTCGGGCCGCGACGACGCCCAGGCCGCCGCCGTCCTGGCCGAGGCCGGGACCCGCGTCGCAGCTGCGCTCGTCGCCGCCAACCTCATGACCTGCGACGGCGACGATCGCGGGAGCGCGGCGGCGACGTGCGCGCGCTCGGCGGCGCTGGTGCGAAGCAGGATGGGCGAGTGACGGGGACGGCGATGGACTGGGCCTCGGTCAGCGATGCGGAGGTGGTCCGCGCATGCCGGGCCGGTGAGGACGCCGCCTGGCGGGAGCTGGTCGAGCGGTTCTCGCGCTATGTGTTCGCGATCACCCGCGCCCACCGGCTGGACGAGACCGACGCCGAGGATGTCTTCCAGGAGACGTTCGCCCGGATCTACGAGCACCTCGGCCGGCTCCGTGACGACGAGGCGATCCGGCCCTGGATCGGCCAGCTCACGCGCCGGCTCTGCATCGACCGGCTGCGGGCCTCCGTGCGCGACCCGGTGCCCGACACCAGCCAGGAGCGCGGTGAGCTCGACCGCAGCCTGGCGGCGGTCGACGAGGCGGTCTCGGTGCAGGAGGCGATGCGGACGCTCTCGGCGGACTGCCGCGAGATCCTCGACCGGTTCTTCTGCCGCGACCAGAGCTACAACACGATCGGCGAGCTGCTCGACCTGCCGCCCGGCACGATCGCGAGCCGGATCTCGCGCTGCCTCGGGAAGCTGCGCGTCGCCTACGAGGGAAGATCCGGCGCCTCGCCCGCGTCTGGAGAGGCATGAACGAGAATCCGATGGACGAAGTGCGGCTCTCAGAGCTCCTGCGCGAGCTCCCGCCCGCCCCCGAGGCATGGGTTCGGGCCGCCCAGGAGCGGCCCGCCATCGCCCGCGCGGCGGACCAGGTGCTCGAGCTGGCGGAGGCCGACGCGCAGTTCCGCCGGGAGCTGATCGCGGACCTCGAAGAGGCGCTCCGCGCCGCCGGCCACGAGCCGGATCCGCGGCTGGTCGAGACGCTCCGCCGCCGTCTGCCCGAGGGCTGACGCACCGGCGGGCCGCCGCCACCTCATCATCTAGCTTCCGGGCGTGCGCCGCCCCGATCCCGCCGACGGCATGCTCGTCGCGGCAAACGTGATCTGGTCGCTCAACTACGCGACCACGAAGTACGCCTTCGAGCGCTGGAGCCCGATCGCGTTCTCGGGGCTCCGGTTCGCCACGGCCGGGGTGGCGCTGGCGCTGCTCGTGCGCTGGCGCGAGGGCGGGCTCGGCGTCGACCGGGGCGACGTGCGGCTGATCGTCGCGTGCGGCTTCGTCGGCATCTTCCTGAACCAGCTCACGTTCACCTACGCGGTCGACTACACCGCCGCCGCGAACGTCGCCCTGATCCTGGCCGCCTCGCCGGCGTTCGCCGCCGTGTTCGCGGTCATCCTGGGCCACGAGCGCGTCCGCGCGGCCCACTGGCTGGCCCTGAGCGTCTCGCTGGTCGGCGTCGCGCTGGTCGTCATGGGCGGCTCCGACCTGGCCGGCTTCAGCCTGCGCGGCGACCTCCTGGCGGTCGGCGCGGCGCTGACCTGGGCGGGCTACACCGTCATGCTGCGGCCGCTCCTGGGGCGCTACTCGGCGGCTCGGATCAGCGCGCTCGTGATCCTCGTCGGCGCCGTCATCATGACGCCGGTGACGGTCGTCCAGGTGGCGAACCAGGACTTCGGCTCGATCGGCGGCCTGCGCTGGGGCTCGTGGGTGTACTCGACGATCGGCCCGCTGCTCGTCACGAACTGGCTCTACTTCCGGGCGCTGCACCGCGTCGGCGCCGCCCGGGCCACGCTCTACATGTACCTTCAGCCCTTCCTCGGCGCGGTCTTCGCGGCCTGGCTCCTGGGCGAGAAGCTCGTGGCCGTGCAGCTGATCGGCGGCGCCGTCATCGTCGGCGGCGTCGCGCTCGGGCGGGCGGTCGCCGCCCGGAGGGCGCCGGCGGACGAGGTCGAGCCGCCCGGGGAGCCGAGCTGAGCCGTCGGGCCGGCATCGGCACCGTCGCCCGGGAGTGGAGCCGGATCGGGTTCATCGGGTTCGGCGGCCCGCCGGCGCACATCGTCCTGCTGCGGCAGCTGTGCGTCCAGCGGCGGGCCTGGATCTCGGCGGCCGAGTTCGAGGACGCCGTCGCCGTCTGCAACCTGCTTCCCGGCCCGGCGTCCACACAGATGGCGATCTACTGCGCGAGCCGCGTGGCCGGATGGCCGGGCGCCCTGGTCGGCGGCGCGGGCTTCATCCTGCCGGGGCTCGCGATCATCCTCGCTCTGGCGGCGCTCTTCCTGTCGGGGTCGGAGCCGGAGTGGGCCCGTGCGCTCGGCGCCGGCGGGGGCGCGGCGGTCGCGGCCGTCGCGGTGCGCGCGGCGGTCGACCTGCTGGGGCCGTCGTGGGTTGCGGCACAGGCCCGGCGGGCGCGCTGGGTCGCCTACGTCGCGGCGGGTGCCGCGGCCGCCGTGCTCGTGGGGCCGTGGCTCGTCCTTGTCCTGCTCGGCTGCGGTGCCCTCGAGCTCGCGGTGCGCCGCGGGCGGGAGGCCGTCTCGGCGCTCGCCCTCCTGGCCGCCGCGCCGGCCGCCGGCGGGTGGGGGTCGCTGGCGTGGACGGCGTTCAAGGTCGGCGGCCTGAGCTACGGCGGCGGGTTCGTGATCATCCCGCTCATGCAGGCCGACGCGGTGAGCCACTACGGCTGGATGACGTCGGCGGAGTTCCTGGAGGCGGTGGCGCTCGGCCAGATCACCCCGGGGCCGGTGACGCAGACCGTCGCGGTCGTCGGCTACGCGGCCTTCGGCGTTGCGGGTGGGCTCGTCGCGTCGGCCATCGCGTTCAGCCCGTCGTTCATCCTCGTGCTGGTCGGCCGGCGGCGGCTCGACCGGATCCGCACGAACCCCAGCGCCCGCGCGTTCCTCGAGGGCGCCGGCCCGGCGGCCGTCGGGGCCATCCTGGGCGCCGCTGTGCCGCTCGCCGGTGCGCTCAGCGAGGCGTGGCAGTACGGCGTGCTCGGCGCCGCCATGGCCGCGCTGGTCGTGCTGCGCCAGAGCGTTGTCCTCGTGCTGCTCGCGGCCGCTGCGATCGGCCTCGTCCTGATGTGGGCTGGGGCGGAGATCCCGGGGTGAGGTAGCCTCGGCTGTCATGACGGCCGTCGAGCTCACCCCGGGCCAGCGCGAGGCGCTCGAGCGGCTGGCGCAGTTCCCGCTCGTGGACGCGCTCTACGGGCGCCGCTCGCGCCGGTTCCCGCTCGGCGGCGAGATCCCCGACGGGCCGCTCGCCTACCGCTCCGACCACGACCCCGTGCCGCTCACCGAGCTCGAGCGGCTGCTCGTCCTCACCGCCTGCGCCGGGACGACCGGCTGGCACTACGCCATCATGCGCCATGCCCGCTACGCGCCGCACCTCGCCAACTACTCGGGCGGCGCGGCGGGGCGGACGTTCCCCTCGGCGGCCGGCTTCCACACGGCGGAGATCTTCTTCACCGACGACTCCGGCACCTACTTCATGCCGACCCGCGACGCCGGTGCGCAGGTCGACCCGGCCGCCGAGGACGTCACCCCCGAACTGATGCTCGAACGCCACGCGGCGCTCATCCGCAAGCTCTCGGACGACCGCATCCACCTGCCCCGCGAGGAGCCCTACATGGAGGGGCACAACACGTGGATCGCGAACCACCCCGGCTCGCTGCTCGTGATCCCGGTCGCCGACATCGCCCAGCACAACATCGCCAACCTGTGCTTCTTCACCCAGAACGGGTACTGCGTCTACGACGACGTGAACAGGCGGCCGATCCCGGGAATGGAGCAGTTTCGCGGCCTGGTCGACGTCGACGACCCGCTCCCGCTCACGTTCCTGGAGCAGTACTCGGTCACGGAGGCGACGGCCGAGCTGGCATGCGCGGCGTTCTCCGGCGTGCTCATGCTCCAGGCGATGGGCCTCGGCGGGTGGATGTTCGACGGGATCGACCGGCACACGATGCTCGGCGCCTCGGGCGACCCCGGCGTCCCCGGCCTCGGCTTCCGGTTCGACCACGACGAGGAGCGCTTTCCGCTGCCGAACCCGACCGGGCTGGAGGGCGTCTTCGAGGCCTTCTGCCCCCCGCACCACGCCGACATGGCGGCCGCGGTCGAGGCGTTCGCCGACCGCAAGTTCGGGCCGGGCGGGGTCTACAACCCCGAGACGCCCGGGGCCTGGAAGGAGTCCGACCGCATCCGCGGCGCGGCCCAGCCGTACGGCGAGGACTTCAAGGCCTGCGTCGCCCACCAGAGCAGGTACATCCACGACACCTTCGGGAAGTTCCCGGGGACCGTCCCGACGCTCTTCATCATGAACTACGTGCAGGCCCAGCACATCGACCTCGGCTTCTACGACCGGTTCTTCAAGCCCGGCGCGTACCTGCCGACGCACGCCGAGCACATGGCGGTCTGGCACTGATCGAGCACGTGAACGCGCCCGGCCTCTACGTCGGGGCCCCGTACCACTACGCCGCCGTCGTGGAGAGCGGGCGGATGGTCTTCGCCGCCGGCGCCTGCCCGATCGACGAGGACGGCGTGGTCGTGCCGGGCGGCATCGAGGCCCAGGCCCAGAAGGCCGTCGAGAACCTGTTCGCCGCCCTGGACGCGGCGGGCGCGGGGAAGGCCGACGTCCTGAAGACGACGGTCTACGTCGCGTCGTCCGAGCAGCCCGAGCTCGTCCGCGCCTGGGAGGTCATCGCCGCCGCCTTCGCCCCGGCCCGCCCCCCGAGCACGCTGCTGGGCGTCGCCGTCCTCGGCTACCGGGAACAGCTGGTCGAGATCGAGGCGATCGCCGTGGCCGGCTGAAACACCGGGACCTGGTCCATCTGTTTCACGGATGAAACACGGGGACCTGGTCCATCTGTTTCACGGATTCAGGCTCCCACCGCGGCCAGCGCTGCCAGGTAGGCCTCGTTCACGACCTCCGGCGAGCGGTGGGCCATGATCAGGCGGCCCGTCGCGCCCAGCATGGCGGCGTACACCAGCTTCACCGGCGCCTGCTTCTCGGCGGCGTTGGCGGCCGCGGCCGCGTAGGCCGCCGGGGTCACCTCGACCAGGAACATGGTGTCGTCCTCGAGCAGCAGGCTCGCGACGCGCATCCGGTTCACGAGCTGCGCCTGGTTCGGGTCGACTCTCGTCACGACCTCGTGGGAGACGACCTGCGGCGGATCGCGGTCGGCCGCCGTCGTCCCCAGGAGCCCCAGCACGGCCGCCCCGGCCTGGCGGACGACCGACGGGTCGGAGCCGTGGAGCTCGAGCGTCCCGTACTGGCGCTCGACCACCTGAAGCGCGGAGCGCACCCGGGCGTGCTTCACCGCCGCGTTGACCAGCGCGAACACGCGGCTCGCGGGAGCCACCTCGACGTAGAGCTGCGCCATGCCGGCGTGGGGCGGGTCGCCCTGGCAGGTCTGGGCGACGTACGCCGCCCACTGCGGCTGCATCGAGTCGATCTCGACCCAGGCGCGCAGCTCGGCGGTCACGCTACGTTCGCTGGTCCAGGATGGCGACGACCGTCGCGTCGGTCGGGGCGGCGGAGGTCGCCTCGAGCTCGCGCGCCGCCGTCCCGAGCGCGACCAGCACGAGGTCGCCCTCGCCGGCGCCGAGGGTGTCGACCGCGACGAACTCCGCGGCGCCCTTCTCCTCGGGCCGCACCCGCAGGAGCTTGAAGTCGCGTAGCGCCGGAGCCTTGACGGTGGCGACGGCGTTCCCGGTCACGCGGCAGAGCTGCATCGCGTCCTCCTCATGTGCGCCCGCGCAGCTCGACCGCCCGGTCGAGCTGGTTCCAGGGCACGATCGCGTCGACCGCGGCCTGCACGCGGTCGACGGCCATCATCAGGTGCTCGATCACGACGGCGAACTCGCGGGTCGTGTCGGGCCGCCAGTCGCGCAGGATCTCGGCGGCCCGCCGCATCAGGGCCACGGTCTCGTGCATCTCCCACTTGGCGGTGCGCGCCGCGATGCGCTCGAGCAGGAGCGCCGAGACCTCGCACAGCTCCGGCAGGCGCATGTCGCCGTCGAGCGCCGCCTGCCGGCACACCTGGAGCTGCTCCCCCGCCCAGAAGAGGTCGAAGTTGCAGTAGAGCACGCAGGGCAGGTTGCCCATCGGCGGCAGGGTGAACTCCCGCAGGCGGGTCACGTCGGCCGGCTCGCCCAGCCAGCGTTCGGTCGTGAACTCGCGCAGCTCCTCGACGAGCGTGGCGGCCGAGACGTACGCCACTACGCCCGCTCCATCCTGACCGGCAGGTGCCCGGTCTCGAGCAGGCGGCGGCCGCAGCGGGCCAGGCCCTCGAGGTTCGACCGGACCCGCGCCACGTACGACACCTCGCCGAACGGCTTCGTCTCGCCGTAGAAGAGGCACAGCGTCTGCCGGCCGGGGTAGTAGCCGATGTCGCCGGCGACGACGTCGGTCTTGCCGTTCTCCTGCTCGGCGAAGAACGGCACCATCACGATGGTCTCCTCGCCCGCGAACTTGGCGTGCACCATCGTCGAGTCGAGCGGCAGCACCGAGCGGATGTATCCGCAGATGCGAGGGGCGTCGTCCTCGAGCAGGTCGGCCTCGAAGACCTCGCCCTCGCAGATGAAGCGGATCGCCGACAAGGGCTAGGCCTCTTGCCGCGCCGACATCGGAAGCACGCTCGCCACGTCGGCGTGCGGGCGCGGGATCAGGTGCGCCGACACCAGCTCGCCGGTCTTCTTCGCCGCGGTCGCACCGGCGTCGATGGCCGCCTTCACCGCGCCCACGTCGCCTGTGATGGCAACGGTGACGTAGCCGCCGCCGACCGATTCGCGGCCGACGATCTCGACGTTCGCGGCCTTCACCATCACGTCGGCCGCCTCGATCGCGGCCACGAGGCCGCGCGTCTCGATCAGGCCCAATGCTCCGTCCATGTCACTCCTCCTCGGGGGTCGGGCTATGCATACCAGTCGAACGTCTCGGTGCCTATGTTCACGTGCACGTTCTTGACCTCGGTGTACTCGTCGAGCGACTCCAGCCCGAGGTCGTGGCCGGTGCCGCTCTCCTTGTAGCCGCCGAAGGGGGCCTCCGACGGGTAGACGCCGTAGTGGTTCACCCAGATCGAGCCGGCGTCGAGCGCGTGCGCGACCCGGTGGGCGCGGCCGCCGTCCGCCGTCCAGATGCCGGCGGCGAGGCCGTAGCGGACGTCGTTGGCGAGCCTGATCGCCTCCTCCTCGCCGTCGAACGGGATGATGACGACCACCGGGCCGAAGATCTCCTCCTGCGCGATCCGCATGTCGTTGCGAACGCCGGCGAGGACTGTGGGCTGGATGAAGTTGCCCTCGGCGAGCTCGGGGTCGTCGGGCCTCACGCCGCCGGTGACGACAGTGGCGCCCTCGGCCGTGCCGATCCCGACGTACTCGTAGACGCGCTCGCACTGGCGCCGGTTGATCAGGGCGCCGAGCTGCGTCTCCCAGCGGTGCGGGAGACCGACGCGGATCCGCCGCGCCCGCTCGGCGAAGCGGCTCACGAACTCGTCGTGGACCGGGCGCTCGACGAGGACGCGCGAGCCCGCCGAGCACACCTCGCCCTGCGCCAGGTAGATCCCGAACACGGACCCCGTGACGGCGCGGTCGAGGTCGGCGTCGGCGAAGACGATCGAGGGTGACTTCCCGCCCAGCTCGAGCGAGACGCGCTTGATCGTCCCGGCGCCGCCGCGCATGACCGCCCGCCCGGTCGTCGTCGAGCCGGTGAAGGCGATCTTGTTCACGTCCGGGTGCTCGACCAGGGCGGCGCCCGCCACCTCTCCCAGGCCGGGGACGACGTTGAAGACACCCGGCGGGATGCCGGCCTCCAGCGCCAGCCGGCCGAGCTCGAGGCTCGTGAGCGGGGCCAGCTCCGGGGCCTTGAGGACGACCGTGTTGCCGGCGGCGAGCGCGGCCGAGCCCTTGCGGCAGGCGATGTGGAGCGGGAAGTTCCACGGGATGATCATCCCGACCACCCCGGTCGGCTCCCGGCGGACGTAGTCGAGCGACGTGCGCGGGAGGGCCAGCACGCGGCCGGCCACCGTGCGGACGGCGCCCGCGAAGAATCGCCACGGGTCCCAGCAGGCGGGCAGGTCGACGAGCGCCGCCTCGCGGATGGGCTTTCCGACGTCGTGGCTCTCGACCTGGGCGAGGTAGTCGCGCTCGTCCTCGATCAGCTCGGCCAGGCGCAGCATCAGCCGGGCGCGCTTGTCGGGGTCGAGGTCGCGCCAGGCCGGAAAGGCCGCCCGGGCGGCGCGGACCGCCTTGTCGACGTCCCCGGGCTGGGCCGCGGCGACATCGGCGATCGTCCGGTTCGTGGCCGGGTCGACGGTCGGCACGGTCGCCCCGCCGGCCGCCTCGACCCACTCGCCGCCGATGAGGAGCCGTGTCAGCAGCCGGCCGGAATCGGGCGGCCCGGTGACGGGGACAGTCCCCGAGCCTTCGGCGTGACGGACCTGTGGCGAAGGCGTGGCACCCGGGCGCGCGCGGACGAGGCCGGCGAGCGCCGGCGCCGGAAGGCCGCCCGCGCCGCTCGGCGCCGGGACTGCCTGGGGCGGTGGGTCGGCGGTCGAGTAGGTGGAGCCCTCGACGAGCCTGATGCCGTGCAGCCGCACGGCGTCGACAGCGGCGTCGGTCAACACCGTGTGCTCGCGCAGCATCAGCTCCCGCTCCCCCGAGGCTGCCAGCTGTCGGATCTCGTCGGCCGTGACGAAGTGCTTCACCGGATGGCCAAGACTACCTTGCCGGTCCGCTCCGGATTCACCAACCGGCGGTGGGCCTCGGCGGCCTCCTCGAGCGGGAAGGTCGAGTCGATCACGGGGCGCCAATTGGCGGTCGCGAGATGCTCGAGCAGCGCGTCGAACTCGCGCGGGCTCCCCATCGTCGTGCCCTGGATCCGGCGCCATTCGAGGAACACCTCGGCCAGGTCGACCGCCGCCGTCTCCCGGGAGGTGTCGCCGAAGCTGACGAGGACGCCGCCGCGCACGAGCGTGGAGATGACCGCGTCGAGGCCCGGCCCGCCGATGCTGTCGATCGCCGCGTCGACCGGCCCGATCTGCCCAGGCCACTCCGGGTCGTGGTAGTCGACGGCCTCCGCCGCGCCCAGCTCGAGCGCGCGCGCAACCTTGGTGGCTGACCCCGTCGTTGCAACCACGGTCGCACCGAGCGCGGCGCCGATCTGGACGAGGAACGTCGCGACGCCGCCGCCGGCTCCGGTGACCAGGATCCGCCGGCCCGGCCCGGCGCCCGCCAGCCGCAGGGCCCGCCAGGCGGTGAGGCCGGCGAGCGGCAGCGCGGCGCACTCGTCCCACGACCATCCCTCCGGGCGGGGCCGCACCTGATGCGCCGCCAGCACGATCCGCTCGGCATACGTGCCCTGGTCGGGGCGGCCGAGGATGCGGAAGTCCGGCCCCGGCTCATCCTCGCCCGGGCCCCAGTCGAGCGACGGGTTGACGACCACCTCGTCGCCGGCCGCCACCCCCTCGACGCCGGGCCCCACCTCAGAGACGACGCCCGCGCCGTCCGACCCCAGGATGGCCGGCAGCGGGCCGGGCCGGCCCTCGCGGATCCAGACCTCGCGATGGTTGAGCGCCGCCCGCACCAGGTCGATCGCCACCTGGCCCGGGCCGGGCTCCGGGTCGGGGACGGTCGCCGGCTGGAGCACCTCCGGCCCCCCATGGCCCGTGAGGAGGACCGCCCTCACGCCAGCTCCGCGAACCGGTCGGCGAGGGCGTCGAAGAGCGCTCGGTAGCGGCGGTGGCCCTCGGCGCAGGCCTCCGCCCCGGCCGGATCGGGCTCGTGCACCTGCGCCGCCACGCGTGACATCGTCCGGGCCGCCGCGGCGGTCGACTCGTGCAAGCCGGATCCCGCTGCCGCGAGCATTGCAGCGCCACGCGCGGTGGTCTCGACGTCCTCCGACCACGTCACCGGGACGCCGGTCGCGTCGGCCCGCATCTGGCGGACGAGCGGCGAGCGCGCGCCGCCGGCGACGCACACGATGCGCTCGGGCTCGAGGCCGGCGGCCGCGATCGCCTCGACGACGTCGCGCAGCGCGTACGCCGATCCCTCGAGCAGCGCGCGGGCCATGTGCGCGCGGCCGTGCGCCGGCGTGAGCCCGTACCAGCCGCCACGCGCCTCCGCCTCCCACCGCGGCGCCATCGCGCCGCCCATCCAGGGCAGGAAGACGAGGCCGTCGGCCCCGGCCGGCGCCTCCGCGGCGAGCGCGTTCAGGCCGTCGTAGTCGAGCCCGCCGCCGAGCTGGTCGCGGAACCAGCGGTACGAGGCGCCCGACGCCCAGCCCGGGTTCTCGAGCAGCCACCGGCCGGGCGCGGCGTGCGGGTGGCACTCCGCGATCCGCGTCGCGTCGCGAAGCGGCCGGTCGGCCACGGCGCACACCGGCTCGGCCGTCCCGAGCACGTCGCAGACCGCGCCCGGGTCGACGAGCCCCGCTCCGAGCGTCGCCGCCATCTCGTCGCCGCAGCCGCAGACGACCGTCGTCGCCGGCGGCAGCCCCGTGTCTGCCGCGAACTCGGCGGTGATCTCGCCGACCGGCTCGTCGGCGCCGACGACGGGCGGCAGCCGGCCCGGGTCGATGCCGAATGCGCCGAGCAGCCGCTCGTCCCACACGCCCCCGTCGGGGTCGAGCGCCATCGTCGAGGAGGCGTTGGAGCGGTCGACCGCGTCGGCGTCGCAGGCTACCCGCACCATGTAGGCGCCGGGCAGCAGGTAGCGGTCTGTGCGCGCGTCCTGGTCGGGACGCTCGCGCGCCACCCACGCGATCTTCGCGGCGACGTGCGAGCCGTCGAGGTTGCAGCCAGAGCGGGCGTACCACTCGTCCGGCCCGATCTGCTCCTCGGCGGCCCGGCACAGCGGGTCGGCCCGGCGGTCCATCCAGATGATCGCCGGCCCCGCCGGCTGGCCGTCCCGGTCGACGCACACCAGGCCGTCGAGCTGGGACCCGAACGACACGGCCCGCACCCGGCGCAGGTTGACGCGGGCCGAGAGGTCGCGGAAGCCGTTCACGACGGCCGCCCGCCAGTCGCGCGGATCCTGCTCGGCCCATCCCGGGCGCGGATAGGAGAGCGTGTGCGGCTGATAGCTCGTCGCCAGCCGCTCGCCGCCCGCGTCGAAGACGGCCAGGCACGAGCCCTGCGAGCCGACGTCGATCCCGCAGACGAGGTCCGGGTCGGTCATCGGGCGGCGGCGGCCGCCCCCAGCTCCTCCAGCGCCTGCTCTGCCGTCCACCGGTCGACGATGACGCGCTTCAGGGCCCGGGTCATCGCCTCCGGGCGCTCGTGCATGAAGATGTTCCGCCCGACGCTGCACCCGACCGCGCCGGCCTCCATCGCGTGCTGCTGCCGCGTCAGGAGCTCGGTCTCGGTGATACGCGATCCGCCCGCGAGCACCGTCGGAAGCCCGGCGGCGGCGGCGACGAGGCGGGCGTACTCCTCGCCCGACCCCGGCCAGTTCGTCTTGATGATGTCGGCCCCGAGCTCCGCGCACAGGCGGACGTTCCGGAGCAGGTAGTCGGTGCCGAGCTCGGAGGTGGCGCCCGAGTAGGCGCTCGGCCACTCCGCCTCGGCGATGAACGGCATGCCCAGCTCGTCACACGCCGACCCGACCTCGGCCAGGCGCTCGATCATGTCCTGCTCGGTGTCGGTGCCGAGCGCCACGTAGAGGACGACCGCGTCGGCGCCCGAGCGGAGAGCCTCCTCAACCTCGGCGACCGCGGCGATGCCCGGGCTCTCGCCGGGATGGGCCGACGCCGACAGCATGTACGCGACGGCCGTCGTCTGGCGCAGCTCGGCGGCCGCGATCCGGGCCATGCCGCGCGAGAGCATGAGCACGTTGGCGCCGCCGGCGACCGCCTCGGTGACGCGCGCGCGGATGTCGGCGAGCGGCTCGAGGAAGACGGGCGAGGTCATCCCGTGGTCGAGCGCGCAGATGACGGACGTGTTCGTCGGGTCGTTCAGGACCCGCTTCAACCGGATGGTCTTGCCCAGGCTCATGTGTCCTCCTCGCGTGGTCGGCGGCAATTCAACCAGATCGGCCCGCCCGCCTCCCGGGCACCGTTCATGACGCTCTCTGTGACCTTCCCGGCCAGCGCTACGTGGGGGGCGAGTGGATGGCCGTCCGCGCGAAGCGTCGGAGACCTACGGAGTGACGACCACCTTGAGCGCGTCTCCGCGGCGGATGCGCGGGAACGCCTCGGGCGCCTCCTCGAGCGGCACGACGTCGGTGACGACGCCGCGGATGTTGGCCGTGTTCTGCTCGAGCATGTCGAGCGCCTGCACCTGGTCGCGGTAGCGCGAGGCGTAGCTCCCCAGCACCGCCACCTCGCGGTAGTGCAGGACGTTCGAGGGGAAGTCGATGGTCGTCGTCCCCTTCGGCAGCCCTCCGAAGAAGAGGACGCGCCCGCGCGGCGCGGCCATCTCCATCGCCTGCTCCTGGGCGTGCGCGTTCGAGCAGGCCACGATCACCCGCTCGGCGCCGTCGCCGGTCTCGGAGCGGATGTGCTCGACCGGGTCGACCGCGGAGGTGTCGACGTAGCGGATGCGCTCGTCCCCGAGCACCGCGCGGGCCAGATCGAGCCGGCGGGCCTCCGTCTCGAGGAGGTAGACGGTGCCGGCCCCCTGGGCCAGCGCGAGCGCGACGTGCGCGGTGCCGACGGGCCCGGCGCCGATCACGACCGCGCGCAGGTCGAGTCCCACCTCGAGATCCTTGTGGCCGCAGATCGCGTCCGAGAGCGGGTCGGCGAACGTGGCGTGGACGGCGTCGAGGCCCTCCGGGATCCGGAAGACGTTCTTGAGCGCGACCTGCGGGATCGCCACGAGGTCGGCGTAGGCGCCCTGGTAGTCGAAGCCCATGAGCCCGCCGGACTGGCACAGGTGCTCGTTCCCGGTGCGGCACAGCGTGCAGGCGCCGCAGTAGAGCGTGGAGATCACGTGGACGAGGTCGCCGCTCCCGGCACGCAGGTCGCCGTCCGCCTCGGGGCCGATCTCGAGCACCTCGCCGCAGATCTCGTGGCCGAGGACGGCGCCGGGCTCGATGCGGCGGTCGCCGTTGTAGAACGTGCGGACGTCGGTGCCGCAGATCCCGCATGCGACGACGCGCAGCAGCGCGCCGTCGGCCGGGCAGGTCGCGTCGGGCACCTCGCCGAGCTCCATCTCGCCCGGGCCCTTCCAGATCGCTGCTCGCATTGCGCGCGATCTTACCGACCGCGGGTCTGCGAGCGCGCGACGCAGCAGCCGCGTCCGACCCGGCACACCACCGCGTCGACGAGCCGGAGGAGCCGAAGCAGGCCTCGCACCACCTGAGTATGCAACAACGGGGTCAGACCCCGTTGTTGCGGCGTGGCGGGCGCTCGGGGCCGACCGGCCGCCCGCCTAGACTGGGCCGAGATGGCGAGGTGGAGCTGGCTCCCGCGGACACGGCGCCACGCGCCGGCCGTGCCGGACGACGAGACGCTCGTCTTCGCCGGCTCGGCGAGCCCCCGTCTGACGGCGGCCATCTGCCGCCATCTCGGCGTCGGCGTGGGGCGGGGTGAGGTGCTGCGCTTCTCCGAGGGCACCCTGTTCGTGCGCGTCCTCGAGAACGTCCGCGGGCGGCAGGTCTACATCGTGCAGTCGACCGTCTTTCCGGCGAATGACCATCTCATGGAGCTGCTGTTCTGGATCGACGCCTTGAAGCGGGCCAGCGCCGCGTCGGTGACGGCCGTCATCCCGTACTTCTCCTACGGCAAGGGCGACAAGAAGGACGAGCCGCGGGTCTCCATCCGCGCCCGCGTCTGCGCCGACGCGATCGAGAGCGCCGGCGCGGACCGGGTCGTGACGATGGACCTGCATGCGTCGCAGATCCAGGGCTTCTTCCGCGCGCCGGTGGACGACCTCTACGCCGTCGGCCGGCTGTGCGCGGCGCTGCGCAGCCGCGTGCCCGAGCGGCCCGTGGTCGTCTCGCCCGATGCCGGCTTCGCCAAGAAGGCCGCCGCCTTCGCCGACCGCCTGGACGCGCCGATCGCGATCGCCGCCAAGACCCGCGCCGGTCACGAGGAGCGCATCGAGCGGGTGAGGCTGATCGGCGAGGTCGCCGGCCGGGACGCGATCCTGGTCGACGACTTCACCGTCTCGGGCGGGACGCTGATCGAGGCTGCCGAGGAGCTGCGCCGCTGCGGCGCGCGCTCCGTGATCGCCGCCATCACCCACGCCGTGTTCGCGCCGGGTACGGCCGCTCGCCTCGAGGCCAGCCCGATCGAGCACCTCCTCGTCACCGACACGGTCGAGACGCAGCCCGAGCCGCTTGGCGCACGTGTCGAGGTGGTGTCGGTCGCACCGCTCTTCGCCGAGGCGATCCGCCGCATCCATCGCCGGGAGAGCATCTCGAGCCTCTTCACCGAGAGCTCGGGTGGAACCGGCGCCTGACCGCCCGCGCAACAACGGGGTCAGACCCAATGTTGCGTCGTCGAATATGCTCACCCCGTGGCCGGAGCAAGCACGACCGCCGTCCGCCGCGAGGAGCTCGCCGAGCTGTACGCCGCCGAGCGGCAGCAGAAGGACAACCTCTGCGGCTGCTTCTGGGCCTCGCTGATCCTGCGCGCCGCCGGCGTCGAGGCCGACCAGGACGAGGTGGCGGCCGCGGCCGGCGCGATCCTCCCCGGCGGCGATCCGGAGATGCACGTCGCGCCGGGCGCGACGCCCCGAAACGACTACCGGGTCGAGCTCGAGATCGACCCTGCGCCGGGCGTGGCCGGCACCTCCGCGTCCGCGATCGCCCGCGCGATCGAGCGCCTGTCCGGGGGCGGGCTGGCTGCGATCCCCGTCGCGGGCCCGTGGACGGCGGAGAGCGTGGCCGCGCTCATGGAGGCCGCCGCCGACGCCACGCTCATCGCGAATGTCCGCACGGGGCGGTTCTGGGGCTCGCGCCCCGGGCCGGCCACCGTCCTCGCGCATCTCCGCGGCGAGGACGTCGAGCCGCCGCCCGCCGACTGGGACGTCGGCCACTTCGTGAACCTCGCCGCGCTCGTGCGCGGGCCCGCGGACGCGCTGGTCGTCGTCCGCGACACCTACCAGGAGCTCGGCGTCGCGGGCCACCACCTCCAGCCGCCGGACCGGGTCGCCGCCGCGCTTCGCCGCGACGACGGCCACGAGGGCGGCGTGCTCGCCGTGGCCGGATCCACCCGGGCACCCGGGCTGCGCGGGCGTCTGGAGAGCGAGGGCTTCGAGCTCCGTCACTGGCACAACGGCACCCCGGATCCGGAGGGAACCACCTGATGGCAAAGACCGCCACCGCCTCGGCAATCGACATCATCGAGACCTGGCGCGCCGACGGCATCCGCTACGTCCGCTTCGAGCTCCCCGACATGCACGGGACGAGCCGCACCAAGATCGTCCCGATCGCCCAGGCCCCCGGCTACTGCGAGGAGGGCCTCAACATGTACGGCGGCGCCGCGGTGCTCGACTCCCGCTCCGACGTCGTCCCGGGCACGCTCTACCACGAGGAGATCGGCTACGGCGACCAGCGCCTGATGCCGGATCCCGAGACCGCCGCCGTCGTGCCGTGGGCGGAGGCCACGGCCCGCTTCATCTGCGACTCGCAGTTCGTGGACGGGGAGCCGCTGCGGGCGCTGCCGCGCTACGTCTTCCGCCGCCAGCTGGAGCGCTGCCGCGAGATGGGCTACGAGCCGGTGCTGGGATTCGAGCCCGAGTTCTACGTCCTCAATACCGACGGCACGCCGCTCTTCTCCGGCTACCAGATCTTCAACCCGGTCCGGAACACCTACCACCCGATGATCACCGAGCTCGTCGACCACATGAACGCGTTCGGGATCGAGATCATCACCGCCAACTGCGAGTACGCCGGCTCGCAGTGGGAGATCAACTTCCGCCCCGGCGCCGGGCTCGCCGGGCCCGACAACGCGTTCTCGTTCAAGAACGCCACCAAGGAGATCGCCTACTCCCACGGCCTGAACGCGACCTTCATGTCGAAGCCGTTCGCCGACTCGGCCGGGTCGGGGTGTCACGCCCACGTCAGCCTGACGAGCCTGGACGGCGGAGAAAACGTGTTCGGAGACGACTCCGACCCCCAGGGCATGACCGACCTCTGCCGGCGGTTCATGGCCGGCCAGCTGCGCCATGCGGGCGGCATGTACACGCTGCTCGCGCCGACCGTGAACTGCCTGAAGCGGCGACGGACGCACACGTTCAGCCCCACGAACATCTCCTGGGGGCCCGAGGATCGCACTGCCTTCCTGCGCATCAAGGGCGGCTCGAGCGCGTCGCGCCACATCGAGAACCGGGCGCCGACGGCGCTCTCCAATCCGTATCTCGTCGGAGCGGCGATGCTGGCTGCGGGCCTGAACGGGATCGAGGAGGAGCTCGAGCTCGAGCCGGCCGCCGCCGCGCCCGCCGAGGAGGACCCCTCCAAGGAGCCCCTGCCCACGTCGATGCGGGAGGCCCTCGACGGGCTCGAGGCCGACGCGAAGCTCGTCGAGGCGCTCGGCCCGGACTTCGTGACGGCGTACACAACGATGCGCAGGTACGAGCTGCAACGATTCGACGACCACGTCACCGACTGGGAGCGGCAGGAGTACGTCGAGGTCTTCTGAGGGAGGTTTTGCATGACCGCCGAGGAACATGAGCTGCGGGGCGAGCTTCGGGAGCTGGCCGACACCGACGAGGGTCGCCGGCTGCTCCAGCTGGCGCTGCGCGGGATCGACCGCGGCGATGCCGAGGTCACGGCGGGATGCTGGACGGACCGGGGCGTCGCCGGCTGTCTCTTCCAGCACGCCTACTGGCAGGGTGTCCGGGAGGGGATCTTCCGGGACGAGGGCCGGCCCGGCGACTGGATCGGGTCGCTCGTGGGCTCGCGTGGCCACGCGACGGTGCTGAACGCGATCGGCGCGTTCGACCGGCTCGCCAAGCGGCATCACGCCGATCGGGCGCGGCGCAGGATCCTGCCCGACAAGGTCGAAATCCGCACCGGCGAGTGGCGGCAGGTCGTCGAGCGGATGCTCGTCGAGGCGCTCGCCGAGTCACCGGTCGCTGCGCCCGCGCGCAACCCCGTCCCCGCCTGAGCCGTCTTGGTTTCCACAACATGCGCGGGAGCCGTTGCTAAAGCTGCCGCAATGCTGTAAAAGTGATGCTCTCTTCTTCCCGTTCCTTTTCCCGAAGGAGGTCGCGTGGATAGTGAACCTGGGGGCATGAGCACCCACCACGAGGGGATGCTCCCCGTGGAGAGCATGGACGTCTCGCAGCGCGGCGACGTCCACAAGCTGCACGGCGGGGCCGTCGGCCTGCTGGGCGTGCTCTTCCTGACCGTGACCGGCGCGGCGCCGATCTCGGCCATGCTCTTCAACACGCCGCTCTCGGTTGGCTTCGGCAACGGCATCGGGACGCCAGCCGGCTTCGCGTTCGCCACGGTGATCCTGACGATCTTCTCGGTCGGGTACGTCGCGATGTCGCGCAAGGTGACCGCCGCGGGCGGGTTCTACAGCTTCATCAGCCATGGCCTGGGCCGCGAGCTTGGAATGGCGTCGGGGCTCGCGATGGTTGTCGCCTACTCGGTATTCGAGGCCTCCCTGTGCGGCGGCTTCGCGTACTTCGCGACGGCCAAGCTGGCGCAGTACGGCTACGACGTCGAGTGGTACTGGTGCGCGCTCTTCATGGTCGCCCTGATCGGCATCCTGGCGTACTTCGACATCCACATCTCGGCCCGGATCCTCGGCATCGCGCTGATCAGCGAGGTCGTGTTCCTGCTGCTCTTCGACGCCCTGGTGTTCGGTCACGGCGGCGAGAACATCCAGGCCGGTGCGCTCAACCCGATCAACGCGTTCAAGAACCTGAACGGCTTCGGGAGCGGCGATGCTGCCATTGCATCCGGCGCCTGGGCAGTGGGCGTCTTCTTCGCCTTCTGGTCGTGGGTGGGCTTCGAGATGGCGCCGAACTACGGCGAGGAGTCGAAGAACCCCAAGAAGATCGTGCCGATGGCGATGTACATCTCGGTGGTCGGCCTCGGGATCTTCTATGTCATCACGTCGTGGGCGGCGATCTCCGGGTATGCCTCGACGAACGCGGCGGCCACGCAGGCCGTGAACAACGCGTACGGGTTCTTCCTCGACCCGGCGAAGCAGTTCGGGAACGAAACGCTGCGCGACATCCTGAGCTACCTCATCATCACCGGCTCGTTCGCCTGCGGCATGGCGTTCCACAACACGACCGCGCGCTACTTCTACTCGCTCGGCCGTGAGCGGGTGCTGCCGCACCAGCTCGGCCGGACGCACGAGAAGCACAAGAGCCCGCACATCGCCTCGACGACCCAGTCGGTCATCGCGGCACTGATCGTGATCGCCTTCGCGCTCTTCGCCACCACTGCGGCGGGCTCGGACTCGGCGACCTCGATCGCCTACGTGCAGCTCTACGGGCTTATGGCGTTCATGGGCGTCGTCCTGATCCTGTTCATCCAGGCACTCGTCTCGGTCGCCATCTGGAACTACTTCCGGACGCACCACCCGTCCGAGCACCACATCTGGACCCACACGATCGCCCCGCTGATCTCGGTGGTGGCACAGGTGCTTGTGCTCGCGATCGCGATCCAGAAGATCGACTTCCTCGGCGCCGGCTACCGGTATGCCTGGTATCTGGTGATCATCGACGTGCTGGTCTTCGTCGGTGGCATCGGGTACGCGCTCTACCTGAAATCGAGCGACCGGGCCAAGTACGAGACCATCGGCCGCATGGTGCACGAGGGTCTCTAGAACCACCGCTGGAGGGGCGTCCGCAGCACGCGGGCGCCCCTCTCGCGTTTAATGGCGCGCGATGGCCGGCCGGGTGCAGGACAGGGTGTGCGTCGTGACGGGCGCCGCCGCGGGGATCGGCCGGGCCGTGGCCGGGCGGCTGGCGGAAGAGGGCGGCCGGGTCGCGCTGGCCGACATCGACGCCGAGGGCGCCGAGCGGGCGGCGGCCGAGATCCCCGGCTCGGCGGCGTTCGCCGTGGACGTCACGGACCCGGCGTCCGTCGAGGCGCTCTACGCGTCGGTGCGCGAGCGGTTCGGGTCGGTCGACGTGTGCCACAACAACGCCGGCATCCTGCTGCCCGACGACACGGATCCGCCGGCCACCGACCTCGACGTCTGGAACCGGATCCTGGCCGTCGACCTGACGGGCGTCTTCCTCTGCATGAAGCACCAGCTGCCGCACCTGCTCGAGACGGGCGGCGGCTCGATCGTCAACATGAGCTCGATGGTGGCGCTGATCGGCTCGGCGACGCCGCAGACCGCATATGCGGCCGCCAAGGGCGGCGTCCTCGCGATGACCCGCGAGGTGGCGATCACGTACGCCCGAAGCGGCGTGCGCTGCAACGCGCTGTGCCCCGGGCCGGTCGACACTCCGCTCTTCCGAAACGCGCTCGCCGCCGACGAGGGCGGGCTCGAGCGGCGCATGGTGCACATCCCGATGGGCCGGCTGGGCGCCTTCGACGACATCGCGGGCGCCGTCCTCTACCTCGCGAGCGACGACTCGGCGTGGACGACGGGGCAGGCGCTCGTCGTCGACGGCGGGATCACCGCCGCGTACACGACGCCGGCGTGAGGACGGACGTCGCCATCGTCGGGGCGGGGCTCTTCGGCTCGGCGCTCGCCGTGGCGCTGGCGCGGGAGGGGATGCGAGTCGAGCTCTACGACAAGGCGACGCCGGCGTCCGGCGACACCGGCCGCTCGTTCGGGATGGTGCGGGCGCATTACTCCAACGAGGTGACGGTGCGGCTGGCGAAGCGGGGCATCGAGCTCCTGGCGGGCGACAGGCGGTCGGCATACGTCCGGACCGGCTACATGCTGCCCGTCGCCGAGCGCGACCGGGAGGCATGCGCCCGGAACGTCGAGCTGGGCCGGTCCCTGGGCGTGGACTCCCGGTTGCTCGACCCGGATCAGGTGGCCGCCGTCGAGCCGGCGCTTCTGACCGACGGGATCGCCGCGGCCGCCCACGAGCCGGACGGCGGCCTCGTCGACCCGGGCCGGATGACCCTGGCGTGGTTCGCCGAGGCGGTTGCGCTCGGGGCTGAGCCGCGGCTGGGCGAGGAGGTGACCGATCTCGATGCGCTCGATGCGGGTGCCGTCGTCGTCGCAGCCGGCGGGTGGACGTCGCGGCTCCTGCCCGACATCCCGATCGCGCTCAGGCGGATCGACGTGGCCCGTGTGCGGCCGCTTCGGGTGTCGACCGTCGTGTCGGACACCGTCACGAACGTTGTGGTGCGGCCGGCGGTGGGGGACATGGCCTGGGCGGTCGCCTACCGCGAGCCGGAGGGCTACGCCGACCGCGACGAGGCGCCCGAGGTCCCCGAGGATTCCTACCGCGACTCGGTCGCGCGAGCGCTCCTCAAGCGATACCGGCACGGCGGCGAGGCGGAGTGGGTCGACGGGTGGACCGGCGCCTACGACTCGACACCCGACTGGAACCCCGTGGTCGGGTTCGTCCGCGACGGCGTCTACGCGATCGCCGGCCTGTCGGGCCACGGCTTGAAGCTGGCGCCGGCCATCGCCGAGTGCGTGGCGGCCGAGCTCGCGGGGCACGAGCCGCCGATCGACCTGCGCCCGTTGCGGTTCTCCCGGTTCGCCGAGGGCGACCTGCTCCACCTCGCGTACGGGCCGAGCGCGAGGGCCTAGCGTGCCGCACGTCCTGCCGTTTCTCGCAATCGCCGTCTTCGTCGTCGTGACCCCGGGCGTCGACACCGCGCTCGTGACGAAGAACGCGCTCCTGCACGGCCGCCGCGCGGCGCTCATGACGGCGGTCGGCGTGAACGCGGGGATTGCCGTCTGGACGACGGCCTCGGCCTTCGGCCTCGGCGCGCTCCTTCACCGCTCGGAGACCCTCTTCACAACCGTGCGGCTGGCCGGTGCCGCCTACCTCGTCGTGCTCGGCGCCCAGGCGGTGTGGTGGTCGTGGCGGCGCGGGCACGCGGTCGTGCCGGAGCGTGCTCCGAGCCGGCGCTCCCCGTTCGTCCAGGGGATCCTCAGCAACCTCCTGAACCCCAAGATCGCCGTCTTCTTCACGAGCTTCCTGCCTCAGTTCGTCTCGCCCGGCGGCCCGGTGCTCGGGCAGCTCCTCCTGCTCGGCGCCCTCTTCAACCTGCTCGGCGTCGCCTGGCTCGTCGGCTGCGCCGTCTTCGTCAGCCGCGCCGGTGACGCGCTCCGCCGCCCGCGGGTGAGAGCGGCCTTGGAGCGCGTCACCGGGTGCGTGCTGGTCGCGCTCGGTCTGCGGCTGGCGAGCGAGAAGCGCTGAGCGTCAGCCCGCCAGGATCTCGGCGGCCAGTTGCGGCGCGATGTTGCCGCCCGAGATGACAAGGACGAGGCCGGCCGAGCCGCGGACGTCGAGCCGGCCGGACAGGAGCGCGGCGACGCCGACCGCCGCGCCCGGCTCGCAGGCCAGCTTGGCCCGCTCGTAGAGGAACCGCATGCCCTCGCGGATCTCCTCGTCGGAGACCAGGACGACGTCGTCGACGAGCCGCGAGCAGACCTCGAGCGCGATCGTCCCGGCAACGGGCGAGCGCAGCGCGTCGGCGATCGTCGGGCCGGGAACGGCCGGGATCGGACCGCCGGTGTCCATCGCGGTGCGCATCGCAGCCGAGAGCTCCGGCTCGACGCCGATCACCCGCGCGTCCGCCCGCAGGCCCTTCATGGCGGTCGCGATCCCCGCGATCAGCCCGCCGCCGCCGATCGGGACGACGACGGTGCCGGCGTCCGGCGCGTCCTCGGCGATCTCGAGGCCGACCGTGCCCTGGCCGGCAACGACGAGCGGGTCGTCGTACGGATGGACGATCACCCGCCCCGACTCCGCGGCGACGGCGCGCATGCGCTCGAGCGCCTCCATCGTGTCGGCGGACTCCAGATCGACCGTCGCGCCGTACCCGCGCGTCGCCGCGACCTTGGCCGGGCTGGCGTCGGCGGGCATGAACACGAGCGCATCGACGCCCTCGTCGCGTGCGGCGACCGCGAGCGCTTGCGCGTGATTCCCCGCCGAGATCGTGATCGCGCCGCGGTCGCGCTCCTCGGCCGTGAGCGCGCGAACCCGGTTGAAGGCGCCGCGCGGCTTGAACGACCCGGTCCGCTGGAACAGCTCGGCCTTCAGCCAGACCGGTACGCCGCAGCGCTCGGCGAGCGTGGCCGAGGTGAGCATCGGCGTGCGATGCACCCGGCCGGCGATGACGCCCGCGGCGGCGTGGACGTCGGCGAGCGTGGGGGACTCGGGCACAGGGCGGATGCTCCCACAGAGGCGAACGCCCCGGTTGTCGCCCTCAGTCTGCCAGTACGCGCATGAGCCACACCGCCAGCACGCGCGCGCAGCGGGCGACGTCCTCGAGCGCGACATGCTCGTCCGGCGCGTGCGCCAGGTTGGGGTCGCCCGGGCCGTAGAGCACGGTCGGCGTCGCGCCGTGGTCGATCAGGAGCCGGGCGTCGGCGCCGTAGGGGACGCCCAGGAAGTCCGGCAGCTTGCCGAGCACGTCGCGGGCCGTCTCGGCCAGGCCCCAGGAGAGCGGGTGGTCGTTCGCAACGGACGCCGAGGCGAACCGGCCGCCCGTGATCTCGACGCCGGCCGGGTGGTCGCGCAGCCACCCGTCGGCGGCGCACGCGTCGGCGACGACCGAGCGCAGCTCGGCCTCCGCCTCCGCCACCGTCTGCCCGACGCGCACGCCGTAGCGCCCCTCGGCGACCAGCCGGTCAGGGACCGACGACGACCACTCACCGGCGCTGACCCGTCCGATGGACGTCGGGTAGGGAAGTCCGGTCTCGCGCATCGCCCGGAGTGTCTCGGCCTCGTTCCGCTCGCGCTCGTTCTGCTGGAGCGCCTGCAGCACCGGCCACAGCTTCTCGACCGCCGACACGCCCTCGCGCCGGAACGCGGCGTGGGCGCTTCGGCCCTCGATGGTGAGCGTGAACGTGATGGCGCCCGCCTGGCAGGTGACGATCTGGAGGTCGGTCGGCTCGGTGATGACCGCCACGCCGCCGGCATAGCCGGCCCGGATCGCCGCCAGCATGCCGGCGCCGCCGTCCTCCTCGCCGGGGACGGTGAGGAGGAGCGCCTCGCCGCCCAGCTCGACCTCCGCCTCGACGAGCGCCCGCATCGCCGCCAGGCCGGCCACGACGCCCGCCTTCATGTCGCAGGCCCCGCGGCCGAAGAGCAGGCCGTCGGCGATCCGCGGCTCGAACGGCGGCGACGTCCATTGCAGCTCGTCGCCGCCGGCGACGACGTCCACGTGGCCGGCGACGATCGCCCGCCGGCCGCTTCCGCCGTCGCCGATCCGACCCGCCACGACGGGATGCGTGTCGCGCGCCACCTCGACGCCCGGGAAGTCCGGGTCGGACGCCAGCTCCGCCGCCGGCACGTCGACGCGCTCCACCTCGAGGCCGGCGGTCGTCATCCGAAGCGCGATCTCGGTCTGCACCTCGCCCTCGGAGCCGGTCAGGCTGGGGTGGGCCACGACGGCCGCCAGGTCGGCGGCGATGCGGTCGCGATCGACCGCCCCGACGGCGGCCAGCTCGACCGGGGTGAGGTTCTTCATCCCCGAAGGATCGGGCGGGTGATGCAGGTCGGGCCGCCCGAGCCGTTCACGCACACCTCGGTGCCCGGGAACGTGTGCACCTCGCAGCCGCGGTCGAGGAGCGCGCGCTGCGTGACCGGGCT
>JAICKX010000065.1 GCA_025927685.1 Thermoleophilia bacterium | reverse complement strand
GGGCGGCTCGGTGCGGTCAGGTGGGAGGAGCAGGCCGCCTCCGCGCTCGCCCGCAGCGGCAAGGTGCTGCGGCGCGAGCCCGCGCAGCGCGACGAGCTGACGCCCGCGGAGCTCGAGGTCGTGAGCCTCGTCTCGGAGGGGAAGCGCAACAAGGAGATCGCCGCCGCGCTCTGGATGAGCGAGAAGACCGTCGAGGCGCACCTGTCGCGCATCTACCGCAAGGTGGGCGTGCGAAACCGGGCCGAGCTGGCCGCCCGCCGGCCGGGACAGCCCGCTGCGGCTGAGGCGTAGCAGCCGGGTACGATCGCGGTGTGAGCGATCTCCCGCTTCCGTGGCGTGTGCCGATCGTGCAGGCGCCGATCGGGCCGGCCGCCACGCCGGCGCTGGCCGCCGCAGTGTCGGAGGCCGGCGGGATCGGCTCGCTGGGCGCGTCGTGGACCGACCCCGAGACCCTGCGGTCGCAGATCGGCGAGGTGCGCCGGCTCACCGAGCGGCCGTTCATGGTCAACCTCGTGCTCGCGTTCGATCAGCACGAGCGGCTCGAGCTCGCGCTCGGCGAGGGCGTCGAGCTGGTGTCGTTCTCGTGGGGGGTCGACGCCGGCCTCGTCGCGCGCGCTCACGCAGCCGGGGGGACCGTGATCGCGCAGGCCGGGTCGCCGGCGGAGGCTCGGGCGGCGGTCGAGGCGGGGTGCGACGTCGTTGTGGCGCAGGGCGTCGAGGCCGGCGGCCATGTCCAGGGCCAGACCGAGGTGCTCGCGCTCGTCACGGAGCTGGTGCGCGCCGTGCCGGTTCCGATCGTCGCCGCGGGCGGGATCGCGGATGCCGAGGGCGTCGCCGCGGCGATGGCGGCGGGGGCCGTCGGCGCGATGCTCGGCACGCGCTTCGCGGCGACCGACGAGGCCGACGTCCATCCCGACTGGTCGGCGCGCCTCGTCGCCGCGTCCGCCGAGGACACGGTGCTCACCGGGCTCTTCGACGGCGGCTGGCCGGACGCTCCGCACCGCGTCCTTCGCAACAGCACCTACCGCCGCTGGGACGAGGCCGGCCGCCCGCCGCCGGGATCGCGGCCGGGGGAGGGCGAGCTGGTCGCCCGGCGCGGTGGCATCGACATCGAGCGGTACTCGGCGGACGAGCCCCGGCGCGACACCACCGGCGAGCTCGAGGCGATGTGCCTCTACGCCGGCCGGGGGGTCGGCCGCATCGCGTCCGTCGAGCCGGCGGCCGACGTCGTCAGCCGGATCGCCGCACAGCTTCGGCGTCGCTGAGAGGGCCGCGGGGTGCGGCTCGGACGCGGGCGCAGACGGCGGGCACCGACCGTCGCGACGAGCACGCCGCCGAGCGCAAGGGCGAACAGCTCGGCGCCGTTTCGCAGGCCGTTGTAGGCCGCGTACGTGCGGCCGTGCAGGCGCTCGGGCACCTGCTCGTGGATGAGCGTTCGGATGAGCACGTTCTTCGTCCCGTGCGCGACCCCGCCGGCGGCGACGACCGCCCCGCCCGCCGGCGGCCCGCACATGAACCCGGCAGAGCGGGCCGTGTCGATCCAGCCGTTGGCGCGGCGCATTCCCGCGACGGGGACGATGGCCGGCACGAGGGCGAACTCCGCGGGCGACGCGATGGCCGCGAAGATGCCCAGGACGGTGGCCAGGCCGAGGATCGCCGGCGTGGCGCCGGCGTAGGCCCACGCGGCGATGAAGAGCGCCGCCACCGCCAGGCCCGACCCGTGCATCTCGCGCAGCTCGAGATTGAGCGGGAGCAGGGCGAGCCAGTCGCCGAGATCCCGATTGCCGCCGAGAGGTCGCGCGCTCGGTATGTCGGCGCCGCCCCCATGGGCCGACGCTACCGCCCCGAGCCCCGTCGATGTCCTCGATCGGTCAGTACGTCGCCGGCGCAGCCCGCCCGGAGGGCGTGAGCGCCTGCTGCACCGTCGCGGGCGGGCCCGCCACGGCGACCGTGCCGAGCTTCGCGAGCGGGATGCTCTCGAGCGACCCGCGCAGGGCCGCGATGTCCTCCCACCGCAGCGACCCGAGCGGGGCCACGACCAGGAGCCCGTCCGCGAGGTCGGCGATCGCGGCCACCGCGTCAGGCTCCGACGCCGGCGGGCAGGCGACGAGCACGAGGTCCGAGTCGCGCCGCAGGCGGCGGAACACGTCTCGCAGTGCCGGTGAGGAGAGCATGTCCCACAGGCTGCCGCCGAGCGCACCCGCGGGCAGCAGGCTGACGCAGCCGGCCGCGAACGGCGCTTCGGTCACGGGGACGCCGCGGTCGTCGAACATGACGAGCCCATCGTCGATGCGGATCCGGCCGCCGACGACCTCCGCCGCCCCCGGGGCGCCGTCGACGCCAAGCTGGCGATGGACGCGGGGCCGGGCGACGTCGAGGTCGACCACCGTGACACGCCGGCCCTGGCGCGCCACCGCGAGGGCGAGCCCGACGATCGTCTCCGAGGTCGAGTCCTCGTGGCCCGCGCCGGCGACCGCGATCGCGGCGGGCCGCGGAAGACCGGCGGAGGCGATCCTCGCACCCACCTGGCCGATGCCGTCCCCGGCGTTCGCGACCGTCCCCGAAAGCGTGCCGAGCACCGGGAGTCGCAGGGCGCGGCCGAGCTCGCGGGCCGAGCGGACCCGCCCACGGCCGGGGCGCGTGGCCGCGACGATCAGGATGAGGCCCGCCAGCGCGCCGAGCAGCGCGGCCACGAGGCCGTCGCGAACGACGTGCTGGTTCTCGGTGGTCGCCGCGGCCCGGCCGATCACCTGGACGCCGTCCATCGCGACGGTCGTGCGGGTGTCGATGACCTGCCACTGGCGGACGACGGCGCCGTACTGGGCGCGCAGCGAGATCCGGTCCGTTCCGTGCGCGGTCTTGAGCCCCGCCGTGGCCGCGGCGAGCTGCTGCTGAAGGCGGGCCTTCGTGCGCCTGGCGGCGTCGGCGATGCGATGCCTGCGCGTGACCACGAGCGTGCGCGCGTAGGCGTTCGCGAGCCGGCGGGCCTGCGCCCGGTTCGAGTCCGTGACGCGGACGACGGCGACGCCGGCAGCCGGGTCGACCGAGATCGTGGTGTTGTCGAGGAGCTGGCGCGGCGGCATCCCGCTGATGCCGGCGCGGTTGGTCGCGCGGCGGGCCATCGCGGGCGTGAGTGCCGCCGATGCCTGCGCAGGGACGGTTGTCGTCCCGAATCCGACCTGTGCCAGAGCCGCGTAGACCGGCGCCTGAGCGGAGGCCACCGCCGCGGCCACCAGGCCCGCGGCGATTGCCACGACGGCGACCAGCCACAGCCGGCTCCGGGCCGCTGCGAGCTTCGCCATGAGAGTTGTTCGCTGATCCGACAACTGCCTCACCTTCCTCGTCATCTCGACGAATACGAGCCGTTGCCGTGGGCGTCAAGAGGCAGCTCGGGATTGACCTCGGGCCGATGGCGCGTACAGTCGCGATAGGAAGAACCTGGAATCGGTGAGGGCGGTGGACGGCATGCAAGAGACCCACGACATCAGGAACCGGACGTTCTCGTTCGGTGCGCACGGCTACAACCAGGACGACGTCGACCGGTACCTGCGGGAGCTGGCCGACCGCCTGGAGTCGGCGGACGTCGACTGGCACTCCGAGCTGCGGCGGCTGGAGGCTCCGTCCTTCGCCGTCGTGTCGCTCGGCTACTGGCGGCCGGACGTCGATTCGTACATGGCAGAGCTCAGGGCGTGGATGGGTGAGCGCGCCGGGGCGACGGAGACGAACGGCACGGCGCCCGAGCCGGCGGCGGACGCCGAGGCCGAGAGCGAGCCTCAGGCCGAGGCTCGCGCCGAGGCCGAGACGCCGGCCGAGCCCACGGCGCTGCAGAGCGGCTGGTCGCAGGGCATCGTGGAGCGGCTGCGCCGCGTGACCGAGGCCTCGACCGCGCCGACCTCGCTCGCCGACGTGGTCGAGCGGCCGGTGCCCGAGGTCGTCGCAGCGGCGCCGCGTCCGCTCCCACAGGAGACGGAGGCGGAGGCCGAGCAGGATCATGGCGCCACCGAGACGGATCGCGTCCGCCTCTTCCGCATGGCGGTCGCCCTCGGCGTCGAGGACGCTGTGTCGATGACGGCCGAGGATCTCGTGGCGGCCATCGATCGCGTGCAGGCCGGCGAGGAGCCGGAGGCCGCCGAGGCGGCGGTCGAGCCCGTGGACGACCCGAGCGTGGCCCTGGCGCGGACGAAGGCCACGCTGGCGTCGTTCGAGCGGATGCTGGCCGACCAGGTCTCGCAGGTCACTGCGGCGGCGCGCCTCGAGCGCGAGTCCGCCGCGCGCCGGGCCGAGACGATCGTGCGCGACGCCGAGCGCCGCGCCGGCGAGATCGTCGCAGCCGCCGAGCGCGAAGGCGACGCCCTCGAGGATCGCGCGCAGCGCTATTCCGAGCGCGTCCGCCGGATGGCGGACCGCGAGGCCCTGCGCAGGGCAGCCGCCGTCGAGGAGCAGGAGCCGGCCGAGACCGCGCCCGAGACGGCAGCCGCGCCTGAGCCAGAGGTTGTGGCGGAGGCGACGCCGGGGCCTGAGATGGCTGCGGAGCCCGAGGCCGAGCCCGAGCCGGAGCCCGAGGCCGAGGAGCCCGAGATGGGTGCCGAGGAAGAGCCCGACGCCGAGGCGGCGGACGAGCCGGCGGCCGAGGCGCCGCAGCAGGTGTCGCGGTGGGACCGCCTGCGCCGGGCCATCGGCTGAGCCGCCGGGCCGCGGCGGCCGAACGACTCAGCCGGGCGTGTGCGCGTCGAGGAAGGCGAGCACACGCCTCCACACGTCGGCCGACGCGTCGGCGAACTCCGCCTGCTTCCGGTCGAAGAAGCTGTGCGGAGCACCGTCGTACGTGACGACGCGGTGATCGCGCGGTCGGCGCCGCCCATCAGGGCGAAGGGCACACGGCGCTCCGACTTTACCGCGGGTGTCTCAGCGCGCGGCGGGCTAGATGCGGGGGCCCGGGAGCGAAGACGAGGCGCCGTCCTGCATCCGGATCCGTGTGACCACGACGTCCACCTCGTCCGCGGCCGGCGGCGGCGCCTCGGCCCGGTCGAGGTCGAGCATGCCGGGGAGCAGGAGGGCCGACGCCGTCACCACCCCACCGATCACGCCGGCCGCCACGAGCGTCGTCCGCGCGCCGAGCAGCGCCACCGCGGGCGCCGTCATCGCGAAGGAGAGCGGCAGCAGCCCGATCGAGATGAGCCAGTCGAGGCTCGACACCCGGCCGAGGAGCTCGGCCGGCACGTGCGTCTGCTTCAGCGTCGCCCACACGATCGTCCCCGCCGTCTCGAGGACGTTGAAGGCCAGGCATGCCAGCATGAGCTGCCAGGTGGATGTGGCCAGGCCGTAGCCGGCGACGGCGACCGTCGCGAGCGTCCAGGCGACGTAGATGAAGAGGATGCCGCGCCGCGGCTGGCCGCGCTGGCCCATCGCGAGCGCGCAGCCGATCGCGCCGAGACCGCCGGCGGCGAACACCAGGCCGAGCGACTCCGCCGAGCCGTGCACGACGTTCTTCACCATGTACGGCAGGAGCACCTCGGTGGGTCCGAGGAACACCAGGTACGCGACCGCGGCCGAGAGCAGCGTGCCCCACAACCACACCCGCCGGCGGATGAAGCGGAATCCCTGGCGCACGTCCTCGACCGCCGACTGGCCCGGCTCCCGCCGGGGGCGCGGCGTCCTGCCGATGGCGATGAGCGCGGCGGCCGAGACGCAGAAGCTGGCGGCGTCGAGCGCGAATGCCAGGCTCAGGCCGACGCTCGCGATCAGCCACCCGGCCAGCGCCGGACCGGCGAGGCGGAGCGCGAGCGGTCGCACGAACTGGTCGAGCGAATTGGCCGCCGCGAGCTGGTCGGCCGGCAGGATGTCGGGGACGACGGCGTCGAAAGCGGGGTTGAAGAAGGCGGTGCCGATGCCGTAGACGGCGCACAGGACCGCCAGCTCCCAGAGCGTGAGCGACCCGGTGGCCGAGAGGACGGCGAGGAGGCCGATGACGGCGGCCCGGAGCGCGTCCGCGGCGAGCATCACGGTGCGCCGGTCGAAGCGGTCGCTGACGACGCCGCCCGGAAGCAGGCACGCGATCGTCGGCACGGTCATCGCGATCCCGATCACCGAGAGCGCGGCCGGCGCGTTCCAGAGCTCGTACACCTGCCACGCCATCGCGACGAGGAAGATGCCGTCACCGACCAGCGACACCGTCATCCCCGCCCACAGGAGCAGGAAGCGCCGGTGGCGCAGCGGGTGCAGCAGGTTCACACGCGAGAACCCGCCCGGGCGGTCGAGCGACTCGTAACTATGCTGCATCGCGCTCGGGGCGGTCGATCTCGTCGGCGGACGCGCCGAGATACTCCACCACCGAGGGAAGCGGCATGGCTTTCGCGAACAGGAAGCCCTGGCCGAGCTCGCAGCCGAGGTGGAGCAGCGACGTGAGCTGCTCGGGCATCTCGATGCCCTCGGCCACCACCTGGAGGTCGAGCGTCTCGCCGAGGCTCACGATCGCGGCGGCGAGGCCCGAGTCCGCCTTGCCGGCCTGGAGGAACGACCGGTCCATCTTCAGGATGTCGACCGGGAACTTGCTCAGGTAGCTGAGCGACGAGTAGCCCGTCCCGAAGTCGTCCATCGCCAGCCGCACGCCCAGCGCCTTGAGCGCGTTCAGGCGCTCGACGGCGAGATCGGTGTCGGCCATCATCACGGACTCCGTGATCTCGAGCACCAGGTTCTCGGGCACGAGCTTGGACTCGGCGAGGGCGGCTTCGACATCGGCGACGATCGTGTCGGACTGGAGCTGCTTCACCGACAGGTTGACGCTCATCATCAGGCGCTGGCCGTCGCCCACCGCCTTCTGGAGCGCTGCGCCCTGCTTGCAGGCCTCGCGCAGCACCCAGCGGCCGATCGGGATGATGAGGCCGGTCTCCTCGGCGAGCGGGATGAACTGCACCGGGGAGATCGTGCCCTTCGTCGGGTGCTGCCAGCGCAGCAGAGCTTCGAGGCCGTTCACGGTGCCCTTGTCGAGGCGCACGACAGGCTGGTAGTGCACCTCGAGCTGGCGCTCGTCCATCGCCCGCTGGAGGTCCGCACGCAGCTCGAGGCGCTCGACGACGCTCTCGTGCATCGCCGGCTCGAACATGCGGTAGCTGCCCTTGATGTCGCGCTTGGCCATGTACATGGCGACGTCGGCGTTTCGGAGCAGGTCCTCGGGGCTCGTGACCTCGCCCGGGCGGGTGAGGCAGATGCCGATGCTGGCGCGCACGAAGAGCTGTTTCTCCTCGACCGTGACGGGCCGCTCGATGGCCTCCTTCAGGCGCTCGGCGATGTCGGCGGCGTGCTGGGTGCCCTCGATGTCCTCGAGCAGGATGGCGAACTCGTCGCCGCCGAACCGGGCGGCGGTGTCGGTGGGGCGGAGGGCCGCGAGCAGCCGCTCGCCGACCTCGCGCAGGACGGAGTCGCCGACCGGGTGGCCGAGGCTGTCGTTGATCGTCTTGAAGTCGTCCAGGTCGATGAACATGACGCCGATCGGTGTGCGCTCCTCGGACCGCCGCGACAGGGCGTGCGCGACGCGGTCGGCGAAGAGGGCGCGGTTGGCGAGACCCGTCACCGAGTCGTGGAAGGCCTGGTGCTGGAGCTGGCGCTCGAAGGTCTTGCGCTCGCTGATGTTGCGCGAGTTCAGGACGATGCCGCGGATGTGCTCGTCGTCGATCAGGTTCGAGTGCCGGATCTCGAACTCGAGCTCGGTGCCGTCACGGTGGATGAGCGCGCACTCGAGCGTGTGGCTGTCGACCTCGGGGCCGGACGGCTCGAGGACGCGGGCGATGCGGCCGCGGTCGGCCGGCGCGACGAGCGCGAGGAAGCTCGTGCCGTGGAGCTCATCCGCCTCGAAGCCGAGGAGCCGCTCGACGGACGGGCTCAGGTAGCCGATCTCGCCACCCGCGTCGAGCACCGTGATCAGGTCGCTCGAGTGGGCGACGAGTGACCGGAACCGGGCCTCGCTCTGGCGCCGGTGCAGGTCCTCCGAGAGGAGCGCGCTCGACACGGCCAGGGCAACCTGGGAGCCCAGCGCCTCGAGGGCGGGCGTGAGGACGGCGACCTCGGTGCTGTCCACCGCGACCACGACGTACCCGTGCGCCTCCCCGCGGCCCGAGAGCTGCGAGAGGACGAGCCGGTCGTCGGCGTCGACGGCGTCCGCGGCGAGGCCGAGGGCGCTGAGAAGCTCGGGCGGTGCCTGGACCAGCGGGGCGGAACCGGCTGCGGCGCGGCGGGCGATCCACGCCGTGGCGAGCACGTCGAGCGCGACGGGCTCGGCCCGCTGGCCGTCCGATGACGCGACGATGTGGCAGCCGTCGCGCTGCACGTCGACCACCCACACCGGGACGGCCTTCCCGACGAGGGACTGGACGGCCTCGATCGTGGCGGCGTAGATCTGGTCGAGGCCGGTCGCGCCGACCAGCGTGAGCCCGACGTGGCGCAGCGCGCGCTCGCGGGTCACGACGCGCTCCTCCTGGCGGACGAGGCCGGCCATGCGGACGAGCACGAGCAGGAAGAGCACCATCGACGCGCAGGGGATGACCAGCATCTCGGCCGTGCGGTCGGACTGGACGATCCGGATCGCCGGTGCGATGAGGCAGGCCATCGCGAGCAGGCCGAGACGGACGCGGGTGAGGCGCACGTATCGCCCGGGCGCGGGCTCGTCGAGCGTGCGCATCGAGGGATGCAGCGCCGCGGCGCCCCAGAGCAGGTAGTAGCCGATCCAGCCGACGTCCAGCAGGACCTGGTGGTCGTACGTGCCCTTGAGCAGCATGTAGTTGTAGACCGAGTCGGTGACCAGCAGGCAGACGATGCTCGACGCGAGGAGGTAGAACGCGGGCTGGCGGCGACCGGCGTCGACGGCGAGCCGGATCGCCGCTGCGAGGAGCAGCACGTCGCCGAGCGGGTAGGCCATCGAGACGCCCTTGGCGAGGTCCGACATGCCGCTGAAGTTGATGTACGGCGCGACCAGGAAGACCCACGAGAGCAGAGCGATGCCGAGCGTCAGGATCAGCGAGTCGATCAGGCCGGCCCAGTCGGAGATCGGGTTGCGGCGCCGGACGAGCAGGACGAGGCCCGCCATCAGCGCCGGGTAGACCGTCAGGTACAGGGCGTCGCCGGGGGACGGGAACCCGACGTCCGGGCTGTACGTGTAGACGTCGCCCAGGAAGAAGAGCAGCTGGCCGACTAGGAAGAACAGCCAGGCGTTTCGCAGCCTGGGCTGGTGGTAGACGATGCCGAGCACGATCGCCACGGAGGACGAGAGGCCGAGCGCGTTCATGACCCGGCCGTTGCCGGCGATCGGCGGCACCATCACGTACAGGAGCGCGACGAGGGCACCCGCCGCCAGGTACCAGCCCCAGGCGGTCCGCCGCGACGGCTTCACGGCCTCGAGCGCGCGGGAGACGGTCATGCGGCCTCCCGGGCCCTCTCGACCTCGGAGCGGAGCCGCAGCCTGCCCGCTGCGGCCAGCTCCGCGATGACGCGCGTGAGACGCTCGATCTCGGCGTCGGTGTTCGCGGCGGTCACCTGGACGCGGAAGCCCACCTCGTGCTTGGGCACGAGCGGGTAGGCGGCCAGGGTGACGTAGACGCCGCGGTCGAACAGGAAGCGGCCCACCTCACCGATGTCCTCGTGATGCCGCAGCGGCACCTCGACGATCGGATATCCGGAATGGTTCGGCGTGTAGACGTCGAGCTCCGCCAGGCGCCGGAGGACGGCGTCCGTCTTGCGCCAGAGCGCGAAGCGCAGCTGGTCGCCGCGGGCGTCGTTCACGTCGAACCCGGCGAGCACGGTCGCGAGCGACGCGACGGGCGACGGGCCCGAGTAGAGGTACGGCGGCGCGGCGGTCTTGAGCAGCTCCTTGAGCTCGGTCGGGCAGGCGATGAACGCCGCCAGCGACGAGTACGCCTTCGAGAAGCCGGCGACCAGGACGATGCCCTCGTACGACTCGCCGAAGTGCCGGATGATGCTGTTGCCGCGGAGGCCGTACGGCGACGTCTCGGTCGCGCCGCGCTCGCCGATCACGCCGAAGCCATGCGCGTCGTCGACGTAGAGCAGGGCGCCGTGCTCGCGTGCGACGCGGGCGAACGCGGGCAGGTCGGGGGCGTTCCCCGTGATGCTGTTCACGCCGTCCATGCACACGATGCGCGTCGCCGCGACGTCGTCGCGAAGCTGGCGCTCGAGGTCGTCGGGATCCTCGAACCGGAACCGCTTGACGGTGGCGCCGCGGGCCTCGGCGACCTGGCAGCCGTCGTAGATCGTCTTGTGGGCCCGGCTGTCGGGGAAGATCGTCCCGCCGGCGGCCAGCACCGGGATCACCGACATGTGGATGTGGGTGATCGTGGGCAGGATGAGCGAGTCCTCGCAGCCCAGAAGCGCGGTCAGCCGCTCCTCGATCTCCTCGTAGAGCACCGGGCTTCCCAGGAGGCGCGACCAGCTGGGGTGCGTGCCCCAGCGGCGCAGGTACTCGGGGACCGCCTCGATGATCTCGGTGTCGAGGTCGAAGCCGAGGTAATTACATGACGCGAAGTCGACGAGCCAGCGGTCGCCGATCCGGATCATGCGGCCGTCGATCTCCTCGATGACGGCGTCCGTCATCGGGTTCGAGCGCTTGAGCTCGGCGAGATCGGCGCAGGCGGCCAGCCATCGGTCGATCCACCGATCGCCGCGCGCACGCGCGCGCGGATCAGATTCGCGGAGGGGGTCCACGAGGAAGGAGATCGGCACTCGCTTCCCCGGGCTTTAGCCTGGAGATCGGGCCCACCCGGCGCCGAGATCCGCTCGCGGGCTTATCGCATAGGCAATGCCTATGCGATAGGTTCCCCTCTGTGCCCAGGCTCATCCCCATCGGAGAGGCCGCGCAGGCGCTCGGCGTCAGCCTCGACACGCTTCGTCGCTGGGACCGGGAGGGCCGCGTCGAGACGGAGCGCGACGCCCGTGGGCGCCGGCTCGTGTCGGTCGACGAGGTGCAGCGCCTCGGCGGCCACATGCCGACGCGTGCGGGCGACGCGTTCTCGGCGCGCAACCGCTTCGAGGGCGTCGTCGAGTCGGTGGAGGTGACCGGCGTCGTCGCCCAGGTCGTGATCCAGGCCGGTCCGTATCAGGTCGTCTCGATCGTCACCCGCGATGCCGTCGAGGAGCTGGGCCTGGCGCCGGGCGTGCCCGCCGTGGCGACCGTGAAGGCGACATCCGTGATGATCGGACGGACGTGACCATGCGCAGATGGACGATGCTGGGAGTGCTGCTCGCCGGCGTGCTGGCCGCGGCGGGATGCGGCGGCGGCGACTCGTCGGGCGGCGGGTCGGGCGGCTCGTCCACGCCGAAGGGCGGGACGCTGAACGTGTTCGCCGCCGCGTCGCTCACGGCGGCATTCACAAAGCTCGCCCGGACCTACCAGTCGGACCATCCCGGCTGGACGGTCAAGCTGAACCTCGCCGGCTCGGACCAGCTGGCCGCGCAGATCGAGCAGGGCGTCCCCGCCGACGTCTACGCCGCCGCCAGCCCGAAGTACCCGGAGGAGCTCCAGGCCAGGGACCTGCTCGGTGCCACGACGACCTTCGCCACCAACTCGCTGATCCTGATCGTGCCGCCGTCGAACCCCGCGCACGTCACGTCGCCCGAGGGCCTGAAGAAGGGCGCCAAGCTGGTGGTCGGCGACCCGGCCGTGCCGGTCGGCTCGTACACCGAGACCGTCCTTCGCAACCTCGGGATCTCCGACTCCGACCTGAACATCGTGAGCAAGGAGCAGGACGTGAAGAGCGTGCTGTCGAAGGTCGAGCTCGGCGAGGCCGACGCCGGGTTCGTCTACGTCACGGACGCGCTGTCCGCGGGTGACAAGGTGAAGCAGCTCCAGCTTCCGGCGTCGGCCGAGGCGACCGCGACGTACCCGATCGGCATCGTGTCGGCCAGCAACCAGACCGAGGCAGCCCAACAGTGGATCGACCTGGTAACCGGGCCGGACGGCCAGAAGGTGCTTCAGGACCTCGCCTTCGGGCCTCCGCCTTCCACGTAGCGACCGCGGTCGCGGTCGTCGTCGCGGCGGCGTTCTTCCTGCTGCCGCTCATCGGCATCGTCCGCCAGGGGAACCTGGGGTCGGGCCTGAGCTCGCCCCTGGCGACGGACGCTCTGCGGATCTCCCTCGAGCTCTCCGCGGTGTCGCTCCTCGCGATGGTGCTCGTGGGGACGCCGGTGGGCTACTGGATGGCGACGCACGAGTTCCGCGGGAAGGCGGTGCTCTCGACGATGTTCGAGCTACCGCTCGTGCTTCCGCCCGCCGTCGCCGGGCTGGGGCTCTTCGCCGCATTCGGGCGCACGGGCATGCTGAGCTCCGAGCTCGATGCGCTCGGGCTCCAGCTCCCGTTCACGCCGGCGGCGGTGGTGATGGCGATGACCTTCGTCGCGGGGCCCTTCTACCTGCGACAGGCCGAGGCGGCGTTCTCGGCCGTCGACCGCGACCTGCTCGCCGCGGCGCGGACGCTGGGTGCCGGGCCGGCGAAGGTGTTCCTGCGTGTCGCAGTGCCGCTCGCCTCGGCCGGGCTCGGAGCCGGCGCCGCGCTCGGGTGGGCGCGGGCGCTGGGCGAGTTCGGGGCGACGATCATGTTCGCCGGCAGCCTCCAGGGCGTCACGCAGACCGCCCCGATCGCGATCTACCTGGGTTTCGAGCGCGGCGACTTCGACCACGTGTACGGTCTCGGCGCCGTGCTGATCGCCATCAGCGCCGCCGTGCTGCTCGCCGCCAAGCTGATCGCACGCGGGAGGCTGCCGCGCTTCGCGCCCGGCTGACCCATCCGCTTCGGGACTACACGCTCGACGTCGAGATCGAGGTCGAGCGGACGCTCGCGGTCATCGGCCCGTCGGGCGCGGGCAAGACGACGCTCCTGCGCCTCGTCGCGGGGCTCGACCGCCCGGCCTCGGGATTCGTCGAGTGCGGTGGCGAGCGCTGGGTGGGAGACGGGCCCTGGGTGCCGCCCGAGCGGCGCGGCGTCGGCCTCCTCTTCCAGGACTACGCCCTCTTCCCGCACATGTCGGTCCACGCGAACGTCGCGTTCGAGGCCCGCGCCGACGTCGAGGCGCTGCTCGAGCGGCTCCGGATCGGCCACCTTGCCACGGCGCGGCCGGGGACACTCTCGGGAGGCGAGCGCCAGCGCGTGGCGCTCGCCCGCGCGCTGGCGATCGCTCCGCGCGCGCTCCTCCTCGACGAGCCGCTGGCCGCGCTCGACCCGTCGACCCGCTCGGCCGTGGCCGCGGAGCTGGCACAGGTGATCGACGAGGCGGGGGTTCCGACCGTCGTCGTCACGCACTCCTACGAGGAGGCCGTGATGTTCGCCGACCAGGTGGCGGTGATCGACCGGGGGGCGATCGTGCAGCGCGGCAGCGCGCTGGAGGTGCTCGAGGCGCCGGCCTCCGCGTTCGTCGCCGAGTTCGCCGGGATCAACTACCTGCTCGGCACCGCCGCCGGCACGACCGTGCGGCTGGACGGCGGCCAGACGGTGCGCACGAGCGACCCCGCCGACGGCCGGGTGGCGGTCCTGGTCGCGCCGTGGGAGATCACGCTCGCGCTGGACGCGGGCGGCGTCGGCGACTCGGCCCTGAACCGCATCCCGGCCCGGGTCGACCGGGTCGTCGTCGTCGGGAACCGGGCCCGGGTCACGCTCGGCTCCGTCGTCGCGGAGGTGACGCCCGAGTCGGTCGAGCGGCTCGCGATCCGCCCGGGGCTCGAGGTCGTGGCGGTCTGGAAGGCGACCGCCACGCGCGTCGTTTCCGCGTGAGCCCTCGCGGTTGCGTTTGCGGGGCGTCGCCGTATCCTGAACGTGGTCTGGAACGATTCCGCTTCGAGGCGGGGATTGGGGGCGGCGATGCGGTACGGCGGGATGCGACGGATGCCCGGGCTCGTCGGGGCGGCACTGGTGCTCGGGATGCTGTCGGGGCCGGCGGCGCAAGCGGCACCGCCGGGGACCGTCGTCGCCTGGGGGGACAACGCCGACGGGCAGCTCGGGAACGGCACGTTCACCGCCCACGCCACCGCACAGGCCGTCCACAACCTCACCAACGTGAAGCAGCTCCGCGGCGGGCGCGAGCACGTGATCGCGCTCAGAGCCAGCGGCACCGTCTGGGCCTGGGGGCACAACAACTACGGCCAGGTCGGCGACGGCACGACCACGAACCGGAACGTCCCGGTGCGGGTATCGGGCCTGACCGACGTGCGCCAGATCTCGACCGGCCACTACCACAGCATGGCGCTCAAGACGAACGGCACGGTGTGGGCGTGGGGCTGGAACCACTTCGGCCAACTCGGCGACGGCACGACCACGAGCAGGCACGTCCCGGTGCGCGTGAAGAGCCTGACGAACGTCATCCAGATCGGCGGCGCGCGCGACCACGCGCTGGCGCTGCGCTCGGACGGGACGGTCTGGGCCTGGGGCGATAACCAGTTCGGCAACCTCGGCAACGGCTCGCATGCGCAGAGCAACGTCCCCGTGCGCGTGAGCGGCCTCAAGAACATCGTCGCGATCGCCGGCGGCCGCGACCACTCGCTGGCCGTGAAGCGCAACGGCAGCGTCTGGGCCTGGGGCTGGAACCACTACGGCCAGCTCGGCGACGGGACGACGACCGACCGGTCGACCCCTGTGCGCGTGGCGCTCCCGACGACGCTCCGGATCACGAAGGTCTCGGCCGGCGCCGACCACAGCGTCGCGCTGAGCGCGGCCGGCCATGTCTGGGCCTGGGGCCAGAACTCCTCCGGGCAGGTCGGCGACGGCAGCGGCGTCGAGCGGCGCAGGCCGGTGCGGCTGGGTTCGATCGCCAACATCGTGCAGATCGGGACCGGCCGCCTGCACACGCTTGCGGTCGCGGCCCGCGGCCGCGTGTGGGCGTGGGGCCTGAACGACTTCGGCCAGCTCGGCGACGGGTCGCACACGAACCGGCACGCGCCGGTGCGGGTCGCCAACATCACGACGGGCGAGCAGGTGGCCGGCGGCCGCGACTACAGCGTCGCGCTCGTCGGGTAGAAGATCGGTGACTCCCAGCTGCCGCGGGCGTGGACGCACGGCTGTGGACCGTTAGCGACCGCGGCGGGCTGCGGCTGCGAACCGTCGCATCGCGGCGTCCTCGGTCGAGCCAATATCTGGGTGCCGATATTGACGCTCCCTGCGTCCTTGCGCTGCTCGGTTCTCGCCGCCCACGACATCACGGCAGCTGGGTGTCAACGATCTCAAAACGCTCCGGTGGCGGTCGGCGTGCAGTTGCCGCCGCCGGTGTTCGCGCTGCATGCGTGGAACGAGCCGGTCTGCGACAGGAGGCCTGTCACCGCCGTCGTGGGCGTGTAGACGGCGGTCCCGGTGACGGTCGGGCTCTGCCCGGCTGTGCGGCCCTCGACCGTCACGGTGAGCACGGTGTTGCCCGCCGACCAGGCGAAGGACGCGTCGAACCGCGCCGCGCGGTTCACCGTGACGCCGGTGAGCGTGCCCACCGTCGTCGCGGTCGTCGTGGGGCACGAGCCGCCCGATCCGGCCACGGCGACCATGACGGTCCCGCCCGTGTTCGTGCACACGGTGTCGGAGGCGATCGGGCCGCTCGCCGTCGCGATCGGCTGGTTGAACGTGATGGTGATCGTGTCGTCCTGATCGAGCTGCCCGGCGGCGCCGCCGTCGGCGATGACGACGGACTGGGCGACCACGCCGATCCGCACTGCGACCGTCGGATTCCCCGACTGGCTCGACCACGTGCCATGGGTCGTCGCGACGCGGTAGCACTCGATCGTGCCCTGCGGGCTGAACCGACCGGGGTCGCTGGCGGTCGTTCCCGCCGTGGTCGTGAGCGCCGCGAACGACGCCGCGGTGCAGCTCGTCGACCCGCCGTTGGCGGCGGCCGCGATGGCGTAGCCCGTGCCGTTCGCGCCGGCGGCCCATGAGAGGTCCACGTCGTGGCCGGACGCCGCGCCGGTGAGGCTCGCGGGTGCGCCGAGATCGAGGCTGGACACCGTCTGCGCCGCGGCGGCGGTCTTCGTCCACGCCGCGACCGCGCTCGCCGCACCGGCAAGCGTGACGATTGCGACGGCCGCGGCGATCCCGGCGACGCGCCTCACGGGGCCTCCACGTCGGAGCGCTCCGGGCGCCAGATCGACCGCAGCGCCGCGGCGGCCAGGAGGAACGGCACCAGGATGACCGCGACCAGGTGCACCCACGGCTCGCGCAGCGTGCGGATGAGCGACCCCGCCCTGGGCACGACGGCCACCATCCGCCAGGCGGTCCTCCCGTGCAGGCGCGCCCGCCACGGATCGGCAGCGGAGTTGGCGTCGCCCTTCGTGACGATGATGGGGTGCGCGCCGGGGTGGATCACCCGGATGACCCGGTGCGTCTCGACCCGGTGGCCCGGCGTCGGCGCGTGGAAGCTCAGCACCTGCCCGGCGCGCACGTCCGAGAGCGGCTCGGGGACGACGACCAGCAGGTCGCCGGGCTCGAAACGCGGCGCCATGCTGCCCGAGAGGACGGTCTCGACCTGGAAGAGGCCGAGCCGGGGCGCCAGCGTCACGGTCGCAAGGACCGCGAGCGCCGCGGCGAGGAGGGCCCAGATCGCGATCGTGGCGACGGCGCGGCCGATGCTCCGCGCGCCGGCGGGCTGCTCGGCTGACGGCGCTCCGGGCGGCACGTCGATCACGACGGCCGAGGGCGCCTCCGGCTGGGTGGTGGGGGTGTCGGTGTGCACGGCGCGTGGCTCACCGGGAGGCGTGGCGGCGGGGGCCGGCACGCCACGGGGGGGTGCTACCTGCCGACATGATCGTGCCGGCGCGCGTCGGGCGCGTGACG
>JAICKX010000080.1 GCA_025927685.1 Thermoleophilia bacterium | reverse complement strand
TGAAGGCCAGCCGCACCGCGGAGCGGCCGCCGCCCGAGGCGCAGAAGTCGGCGCCCTTCACGTAGGCCACGCCGCGCTCGGCCGCGGCCGGGAGCGCCGCCGCCGTGTCGATCCCGGGCAGCTCCACCCAGAAGAAGTAGCCGCCCGCCGGGGTCGTCCACGTGGCGCCGGCTGGGAAGCTCTCGCGCAGCGCCTCCTCCATGGCGTCGCGGCGAGCGCGCAGCTGCTCGACCGCCCGGGCGATGTTCGGCTCGAACCGGCCCGCCGCGCAGTAGGCCGCCACCACGGCCGCGGCGAGGGTGTTCGGCGCGATCGTCGTGTCGGTCGAGAGCAGCCGCATGGGCCCGGCGAGCCGCTCCGGCAGCAGCAGATAGCCGGTGCGGAGGCCGGGCGCGATCGTCTTGGTGAACGAGGAGGAGTGGACGACGTTCTCGCCGCCGTCGAGCTCGTGCAGCGACGGCAGCCGGTCGCCCTCGAAACGCAGCATGCTGTACGGGTCGTCCTCGATCACGAGCACGCCGCGGTCGCGGGCCAGGTCCACGATCGCCCGCCGCTTCTCGAGCGAGGTGCACAGGCCGGAGGGGTTCTGGTAGGTCGGGATCAGGTACACGGCGCGCGGCGCCGGGTCGGCCGAGAGCATCTCCGCGAACCGCTCGAGGTCGGGCCCGTCGTCCTGGAGCGGCAGCGGCTCGATCCGGGCGCCGTGGGCGCGGAGCACCTTCAGCGTACGGTCGTAGGTCGGCTCCTCGACGATCGCGGTTCCCCGGCCGTCGCCGAAGAGGTGGCGGGCGAGCAGGTCGATGCCCTCCAGCGACCCGTTGAAGACGACGACGCGGTCGGGCGCCGTGCCATGCCGGTCGGCGATCCAGCGCCGAAGCGGCGGGTAGCCCGCCGGGGCGTACGAGAGGACGGCCGCGGGGTCGGTCTCGAATGCGGCCGAGGCGGCCGCCCGCAGGTCGTCGACCGGCAGCAGGTCGGCCGAGGGGACGCCGCGGGTGAACGGGACCTGGTCGGGCACGCTGAACAGGGTACCGGGCGGGGCGGCGGACGCGCCGCGCCTCTCCCTACCCCGGGGCGGCGAAGGCCTCGGCGGCGAGCCGGGCCGCTTCCGTCGGGCTGGCGCCGACGCGGACGCCCTGGGCCTCGAGGGCGACCTTCTTGGCCTGGGCCGTCCCGGCGCTCCCCGAGATGATCGCCCCGGCGTGCCCCATCGTCCGGCCGGGCGGCGCCTGGAACCCGGCGATGTAGGCGACGACGGGCGTCCGCATCCGCTCGCCGATGAAGGCGGCCGCCTTCTCCTCCTCGTCGCCCCCGATCTCGCCGACCATCACGACCAGGTCCGTGGCCGGGTCGGCCTCGAACAGGTCGAGGACGTCGACGAAGGACAGGCCGACCACCGGGTCGCCGCCGATCCCGACGATCGTCGAGTTGCCCAGCCCGAGGTCGGCGAGCTCCTTGCCGATCTGGTACGTGAGCGTGCCCGACCGCGACACGAGGCCGATGCGGCCGCGCGCGAACACCTGGGCCGGGATGATGCCGACGTTGGCGAGGCCGGGCGAGAGCGCGCCGGGGCAGTTCGGCCCGAGCAGCGTGATCCCGCGCGGGCGGACATGGGTGTAGATCCGCAGCATGTCGTGGGCGGGGATGCCCTCCGTGATGCAGACGATCGTCCCGATCCCGGCGTCGGCCGCCTCGAGGATGGCGTCGCCGGCGAACCGGGGCGGCACGAAGACCATCGCGGTGTTTGCGCCCTCGCGCCGCACGGCCTCGTGGACGGTGTCGTACACGGGGATGCCCTCGACGTCCCGGCCGCCCTTGCCGGGCGTCACCCCGGCGACGACGTTGGTCCCGTACTCGCGGTTTCGCAGCGTGTGGAACGAGCCCTCACGGCCGGTGATCCCCTGGACGACCAGGCGGGTGTCGGCGTTCACGACGATCGGCATCAGGCCCCGCTCCCCGCGAGCTCGACCACCCGCTCCGCCGCGCCCAGCATCGTCTCCTCGACGTGGACGTTGGGCGGCGCCGCGTCGGCCAGGAGCTGCCGGCCCTCCACGTCGTTCGTCCCGTCGAGCCGCACCACCATCGGCACCTTCACGTCGAGCCGCTCGAGCGCGGTCAGGATGCCGCGCGCAACCTCGTCGCAGCGCGTGATCCCGCCGAAGACGTTGAAGAGGACGGCCCGCACGTCGGGATCCGAGAGCAGCACCTCCATCGCGGTGACGATCTCGTCGGCCTGCGCGCCGCCGCCGACGTCGAGGAAGTTGGCCGGCCTCCCGCCGGCCCCTGCCACCACGTCGAGCGTCGACATGACGAGCCCCGCCCCGTTCCCGATGATGCCGACGTAGCCGTCGAGCTTCACATAGGTGACACCGCGCTCGCGGGCCATCCGCTCCTCCGGCGGCAGCGCCTCGAGATCGCGCATCTCGGCGATGTCGGGGTGGCGGAAGAGGGCGTTGTCGTCGACCGTGTACTTCGAGTCGAGCGCGTGGAGCTTGCCCTCCGGGGTGACGATCAGCGGGTTGATCTCGACCAGCATGGCATCGGTCTCGACGAAGGCCCGGTAGGCGGCCGCCATGATGTCGGCGGCCTGGCGCATCTCCTCGGCCGGAAGGCCCGCGTCGAAGCACAGCCGGCGGGCGTGGAACGGCTCGAACCCGACGAGGGGGTCGACGTGCAGCCGGGCCAGCCGGTCCGGCGTCTTCTCGGCAACCTCCTCGATCTCGACGCCGCCGGCCGTCGTGAGCATGAGGAGCGGGCGCTTGGCGCCGCGGTCGAACGTGATGGAGAAGTAGTACTCGCGCGCGATGTCGGAGCTCCGCTCGACCCACACGCGGTGGACCGTGTGGCCGCGGATGTCCATGCCGAGGATCGCCTCGGCGTGCTGCTCGGCCTCGTCCGGGTCGGCGGCGAGCTTCACGCCGCCGGCCTTGCCGCGCCCGCCGACGAGCACCTGCGCCTTGATCACGACCGGGGCGGCGATTCGCTCCGCGGCCTCGCGAGCCTCGGCCGGCGTGGCCGCGATGCTGCCCTCCGAGACCGGGATGCCGTAGCGCGCGAAGAGCTGCTTGCCCTGGTACTCGTAGAGGTCCACCGGCGCGGCAGTCTAGTGAGGGAGGGCGTTCCGGCGCTCCGCAGGCGTGTTGGAGTCATGTTAGGAGGTCTGGCGGCCTTACAAATCGCTAACGACTTCGCCACGAATTTCAAACACTCCGCGTTGACAATCGCCTCTGGACGCTGCGACCGAACGTGCCCACACTTCGCAGCTACCTGCCTCCTCCGACGACCCGTCCCGCGGGTCGTCGGGCTTTAACCGCACGGACGGGCTACACCGAGCGCGCCGGGATCACCGGGTGGTTCGACCGGAAGACGTCGGTCAGGTCGTAGGCCGCCTTCACCGCCCGCAGGCGATGGTGGGCGTAGGGGCCGAAGAGCCGCTCGCCGGGCACGTCGCCCTCGGCGAAGTTGAGGTAAGTCGTGTCGGCCAGCCACGGAGCGAGCGCCTCGCGGAGCTCCGCCAGGTGCGCGCCGGCGGCGGCGCCCATCTCGGGGGTCATGGCCAGCCCGACGGCGTACACGGCGAACTCCGCATCGACGTGCGAGAGGGCGCCGCCGCCCGCGGCCGGACGTCCCAGCGCGCCGCCGAGCTGGCGCACCTCGAGGGAGACGAGCGGCGACCCCGAGCCGGGGCCCGCGGCGGCGACGAGGGCGTCGATCCCGGACGGGGGGAGATCGTCGAGGAGCATGCCGTCGCCGCGTCCGGGCACGGGCTGCTCCGGATCCATGTGGACCCGCTGGAGGGCCGGGGCCGGGATGGTCGCGACGGTGTCGATCTCTGGCCCGAGCGCGCGGATGGGTGCCACGAGCGCGGCACCCTCGGCCTCGTCGCCGAGGTAGTAGGCCTCGATCGCGACGAAGGCGCGGCCGCGGAGCGGCTCGGGGATGGCGAGGATCGGCGGCAGCTGGAGCAGCCGGCCGACGGTCGTCATGTCGTCCGGCATTGTGGCCGTCCACTCGCGCCACGCGTGCAGGACCTCGCCCGCCCGCTCGATCGGCCACAGCATCATTCCTGCGTACGCCTCGGCGACGGGGAAGAGCGCGAGCTCGATCGCGGTCACCGCGCCGAAGCTGCCGCCGCCGCCGCGCACGGCCCAGAACAGGTCGGCGTCGTTCTCGGCGTCGATGCGGCGGATGCGGCCGTCTGCCGTCACGATCTCGACGGCGAGCACGCTCGAGGCGGCGAGACCGTACCGGCGGCCGAGCCAGCTCAGGCCGCCGCCGAGCGTATAGCCGACCACGCCGACGTCGGGCGACGATCCGGCGAGCATCGCCAGCCCGTGCTCGCCCGCGGCTGCGGCGACCTCGGCCGACAGCACGCCGGCCTCGACTCGCGCGGCTCGCGCGGCGGCGTCGATCTCGATGCCGCGCATGCGCTCCGTCTTCACGAGGATCGTGCCGGGGAGCCGGCCGCCGCGGGCGCCGGCGCCGTGGCCCGTGCCCTGCATCGCCACCCGCAGGCCGGCCTCGACCGCGTGGGAGACGACGGCCGCGACGTCGGCCGCGCTCTCGGGCAAGGCGACCATCGCCGGATGCTGGTCGACGGCCAGGTTCCAGGCCGACCGGGCGCCGTCCCAGTCGCCGTCGCCGGGGAGGACGATGGCGCCCGTGATGCGGGCGCGCAGATCCGAGGGATCGAGCGGGGAATCCGCTCGCGGGAAGCTTGACATTGACCCTCCAGGGTGACGGGGTGGTGCGTTCTGCCGTCCCCCACTCTGGCGGCGCCTGGCACGCCGCGGAATACGGCTACGGCGAGACGGAGGGTGCGGTTAACCGCCCGCGGCTACTGCGGGGTCGAGCCGGGGTTGTTCTGCTGCGCGAGCTTCACCCCGGCGACGCTGGCGACGTACGCGGCCACGTCGCGGGCGTCGTCGCCTTTGACGAGATGGCGCGGCATCGGCGGGTCGGCCTCGTCGATCTGCTGGCGGACGAGCGCCTCGAACGAGGACGGCTCGAGCCCCGCGATGCGGTCGCCCACGGCGGCGTCGTCGAGGTCCGGTCCGAGCGTCCCCGGGGTGCCGGCGTCCTCGAGCATGTGGCAGCTGCCGCACTTGCTCTGGAACAGCGTCTTGCCGTTGGCGAGGTCGGCCTCGCCCGGTTTTGCGATACCGGCCCCGCCGCACCCGGCGACGGCTCCGGCCACGAGGAGCACGGCGATCAGGGCTGCGGGCCGGCGCACGGCGGGGACATTAGCAAGCGGCCGCCCGGGAGTCATGGGAGCGGCGGGAGGGCTCCGCGCCAGGTGAGTGCCTCGGCCGCGCGCTCGGCTGCGAACGCCAGCGTGCGGTCGAGCTCCCAGCCGGACGCGAGCCCGAAGAGGACGCCGGCGACGAAGGTGTCGCCCGCGCCGTAGGTGTCGACGACCGGCCCGGGGACGGGCGCCGCGTCGTAGCCGCTGCCGCCGTTTGCGCCGTCGGTCACGATGACCTGACGGGGCGGCTCGGCCAGCCGGTCGAGGTCGAAGCGCTCGCCGCGGTCGCGTCCGCGTCCCACGAGCGCGTCGGCGCGAACGCCGCTCCGGACGAGCGCTTCGAAGCGGCGGGCGGTGACGACGAGCACGGGCGCCCGCCGGCCGAGCCGGAGGGTCTCGGGGTCGTAGCCGGTGAAGTAGCAGCCGGCGGCGGAGGACAGCTCGTCCCAGGGCAGCGGGTCGGCCGCCACCGGCGCGTCGTTCTCGCCGATGACATAGAGCGTCCGCTCGCCGGCCGGGTCGAGCAGCGCCAGCACCTCGGTCTGCGGGTCGTCGCGGATCGCGGCCTTGACTCGCACGCCGTGCGCCTCGAGCACCGGCTGCGAGCGGCCGTCGCTCCCGAGCGCCGTGTAGAAGGTGACGTCGGCGCCCATCCTGGCGAGCGCGACGGCCGTCACCGCGCCGCCGCCGCCGGGCTGCGAGAACGGCTCCTCGAGGTGCACGATCTCGCCCGGCCCGGGCACGAACGGCGCCCGCGCGAACGTCACCCACTCCACATGACCGATCACCGCGAGCCGCATCGGCCGCATCGTATTCGCGCAACAACGGGGTCAGACCCCGATGTTGCACCGCGATGAAAAATTGGGGTCAGACCCCGATTTTTCATGCTGCCCCAGCGCTCGTGGTGCAACGTTCGCCACAGTTAAGGGACGTAGACCAGCTTGCCCTGGACCTTCAGGTCCTCCATGAGCGTCTGCGCCTTCGGCACCTCGGCGAGCGGGAAGACGTGGTCGATGACGGGCTTGATGTGGCCCGCCTCGACGGCGCGCAGCGCCGCCGCCAGCTCCGCCTTCGACGAGAGGTGCGAGCCGAGCAGGTTCTGCTGCTTGTTCCAGAGGAAGCGCAGGTCGGTCATGGCCTCGTACCCCGTGGACGCGCCGCACACCACCAGCCGCCCGCCCCAGCGGAGCGCGGCGATCGACGTCGGCCACGTGTCCTGGCCCGAGTGCTCGAAGACGATGTCGACCCCGACCTTCTTCGTGATCTCGCGGATCCGGGCGGGCACGTCCTCGGTCTTGCGGTCGATGACGTCGCTCGCGCCCACCTCGTGCGCCCTCGCGACCTTCTCGGCACCGCCCACGACCGGGATCGGGTTCGCGCCGAAGAGGCGGCAGATCTGGATCGCCATGACGCCGAGGCCGCCGACGCCGCCCCAGATGAGGACGTTCTCTCCGGCCTGCACCCGGGCGCGGGTGACGAGCATCCGCCATGCGGTCTCGAGGACGAGCGGCATCGAGGCCGCCTCCTCGTGGGTCAGGTTCGCCGGCTTCGGGAGCACGTTGGCGGCGGGCATCGTGACGTACTCGGAGTGCCCGCCGTCGTTGGGCCCGGTCTGGAAGCCCCAGATCAGGAACTGGCGGCAGAAGAACTCCTGGCCCGACGTGCACATCTCGCACGTGCGGCAGGAGAGGCCGGGGTGGACGACGACCTCGTCGCCCACCTCCACCTTGGCCGAGCCGAAGCCGGTGCCCGACACATCGGAGCCCACCGCCCGCACGACGCCGGAGACGTCCGACCCGGCCACGTGCGGGAAGATGACCTTCATCCCCGGCATGCCGCGCCGGGCCCAGATGTCGTTGAAGTTGGCGCCCGCGGCCTTGACCTCGATCAGGACCTCGAACGGCTTCGGCTCGGGCTCCGGGATGTCCGTGTACTGGAGGACGTCCGGGCCGCCGTGCTCCTCGAAGACGACAGCCTTCATGCCGCGATCGCCTTGCCGAGGAACTCGAAGTTCTGAACGTAGCGGCGCACGTCCTCCTCGGAGTGCTGCACCGAGAGCGTCCAGTTCTCGGACTTGCCCCACGGGGCCATGAAGACGCCGCGGTTGATCTGGACGAGCCAGTTCACGTAGGCCAGCTCGTCGGAGACCTCGAGATAGTCGCGGTAGTTCCGCACCCGCTCGGAGCGGTACGTGACGGCGCCGCGGGCCGACATGACGGTCGTGTAGCCGCCGATGCCCGTCTGCTCGATGACTGCGTCGCAGCCCTCGCGCAGGATCTCGGCCAGCCGGTCGAACTCGGCGTAGACGCCGGGCGTCAGGATCTCGGTCAGGGCCGCCCGCATCGCTGCCATCGTGAGCGGGTTGCCGTTGAACGTTCCGACCTGGTCGATGCGCCCGTCGGCGATCCAGCCCATGACCTCCTCGGTGCCGCCGATCGCGCCGCACGGCAGGCCGCCGCCGGTCGACTTGGCGAGGCAGATGAGGTCGGGCGTCACCCCGAACCGCTTGGTCGCGCCGCCGTAGGCGATCGTCGCGCCCGTCTTCACCTCGTCGAAGGCGAGGAGCGCACCGGCTCCATGCAGGAGCTCCTTCACGCCGGCGAGGTAGCCGTCCTCCGGCATGATCATGCCGGCGTTCATCATCGTCGGCTCGACGATCATGCCGGCGACCCGGCCCTGGTAGCGGTCGAGCGTGCGCTCCAGCGCGTCGAGGTCGTTGAACGGCACGACCCGAGTGAGCTCGACAACCGCGTCGGGGAGGCCGATCGTCTGCGGCACCGAGACGGGGTTCTCGTAGTCGCCGATCGAGTCGCTCGGAGGCGCCACCGACACCATGACCGCATCGCCGTGGCCGTGGTAGGAGCCCTCGATCTTGAGCAGGATGTCGCGCCCGGTCACGGCCCGCATCAGCCGGACGGCGTCCATCGTCGCCTCCGTGCCCGAGTTGCCGAACCGCCACAGCGGCAGGCCGAACCGCTCGGAGAGGTGCTCGCCGACGACGACGGAGTCCTCCGTCGGCTGGGCGAAGTGCGTGCCCCGGCGCACGCGGTCGGAGACGACCTCCGCGATCTTCGGGTGGGCGTGGCCGACGGCCATCGCCCCATAGCCGTTGTGGAAGTCGACGTACTCGTTGCCGTCGATGTCGACGACCTTCGAGCCGTGGCCGTCGGCCAGGTAGATCGGGTGCGGGTCGGTCGACTGCCAGCTCGAGGCGACCCCGCCGGCCAGCGCGCGGCTGGCCCGCTGGGTCATCGCCCGCGACTCCTTGTGCCGATCTCCGAACTCGGCCTCTTCGGTCTCGATCAGCCGCGCGAGGCGGGTCGGATCGATGGTGGTTTCCTTGACGCTCATGCGCTTGCACCTCCCAGGACCTCGCCGTAGCGCGCGTCGCGCCAGGCGAGAGCGGCCTTCAGGCCTTGTGACTTGACGATGTCCATGAACTCCCTCTGCTCCGGGGTGTCCGCGGCGTTCAGCATCGACGACAGGTCGAGGTTCATCTTGACGGCCTCCTGCAGCCCCATCGCCTCGTATGCTCGGTTGAGCGCGATCTTCGTGAGCCGCAGGACCGGAAGCGGCGTCGGCGCGATCTTGCGCACCAGCCCCTCGACCTCGGACTCCACCTGGTCGTCGGGCACCACCCTGTTCACGAGCCCCGCTCGCTCCGCCGCCGCTGCGTCGATCATATCGCCGGTGAAGAGGAGCTCGTTGGTCTTCTTCTGCCCGAGGATGAACGGTATCAGGAGCGTGACCGGGCCCGAGCCGTAGCGGATCTCGGGCTCGCCGAACTGGCCGCTCTCGCCCGTGACGATCATGTCGCAGGCCATCGCCAGCTCGCACCCGCCCGCCAGGCAGTACCCGTGCACCGCCGCGATCGTCGGCTTGGGGAGCGACCAGACCCGCATCGTGGCGTCGATGTCGGTGCCGAGCACGTCGTGCCAGGTGTGCGCCGGGATCTCGGCGTGGGCGGCCTCGGCCGACAGGTCATACCCCGCCGAGAACGCCCGCTCGCCCGCCCCGGTGAGCACCACCACCTTCACGTCGTCGTCGGCGATCGACCGGTCGAGCGCCGCGTTCAGGCCGTCGAGCACGGCGCCGTTCAGCGCGTTCAGCTTCTCGGGCCGGTTCAGGGTGATCCACGCGGCCGGGCCGCGCGTCTCGTACAGGACGGGATCGCTCATGCGGGCTCCTTCAGGACGATCAGGCAGTCGAGCGCGACGGCGCGCTCGGCGGTGACGAGGAGGGGGTTGACGTCGAGCTCGACGATCTCCGGGTGCTCGGCGACCATCTGCGACGCGGCCACGATCGCGTCGATCAGCCCCTGCGGGACGTCGCCGAGCAGGCGGCCGAGGGCGGGCAGCGAGTCGACGAGGCGGCGGGCGCCGGCGTCGTCGAGCGGCGCCAGGGCGGCGGTCACGAGGTCGAGCTGCTCGGCCAGCCCGCCGCCGATCCCGACGGCGACCGTCGCCCCGTGCTCCGGATCGCGCACGGCGCCGATCAGGAGCTCGACGCCGCCGGAGGCCTGCTCGGCCACGACGACGCTCCCGCCCATCCGCTCGGCGGCCGCGCGGACGGAGGCCGCGTCGGCCAGGTGGAGCGCGACCCCGCCCACCCGCGCCTTGTGGGCGACGTTGTCGATCTTGCAGACGACGGGGTAGCCGATCCGCTCGGCGGCCGCGGCCGCGTCCTCCGGCGAAGCGCACCGCTCGGCCCGGACGTACGGCACGCCGTGGTCGGCCAGGACGGCCGCGGAGTCGATCTCCGGCAGGGCCCCGGCCCCGGCGAGCGGCGTGTCGGCGGGCACGTCGCGCCGCGGCGGCGTGTACGGCGTGTGGTTGAGCCGGGCCGCGATGGCGCGCAGGCCGGGCAGGCTGCCCTTCAGGATCGGGATGTCGTGCTCGCGGGCCCACTGGAGATCCTCGACCGGCGGGTCGGCCGTCGTGACGCCGACGACCGCCGGGAAGATGTCGGTGCCCTCGACCGCCTTGCGCAGGTCGTCGGCGATCGCCGTGGCGAGGTTCCGCTCGGTGCCCTTCAGCCAGTACGAGTGGTCGATGGCCGAGATCAGGACGTCGAACTCGCCCGACTCCGCGAGCATCTGGAAGACGCGCGGGAACACCACCCGGTCGTCGTCGATGGCCCAGCAGTCGACCGGGTTGCCGACGTGGAGGAAGTTCGGGAACTCGTCCATGATCGCGGCCCGCAGGCCCTCGGAGAAGAGCGAGAGCGGGATACCGGCCTGCTCGGCCTTGTCGGCGAAGTACTCGCCCTCGCCGCCGGAGTTCGTGACGACGCCGATCCGGCGGCCACGCGGCGGCCGCTCGCGCCCGAAGACCTCGAGGTGCTCGATCCAGTCGCCGAAGTCGTCGACCCGGATCGCGTTGTAGTGGCGCAGCATCGCCGAGAAACTGCGGTCGGAGCCGACCAGCGCGCCGGTGTGGGCGAGGGCGGCCGTGGCGCCCATCTCGGATGTCCCGACCTTCATGACGATCGCGACCTTGCCGGCCTCCGACACCCGCCGGAGCGCCTCCTCGAACGCCTCGGGCCGGCGCACGGCCTCCAGGAAGAGGCCGATCACGCGCGTCTCGGGGTCGTCGGCGAACCAGGCGACGAAGTCGGCCGCGTCGACGACCGTCTCGTTGCCCGACGAGACCATGGTGCGAAAGCCGACCCGGGGGCCGAGCGACACCAGGATCTCGCCGATCGAGCCGGAGTGGGCGAGCGTCGCGACCGGGCCCGCCACGAACGTCGGGTGCAGGCTCCCGATCCACGGCGACGGCGCGCCCGGTGTCGCGATCCCCATGCAGTTCGGGCCGACCATGGCGACGCCGGCGTCGCGCACCCGGGCCGAGATCCGCTCGGAGATCGGGGGGCCGTCGCGGCCGGCCTCGTTCCCGAGCCCCGGCGTGACGATGACCTTGACGCCGTCGACGGAGAGCACATCGTCGATGGCCGCCTCGATCCGGCCGTGCCCGACGCCGATCACGACCATCTCCGGCACGCCGGGGCAGTCCGCCATCGCCGGATAGCAGGTGACGCCGCAGGCCTCGGTCTTCGTCGGGTTGATGCCGTAGAACGGCACGCCCGGCTTGGTCATGTTCTCGGCGATCCGCATCGACGTGCGCTCGGAGATGCCGTAGATCGCGACCGAGCGCGGGTCGAAGACCGCGTCCAGGTCGGTGTTGAGCAGGGGCCGGTCGACGACCGCCATCAGTCGCTCGAGCTCTCGACGAAGAACGTGCCGGTCTCGCCGCCCGAGAAATACCGCGACGTGATCGTCTTCTTGCGCGTGTAGAACTCGACGGCGTCCGGCCCGTGCGCGTGCAGGTCGCCGAAGAACGAGCCCTTCCAGCCCGAGAACGGAAAGAAGGCGACCGGGGCGGCGACCCCGATGTTCACGCCGACCATCCCGACCTCGACGTCGTGCCGGTAGCGGCGGACGGCGGCGCCCGACTCGGTGAAGATCGACGTGCCGTTGCCGTACGCCGAGCCGTTCACGATGTCGATCGCCTCGTCGAGCGAGGCGGCGTGGATGACCGAGAGCACGGGCCCGAAGATCTCCTCGCGGGCCACGTCCATGTCGGGCGTCACGCCGTCGAGGATCGTGGGGCCGACGAACGCGCCGTCGGGGTTGGCCTCCGGCCCGCGGCCGTCGACCGCCAGCGTGGCGCCGCCCTCGACGCCCCGCTCGATCCACTCCATGATGCGGTCGCGGGCAGCGCCCGAGACGACGGGGCCGACGTCGACCCCCTGCTCCAGACCGTCGCCCACCGAGAGCTCGGCGGTGCGGGCCACGAGCTCGTCGAGGAGCGGCCGCTTGGCGTCCCCCACGGCGACGACCACCGACCCGGCCATGCAGCGCTGGCCGGCCGCGCCGAAGGCCGAGCCGATGATGTTCGAGACGGTCTTCGGCATGACCGCGTCCGGCATGACGACCATGAAGTTCTTGGCGCCGCCCAGGGCCTGGACGCGCTTGCCGTTCGCCGCGGCGCGCTCGTAGACGTACCTGGCGACCTTGGCCGAGCCGACGAACGAGATCGCATCGACGCCCGGGTGGTCGAGCAGGCCGTTCACGACGTCCACCGACCCGTTCACCAGGTTGACGACGCCGTCGGGGAGGCCGCCGGCCTCGTCGATCAGGTTGAAGACGAGCTCCTGCGTGAGCGGCACCTGCTCCGACGGCTTCAGGACGAAGGTGTTGCCGCAGGCGATCGCGAACGGCAGGAACCAGAACGGCACCATCGCCGGGAAGTTGAACGGCACGACCGCTGCGCACACGCCGACCGGCTGGCGGATCGTCTCGCAGTCGACGTTGGTGGCGACGTTCTCGAGGATGCGGCCCTGCATCGTCTGCGGGATCGCGGAGGCCGCCTCCACCATCTCGATCGCGCGGCCGACCTCGGCGCGGGCGTCCGGGAGCGTCTTTCCCATCTCGCGCGTGACGGAGCGGGCGAGCTCGTCGGCGTGGGCCTCGACGGCCTGCCGGAAGCCGAAGAGCCAGCGGGCCCGCTCGATGGTCGGGCGCCGCCGCCACTCCGGGAACGCGTCCCGGGCGGCCTTCACGGCGGCGTCGACGTCGGCGGCGCCGGAGAGCGGGACGCGGGCCAGGGTCTCGCCGGTGGCGGGGTTCTGGACGTCGAGCTGGTCGCTCGCCGTCGAGGCGACCCAGCGGCCGCCGATGTAGTTGGAGAGCACGCGGGTGTCGGTGTGCGTGGACATGACTGCATTCAAGCCGCCGGCCCGTCGCGCCGCCACCTTACACTGTGTCCATGGGAGCGCCCGAAACCCGACAACCTGTCCTCACCGTGGGCGACCTGCTCAGCCTCGAGGAGTTCCTGCGCGCCGAGGTCTCGGTCGCCGCCGCCGGCCATCGGCTGGGGAACCGGGTGGAGTGGGTGCACGTCTTCGAGACGCCGTTCGTGGCGGGCGTCATCCGGGGCGGCGAGTTCCTGCTCACGACGGGCATCGCCCTGGCCGGCATGCGGGCCGCCGAGGTCGAGGCGCTGGTCGCACAACTGGCGCGGGCGGGCGCGGCCGGCATCGGCTTCGAGCCCTCCCACGCCCCGGCCGCGACGCTGGTCGACGCGTGCCGCCGAAACGAGCTGCCGCTGCTCGTCTTCGGTCAAGACGTGCGCTTCGTCGAGATCACCCACGTCGTGCACGAGCGGCTGGTCTCGGCCGAGCTGGCGACGCTGCGCAGGGCGGTCGGGCTCCAGGCCCAGCTGCGCGAGGCGGCCCGCGAGGGGCTCGGCCCCGCCGGGCTCGTGGCGGCGCTCGGCGACGTGCTCCAGGCGCAGGTGCTGCTCGAGCGCTCCGACCGGGCGCCGATCGCCTCCTCGCCGGAGGACGGCCTCGACGTGGCGTTCATGGACGCCCTCGACAGGTACCGCCAGCGCCTGCCGACGCCGATCCATTCCCGGCCGGTCAACCCCGCCGCCCGGCTGCACGTCCTGCCGCGGCGGGGGGACGAGCTCGACCTGCTCGCAGTCGACGAGGCGGCCTTCCTGCTCTCGGTCGCGATGGCCGCCCAGCCGCCGGGCGACGAGGTCCCGTCCGCCGACCGCGCCCGGCTGCTCCAGCGGCTGGCCGAGGGCCGGGCCGGCTCGGGCGCCGACATCGTGCGCCGGGCCCGGTCGGTGGGGGTGGACTTCTCGCGCGCGACGCTGTGGGCGTTCCACGGGCGCGGCGGCCTCGCCCGGCTCGAGCGGATGGGCCTCGACGCCCTCGTGGACGGGCCCCGCGCGCTCGTCGCCGTCCGCGGCGACCTCGACCCGGCCGGCCTGGCCCGCGACCTCGCTCGCCGTGACGTCACGGCCGTCGGCTACGACAGCCGCGGGAGCGAGCCGTGGCAGGTGCGCGACGCGCTCGCAGGAGCGGAGCGCGCGTGCCTGGTCGCGGCGGCGGCCGGGCCGGCCGTCCGCCGCGGCTCCGAGCTCGGCGCGCTGGGCGGGATGGCGCGCGACGTCC
>JAICKX010000071.1 GCA_025927685.1 Thermoleophilia bacterium | reverse complement strand
TCCGATGGCGCGCCCACCCGCGAGGGCCAGATCAGTGGGACGCTCTCCGCGATCCTGATGCTCGAACCACGCAAGCGCCACCCGACCGCGGCCACGTACGGCTACGGCTTCCGCAACCCATGGCGCTTCTCCTTCGACCGCAGGACCGGAGGGATGTGGATCGGCGACGTCGGCCAGGACACGTTCGAGGAGGTCGACCACCTCCGCCACGACGCCGCCGCGGGCACCAACTTCGGCTGGAGCTTCTACGAGGGCCGAAGCGTGTTCAAGAACCAGCCGATCGACCGCTCGAAGCTGCGCTTCCCCGTCGCCGTGTACCCCCATTCCGTCGCCGGTGCCGACAACTGCTCGATCACCGGCGGCTACGTGTACCGCGGAAGCGCGATCCCGCGGCTGCACGGCCAGTACCTCTACGCCGACTTCTGCTCGGGCCGGATCTGGAAGATCCCCGCCGCCGGCGGGCACCCGCGGCTCACGAACATGAGCTTCCACACGAGCAACATCTCGTCGTTCGGGCAGGGGTCGCGCGGCGAGCTCTACGTGGTGTCGCTGGGCGGCACGATCTCCAAGATCGTCCCGTAGCAACGCGTCTCAGCGCAGCTCGCCCGCCGCCGCCTCCACCTCGGCGAGCAGCGACCCGTCCCGCACCGCCGCCGACACGGCGTCGATCTCGGCGGCCAGCGACCGGTCGCGCTCGAGCCGCGGGGAGCGGTCGCGCAGGGCGCCGTGCAGGACCGAGACGGCCGGCCCGGGCTGCAGCGGCTCCAGGAAGTCGAGCCCCTGCGCCCCGCAGAGGAGCTCGACGGCCAGGATCCGCTCGGCGTTGGCGCAGACCTGCCAGAGGTGAACGGCCGACGTCGCGCCCATCGAGACGTGGTCCTCCTGGCCGGCGCTCGTGGGGATGGAGTCGACGCTGGCCGGGTGGGCAAGAACGCGGTTCTCGGCCACCAGGCTCGCCGCCACGTACTGGGTGATCATGAACCCGGAGTTGAGCCCGCTCTCGTGGGCCAGGAACGGCGGCAGGCCGTTCGACATCGTCGGGTTCAGCATGCGCTCCACCCGCCGCTCGGAGATCGACCCCAGCTCGGCCAGGCCGATCTTGAGCGCGTCGAGCGGGATCGCGACCGGCTCGCCGTGGAAGTTCCCGTTCGAGACCACCTCCTCCCGGTCGGCCAGGACGAGCGGGTTGTCGGTGGCGGCGTTCAGCTCGACCGCCACCGCCCGCTCCGCGTACGCAAGGGCGTCGCGGACGGCGCCGTGCACCTGCGGCGAGCAGCGAAGCGAGTAGGCGTCCTGGACGCGGCCGCACCAGCGGTGGGACGCCACGATCTGCGAGTCGTCGAGGAGCGCGTACAGGTTGGCGGCGGAAGCGGCCTGGCCGGCGTGCGGGCGCAGCGCCTGGAGCTCGGGCGAGAACGGCGTGCGCGACCCCCGGACGGCCTCGATGGTCTGGGCGGCGGCCACGTCGGCGAGCTTCACGAGCCGGCGGGCGCGGCAGAGGACGAGCGCGCCGATGGCGGCCATGAACTGCGTGCCGTTGATGAGCGAGAGCCCCTCCTTGGCCGCGAGCTCGATCGGCGCGAGCCCGGCGCGGGCGAGCGCATCGGCGCCGCCCAGCACCTCGCCACCCGCGCGCGCCTCCCCCTCGCCCACGAGGACGAGCCCCAGATGGGCCAGCGGGGCCAGGTCGCCGCTCGCGCCCAGCGAGCCGCGCGACGGCACGACCGGGAGGACGCCTGCGCCGAGCAGGTCGACCAGCAGCTGGACGAGCTCGCGGCGGACGCCGGACGTGCCCTTCGCGAGCGCGTTCGCCCGCAGCAGGATCGCCGCCCGGACGACCTCGTCGGGGAACGGGTCGCCGACGCCGCACGCGTGGCTTCGCAGCAGGTTGAGCTGGAGCTCCGCGGCCTGCCCGGCGTCGATGTGCACGTCCACGAGCTTCCCGAAGCCGGTGTTCACGCCGTACGTGGGCCGCTCCTCGCGCACGACCCGCTCGATCAACGCGCGCGACGCGTCGATCTGAGTCAGGGCATCCGGCGCGAGCCCGACGCCGGCCCCGTGCAGGGCGACCTCTTCGACGTCGTCGACCGTGAGATCGTGCCCTGTGAGCTGGATCGCCGCCACGTGCGCCGTGAACGCTACCGATCTCGCCCGAACTCGCCGCCGGCCGCGATCTCGAGCACGCGGTCGGGCGCGAGCCCGGACAGCCGCAGGGCCTCCGCCGCGGCCGGCACGGCCACCGCGGCCGGCATGAGGCCGACCAGCTCCCCGCCGGCCACGGCGACGCCGTGCTCTGCCGCCAGCCGCTCGACCTCGCGGACGACGCGGTGAAGCGGCGTCGCGGCGACGTCGATCAGATTCATGGACACCTGCGCCCGGCCGGTTCGCGCCAGGCGCAGGCCGAGCGCCTGCACGCCGGGGAGGCCGCCGTCGCGGGCCCGGACGCCCGCGGCGACCGCCCGGGCCACCTCGACGTCGCCGGTCTCGAGCTCGAGGTTGAACGCCACGAGCGGCGGCCGCACGCCCAGGAGCACGGCGCCGGCGGCCGGATGGAGGCGGGCCGGGCCGAACATCGGCTCGATCTCCCCCGCCTGGATCCGCGCGGCGAGGGCGTCCGGCCCGCCGGCGCGGAAGAAGGCCGGCCGGCGGCCGCCGCCGAGGTCGCCGTAGCCGAGGACCGGGATCCCGAGGGCGCCGATCCGCTCGCCGAGGAGGCGGGCCGCGTGCTCGGGCTTCGGGTCGCCCGCCTGGAAGCGGACGAGCGGCACGACGTCGGCGGCTCCGACCCGCGGGTGCACTCCCTGGTGGCGGCGCAGGTCGATCCGCTCCGCCGCGACGGCGACCGCCGCCGCGAGGCCGTCCACCAGCTCCGCGGCGGTCCCGACGCACGTGAAGACCGACCGGTTGTGGTCGGCGTCGGCGTGGACGTCGAGGACGCGCGCGTGCTCGGCGAGCGCCCGCCGGATGGCGTCGAGCGTCGGGCCGTCGCGGCCCTCGGAGAAGTTGGGGACGGACTCGATGAGGCCGCGCATCGGGCGACAGTATGCGCCACCGACGCCTCGAGCGGGCCTCTTGAGGGTGAGGCCCGCCGGAGGGGACATAACGGCGCACGGGGGGCGAGCGCGGTTACAAGGTCTGGCGGCGTGTGATGAACGTACCGGGAGGAAGCCGGAACTGCCAGACGCATACAGTCTCGGTCATCGATCGGGCGGATGCATGCCCCTTCGGAGTGATTCGCGCTGGCAGGGGCTCCCAGCACATCCCCCATTCCGGTGATCGAACTGCGCCCATTCGAGCGACGCCGAGCCCGGGCCGATCGACGATCATTCGGGTAACGGATCGATAAAGGCAAACTCGCCGCGAGGCGAGCACGCAAAGCTAGAGGTCTCATCTTCTGAGACAGCTCGGCTGCCGAACCCGGGCCCCCTCGACATGCGACGTCCGCACCCGCCCCAAGCGGCGGGGACGAACCTCGCGAGGTGGCTCCCAGCGACGACTTTCGTCGCGACAGCGCACGCGGGATCTAGGCACCCCACTGCGCACCTCGATCCGAAACGACACGGAGCGGACGGCGAGCGCTGCGGGGGGCAGTGCCGCGAAGGTGGCAGTGAGGCTCGCCGTCCGCCCCGTCACCTCGCCCGCCGTGCGCCGTAGGATCCGCGGCGGTGCTGGATCGCCTCTTCTCCCCGCTTCGGCTCGGCCCGGTCGAGATCCGAAACCGGGTGGTTTCGACGTCGCATCAGACGTCGCTCGTCCACGACCACCTGCCGACGGATGACCTCGTCGCCTACCACCGGGCGCGGGCCGCCGGCGGCGCCGGCCTGATCGTGGTCGAGGCGACCGCGGTGCACCCCACCGGTCTCCTGACGGCGCACACGATCGGCGGCTACCTGCCCGAGATCGTGCCCGTGTGGCGGCGGATGAGCGCCGCGGTCCAGGAGCACGGTACCCGGCTCATGTGCCAGCTTTTCCACGGCGGCCGCGAGATGATCGCGTCGGGCACGCGACCGCCGGCGGTCGCGCCCAGCTCGATCCCCACGGCCCGCTTCAAGACCGAGCCGCGCGCGCTCACGAGGGCGGAGATCGCCGAGATGCTCGAGGGCTACCGGCAGGCGGCGGCGTTCGCGGCCGAGGGCGGGCTCGACGGCGTGGAGGTGTGCGCCGGCTTCGGCTACCTGCCGACGCAGTTCCTCTCCCGGCACGCGAACGCCCGCACCGACGAGTACGGCGGCTCGTTCGAGAACCGGTTCCGGTTCCTGCGCGAGGTGCTGGAGGCGATGCGGGCGGGGTTCGGAGACCACGGCGCGGTCGGCTGCCGCCTGACGGACGAGAGCACCTCCGACGTCGGCACCGATCCCGACGACGTCCTGGCGGCCGCCGCGGCGGTCGGCGCCGAGGGCCTGGCTGACTACGTCTCGGTGACGCTCGGCTCCTCGCCCACCTACCGCGGCTCCACCTGGATCGTCCCGCCCGCGGCGACGGCGCGGAACGCCGTCGAGGCGTTCGCGCGGACCGTGAAGGCGCGCACCCCGGTGCCGGTGATCGCGACCGGGCGCGTGCTCGACCCGGCGGACGCCGAGCGCCTGATCGCCGAGGGCGCCTGCGACGCGGTCGGGATGACGCGGGCCCAGATCGCCGATCCCAACCTGGCGCGCCGCGCACGGGCGGGCGAGCGGGTGACACGGTGCATCGGCTGCAACCAGGGCTGCATCGGCCACTACCACGCGGGCGTCCCGATCGCCTGCACGGTGAACCCGTGGGCCGGCTACGAGCGCTCCCTCCCGCCCCCCCCGCCGGCCGAGACGCCCGGCACGGTCGTCGTCGTCGGCGCCGGTCCGGCCGGCTGCGCCGCGGCCGCCGCGGCGGCCGCCCGCGGGCATCGGGTGGTGGTCTTCGAGCGGGCGCCCAGCCCCGGCGGCCAGATCCGGCTCGCCCTCGCGGCGCCCGGACACGCCGAGGTGGCCGACGGCCTGCTCGAGATCCTGGGCTGGTGGCTCGCGGGCGCGGAGGTCCGCCACGGCGCCGACGCCTCCGCCGCCGACGTCCTTCGCGAACAGCCGGACCGGGTCATCCTCGCGACGGGCGCCGTCCCGCACCGCCCCGCGATCGGCGGCGACGGCGTCTCGATCGTCGACGCCTGGGATGCACTCGCGGGCGCGGAGGTCGGCGAGCGCGTGGTCGTGAGCGACTGGGGCGGCGACTGGACCGGGCTCGACGCCGCCGAGGCGCTCGCCGCCCGCGGCGCCCGGGTGCGGCTCGTGACCTCGGCCGTCGCGTTCGGCGAGGCCGTCCACCAGTACCAGCGAAACCTCTACCTGGCACGGCTCGACGAGGCCGGAGTCGAGCTCGTCCACCACCTGCGGCCGGCCTCGGTCGGGCCGGGCACGGCTACGTTCGAGAACGTGTTCTCGGGCCGCCTCGTCGAGCTGGCGGGCGTCGACACGCTCGTCGTGAGCGCCGGCCGCACCGCCGGCGACGCGCTCTACCTGGAGCTCGGGGCCGCGGGTGTCGCGGTCGAGCGGGCCGGCGACTGCCTCGGGCCGCGGTCCTTCGAGGAGGCGATCCGCGAGGGCACCCTGGCGGGCCTAGCAGCTTGAAAAATTGGGGTCTGACCCCGTTTTTTCAGCCGCGTTCGACGTGGCGCGGGCGGGCTGCGCCGAGGTCGATCGGCTCGATCGGCGTCCAGACCGCCTCCTCGCCGCAGCCGGGGCAGAAGCGCGGCTCCTCGGGGTAGTGGTCGGGCTGCGCGAACGCCTCGCGCACCAGCCGGGTCTCGATGTCGAACGCCGCCTGGCCCGTCCGGCTGGCGATCGCCGTCGCCCGCTCGTGGAGCGCCCCCGCGTCGTAGCCGAGCGCGATCCGGGTGCCGCAGTAGGCGCAGAGCGACATCCGGGCCGCCGGCGGGGCCGCCGCCGGCCGGTCGGAGTCGAACTTGCGGAATCCGATCCAGATCGCGGCGAGCACGCCGAAGAGCGGCAGCTTCAGCACGAGGGCCAGGAAGATCACGACCCACACCTCGCCCGAGAACAGGCTCAGCTCCGCCACGTGGACACCTTAGCGAACGGCGCTTCAGAATTTCGGCCCCGCAGCCGATTGACGTGGGCGAACCCCCATGCCCAAGCCCACGCGCCAGGAGATGCTCACCCTTGCCCTCGGCGTGCTTCCGCCTCCGCCCATGGAGGTGGAGGTGCTCTCCGAGGACGGCGGCGCCTTCCCGTTTCGGATCATCGAGCAGGAGGGCGAGCTTCTGCACGCCTACGCGCCCCGGAACCTGGTGCGAAAGGAGCTGCACCTGCTGGCGCGGGTGACCGACGAGCAGCGCGGCCGCTACGAGGTCGAGTTCGAGATCGACGAGGCCTACTTCCACAGCGGCGCCGAGGCGCTGGTGCACGCCGCCGTCTCGGGCGTCCGCCACCGCAAGATGCGCCGGGCCGCGCCGCGCATCCCGATCACGGAGCGCACGCAGGCCCACGTCCTCTTCTGCCGCACCCTGCCGCGCAACCACTCCATCGACGTCCGCCTCTCCGACATCTCCACCACCGGGATCGGCTTCACCACCGCCAACCGGATGGACGCCGGCGACCTCCTGGTCGTGACGGTGACGCTGGGCGGCCGGCCCGCCGCCGTCGAGACCCGCGTCGTTCGGATCGACCCCGCTCCGTACGGTCGCGTGCGGATCGGCGGGGAGATCACCGAGCTCGCCGAGCACGACCGGCGGCTCATCGCCGCCATGGCGCTTCAGATGCCCGAGGCCGGGTCCGAGGCGGAGCGCCGCGACGGCGCCGCCGCCCGCGCTTCGATAACCGGGTAGGGCATCCCGCCGAAAGGGGGATTCTCCGGCGCCGGTTGCGCACCGATACTTGGGGTGCGGGCGTGCGTGCACGCCGGCGTTCGGTCACTGAAAGGGGTCTTGGGTGCGGGTCTTCACCAACCAGCAGGGGAGCGTCGTGTCGGAGCTCAGCTTCGGTGCGATGGTGGTCGGGATCCTGGTCCTGGGCGGCCTGTACATGGTCGCGCAGATCGAGGGCGTCTCGTTCACGATGCTCCTCCAGCAGCTCCGAAACGGCTGACCAGCCGCCGTTTCGCCGCCCGCTAACCTGAGCGGGTGACGTTCCGGCGGCTGCTCGGTTTCCTGCGCCCGTACCGGGGCCAGGTGATCGTCTCGTCGCTCCTTGCCGTGTGCGCCCAGGCCGCCGGCCTCACCGTCCCGTACCTGACGGGCCGGGTCATCGACACGGTCTCCGAGGCGAGCCACAGCGACCGCCGCCTCTTCACCTTCGCCGCCCTGGTCGTGGCGGCGGGCGCCGTGAAGGGCGTGCTCATGCTCTTCCGCCGCTGGCTCGCGGGCCGGCTGTCGCTGGCGGTCGAGTACGACCTGCGAAACGCGATGTACGCGCATCTCCAGCGGCTCTCGTTCGGCTTCTTCGACACGCACCAGACCGGCCAGCTCATGTCGCGGGCGACGGTCGACCTCCAGTCCGTCCGCTTCTTCCTCGGCTACGGCCTGATCTTCTTCACGCAGAACCTGATCACGATCGCGATCGTCGCCATCGCCCTGGTCGCGCTCGACTGGGAGCTGGCGCTGATCGCCTTCGCCGTCGCGCCCTTCCTCTCGGTCTCGGCGTTCCGCTACTCCCGCCGCAGCCATCCGGTGCTGAAGGAGGTGCAGCAGCGCGTCGCGGACGTGACGACGCAGGCCGAGGAGAACATCGTGGGCGTGCGCGTCGTGAAGTCGTTCGCGCAGGAGCCGCGCCAGCTGGCGCGATTCGCCGCCGGCACCGAGCGCATCTTCGACCAGGCGATCCTCGCCGCCCGCCTCCAGTCGCGCTACGTGCCGTTCATGTCGTCGCTCCCCAACCTGGCGATGGCGGGCGTCGTCCTCGCCGGCGGCTACCGCGTGGTGCATCACGACCTCAGCCTCGGCTCGTTCTTCGCCGTGAACGGCTACCTGCTGCTCCTGGTCGTGCCCCTGCGCTCGATCGGCATGTGGGTCGGCCAGTACCAGCGTGCGATCGCCTCGGGCGAGCGCATCTTCGAGGTGCTCGATTACGACCGCGACATCCTCGACCGGCCGGGCGCCGAGACGCTCGGCCCCGGCCCCGGCGGCATCCGGATGGCGGGAGTCCGGTTCGGCTACGACCCGGACCGGCCGGTCCTGCACGACATCGACCTCGAGATCGCGCCCGGCTCCACCGTGGCGCTGATCGGGCCGACGGGCTGCGGGAAGACGACGCTCACCACCCTCATCCCGCGCTTCTACGACGTGCAGGCCGGGACGATCGCGCTCGACGGCCAGGACGTGAGCGGGGTGACGCTGCGGTCGTTACGGGCGGCCATCGGCATCGTCAGCCAGGACACGTTCCTCTTCTCGACGACCGTCGCCGAGAACATCGCGTTCGGGACGCCGGATGCGACCCCCGAGCAGATCGTCGCCGCCGCCCGCCAGGCTCAGGCGCACGAGTTCATCTGCGACCTGCCGGACGGCTACGAGACCGTCGTCGGCGAGCGCGGCCTCTCGCTGTCGGGTGGGCAGCGCCAGCGCATCGCCATCGCCCGCGCGCTCCTCATGAACCCGCGCGTCCTGATCCTGGACGACGCGACGGCGTCGGTGGACGCGTCGACCGAGGCCCGCATCAAGCTGGCGCTGCGGGAGGTCATGAAGGGGCGGACGACGGTCATCATCGCCCACCGCCTCTCCACGATCTCGCTCGCCGACGAGGTGGTCGTGCTCGACAAGGGCCGGATCGTCGCCCGCGGCACCCACGACGAGCTCGTCCAGGCGAGCTCCGTCTACCGGGAGATCCACGACCACGGCCTCGTCGAGCGGCGGTTCGTGCAGCTCGACCCGGACGGAGCGCCGATCGAGAAGGACGGGGAGGCGCCTCGGCGCCGCGCGGCGGGCGGACGGCTGCCGTGAGCACCTACCTGAGCCGCGTCGACCGCATGGGCGCCGAGCCGTCCGGCCTTGGGGCCCGCGGCGCGATCCGGCGCGTCAGGGCCCTGTGGTCCTACACGTGGCCGTACCGCAGGCGGTCGGCGGCGGCCCTCGCGATGATGCTCGCCGCCACCGCGACGTCGATCGCCGGCCCGCTCGTGGTCAAGCTCGCGATCGATCGCGGCATCGCGGCGTCGCCGGCGGACTTCGGGCAGGTCGAGCTGTGGGTGGGCGTCTTCGTCGCCGTGACGGTGGCCAACTGGGGGGCCGCCTCGGCGCAGACCTACCTGACGTCGTGGGTCGGCACCCGCATCCTGGCCGACCTGCGGATCGGGCTCTTCGCCCACCTCCAGCGGCTCGACCTGGGGTACTTCGAGCGAAACCGGGCCGGCGTCGTCATCTCACGGCTCACGAACGACATCGAGGCCCTCGTGAACGCGGTCGTCGACGGCCCGACGACGTTCGTGCAGAACACCATCGTCCTGATCGGCTCGGCGGGAGTGCTCTTCTACGTCGACTGGAAGCTGGCGCTGGCGACGCTGACGGTCTTCCCCGGCATGGCGATCGGTACGGTCATCTTCCGGTACTACTCGGGCCGCGCCTACCGCGAGACGCGCCGCCGGCTCGGCGAGGTCACCGGCCAGCTCCAGGAGGACATCTCGGGCGTGCGGGTGGTCCAGGCGTTCCGGCGCGAGCGCGCGAACTACGACCGGTTCGTCGGCATCAACGACCACTACCGGGCGGCGAACGTGCAGACCGTGAACGCGTCGGCGATCTACTTCCCGTACGTCGACCTGCTGTCGGCCGCGGCGATGGCGATCGTGCTCGGCTACGGCGGTACGCTCGTCTTCCACGGGGAGCTGACGCCGGGCGGCCTCTTCGTCTTCATCGGGCTCCTGTCGAACTTCTTCGACCCGGTGCAGCAGCTGTCCCAGTTCTATCAGACGTTCCTGGCGGCGACGGCGGCGCTCGACAACATCTTCACCGTGCTCGACACCGAGCCGGCGCTGACCGACGCGCCCGATGCCCGCGAGCTGCCGCCCATCCACGGCGACGTCGCGTTCGAGGACGTCCACTTCGCGTACTCGGAGGGCTCGGCCGAGGTGCTCCACGGCGTCTCGTTCGCGGTGCCCGCCGGCCACACGATCGCGCTCGTCGGCCACACCGGCGCCGGCAAGTCGACGATCGTAAAGCTGCTCGCGCGGTTCTACGACCCGACCGGCGGCCGGATCACCGTCGACGGCCACGACCTGCGCGACGTGACGGTGGCGACGCTCCGCCGCCAGCTCGGGATCGTGCCGCAGGAGGGCTTCCTCTTCGCCGGCTCGGTGCGCGAGAACATCGCGTTCGGTCGGCCCGGGGCGACGGACGCCGACGTGCGCGCCGCGGCCGAGGCGGTGGGCGCGGACGAGTTCATCCGGGCGTTGCCGGACGGCTACGACACGAACGTGCAGGAGCGGGGAGCGCGCCTCTCGATCGGCCAGCGCCAGCTGGTCGCGTTCGCCCGCGCCCTCCTGGCCGACCCGCGGATCCTGATCCTGGACGAGGCCACGTCCTCGGTCGACATCCCGACGGAGGCCCGCATCGAGGAGGCGCTCGAGACGCTGCTTCGCGACCGGACGGCCTTCGTTGTCGCGCACCGGTTGTCGACCATCCGCCGCGCTGACATGATCGTCGTCCTCGAGCACGGCGAGGTGATCGAGGCCGGCACGCATGCCGAGCTGATCGAGCGCCAGGGGCGGTACTTCTCGCTCTACGACGACTGGGTCGAGGCGGTGGCCTGAGGGGAGCCGCCACAAACCGGACATAGAGACAAAACAGTTCTCTTACTAAAGCAGGTGGTGCAACGAGACGATGACAGGATCGTGAGGGGTCGCTCCACCTTCCTCGCGGCTGCCGTCACGGCGCTGCTCTCCTTCGCACCGCCCGCGATCGCGGCCGGCGGCTTCAGCGACGTCCCGAGCGGCTTCTGGGCGCGGCACCAGATCAGGTGGGCCGCGACCAACGGCTGGATCACGCCGAGCTCGCAGACCGCCTTCAAGCCGCACCACACCGTGAGCCGCCAGAACGCGAGCCGCGTGCTCGCGCGGGTCGCGTACAAGCTGAAGGGCGTCCCGGAGGGGCCCGACGCGTTCGCGCAGGCCGTCGCCGCCAACTGGATTCCCGAGGGTGCCGGCCCGAAGGGCACCATGACGCAGCTCGAGTTCGACCGCGCGCTCGTGCGGATCCTGGGCCTCGCCCGCGCCGCCAAGGCGCTGAACCATCTCCAGACCGCCGACGGATGGGCGCCCAGGCTGCCGGACGGGTTCGGCGTCGAGCAGGAGGTGCGCGCGATCGGCGCCCGCATCAACGTTCCCGACGGCTGGGACTCGTGGGAGCTCTCCTCGAACGACGTGATCCGGCGCGCGAACGTGGCCGCCGAGGCCTATCAGGTGACGCATCTCTCGTCGTGGGCAGTCGCCGCCGGCCAGGCCAAGGTGGCCGTTGCGACGCAGCTCCCGGCGTGGTCGCCGCTCCAGCGCAAGGTGCTGGGGCTCGCGCTTCGCTCCTCCGGCTCGCCGTACGTCTGGGGCGGGACGTCACCCGATCCGCAGTCGCCGCTGGGCTCACCGGTCGCAGGCGGGTTCGACTGCTCCGGCTTCGTGTGGTGGGTCATGAAGCTCCACTCGTACACGGTCGCGAGCCACGTGTGGTCGGGGGACGGGGCGATCCAGGCCCGCTCGACCTACGACATGGCGAAGCAGCTGCCGGTCTCCAAGCGCGTCCACCGCCGTGACCTGCGACCCGGCGACATCCTCTTCTGGAGCTCCGCGCCGAACGGCGTCAAGACCCGGTGGGCGACCGTCTATCACGCCGGCATCTACCTGGGGAACGGCTGGGCGATCAACAGCCACGGCTCCGGCGACGGCGTGACGCTGGACTACATGGGCGCCGGCGCCGGCTGGTTCCACGACGCGTTCGCGTTCGCCTGGCGGGTCATGCCGCGCGGGCGCTAGCTGAGCCGCTTCCGGAAGAAGACGCGCGCGAAGCCGCTCTCGGCCCGCCGCTCGGTCTCCCGGTACCCGAGCCGCGGATACCACGCGATGTTCTCGACCATGCGCTCGTTCGTGTAGAGGCGGAGCTCCGAGAGGCCGAGCGCGCGGGCCTCGTCCTCGGCGTGCGCCATCAGGCGGCGGCCGAGGCCGGTGTGCTGGGCCGTCGGGTCGACCGCGATGTTCTCGACGAGCAGGTGATCCTCCATCGGCGCGAGGACGAGGACGCCGGCGACCTCGCCGTCCCGCTCGGCGACCGTCACCCGGCCGGCCGCGATCAGGACCGCGTAGTCGGCGTCCATGGGCGCAGGGCGCCGGCCGATGCGTTCGACATACCCGCCGTAGGCGGCCTCGACGAGGCGCTCGACAGCCTCGCGGTCCGCCGGTGCCGCCGGTCGCAGGATCTCCGCTGGCATGGCTCGATCGTAATAGGCTCCTGCACATGAGCGCCGAGCAGGAAGCGCCGGAGCCCGAGGACGTCCCGGCAGGCGCCGAGCCCGAGGCCGGAAAGCCGATCAGCGTCCGCGCCGAGCGCGGGGCGCGGATGACGCCGGCGGAGGCCGTGCGCGACATGCGGATCACGCTGCCCGCCCGCGGCAACCGCACGCTGCGCGACCTGATCGAGCGCGTGAACCGCGACACCGAGATGAAGGCGCTGTGGCATGCGGCCAACGTGAACGCGGTCACGCGGCTCCAGATCAACGACCACTCGTGGGTGCACATCCAGATCGTGACGAACATCGGCCTGAAGCTCCTGCGCGAGCTGCGCCGGGCGGGGGTCGAGCCGGGCATGGTGGCCGACTACGGCATGACGAAGGAGGACGCCGAGGTGGTCGTCGTCCTCGGCTGCCTCACCCACTGCCTCGGGATGGCGATCCATCGCACCGGCCACGAGGACATGAGCCTGTTCCTGGCGGCCGACCGCCTCCCCCGCCTCCTGGAGGGCCTCTACGAGCAGCCCGAGCTCACGATCGTGCAGGCCGAGGTGCTCCAGACGATCATCTCCCACCGCTCCGACGGCGTGCCCCTCTCGGTCGAGGCCGGCGTCGTGCGGGTCGCGGACGCGCTCGATATGGCCAAGGGCCGCTCGCGCATCCCGTTCGAGTCCGGCCGCGTCTCGATCCACTCGCTCTCCGCCGCCGCGATCGAGGAGGTGCGGATCAAGGGCACCGACGGGCGCGTCCTGATCGAGATCGAGATGAACAACTCGGCCGGCCTCTACCAGGTCGACAACCTGCTTCGCTCGAAGCTGCGCGGGTCGGGCCTCGAGGACCGGATCGAGGTCGAGGCGACCATCGGAGGCGAGTCCGAGAAGCGGCTCCTGCCGCCGTTTCGGCTGTAGCCGGCGAGCGGGCCGCCGATAACCCCTTTGGTAAGGTTCACCGGCCTTTGCGGGGTCGTCTAATGGTAGGACGCCTGACTCTGGATCAGGTAGTCGGGGTTCGAGTCCCTGCCCCGCAGCTCTCGGAAAAGCCCAGGAAAATGAGACGCCCTTGCTTGGCTACGGCTCGCCGATCGACGCACAGACAAGCCGCGGGGCAACGTAGGGACAGCGCCGCCGCTGGAGATCCTTCGACCTCCAGTGTTTCTGCCCAAAATGGGGGTGTTGCCCAGCAGCCGCTAGCCCTGGGCGGTCGCGAATGTCCGTTCCGATAGTGGCGTCGGCGGAGCCGCTCAAGTCGCGAGTGGAGCGACCATTACGGAAACTTCTTGCGCACGTCGATTCGAGCCGCTACGCTGGTCCACGCTGACCCGCCGCGGCAGCCCTCTTAGTTAGGTAGAGGAGAGTTTCGTCGTGGCGGCTCGATTGCCCCTACGCCTCCTCGGCGTCGAGTGACCCTCGAGAAGACGCAACTGCGTCACCGTCCGGTGACACAGAGAGTCGTTCGAGAGGAGTCACAATGGAAGGGCCAACCAACCGTACAGTGGTGTTGCCGCCGTCAGTTCCTGAGGCGCGCGAACCCGAATCGGGCGAGCCAGTGAGCCGGTACAACTTTGCCGCGCGCGCCGCGCGCTGGAGTGCGAGGCATTGGAAGACCGCTGTGGCGGCATGGGTTGCCTTCGTGGTGGTCGCGATCGGGCTTGGCTCGACGCTCGGCACCCACATGTTGTCGGTCTCCGAGCAATCGACTGGCGAGACGGCGCGGGCGGAGCAGATCCTCGCGAGCGCCGGATTCAAGACACCGGCGTCGGAGAGCGTGCTCGTCCGCTCGTCAACGCGAACGGTCGCTGACCCGGCCTTCCGCTCGACCGTGCAGGACGTGCTCGTGAAGCTGCGGACGATGCCGCAGGTGACGAACCTCCACACCGGCGCTGCCGGTGAGGTTTCGAAGGATCGGCACGCGCAGCTGATCACGTTCGACATGAAGGGCGATCTCGACACTGCCGACGCGCGGGTGCAATCGCTGCTTGACGCCGTCGCCGGTCTTCAGAACGCGAGCCCTGGCTTTACGGTCGCCGAGTTCGGTGCGGCGAGCGCGACACACGAGCTGAGTAAGACAATCGACAAGGATTTCCAGAATGCGGAGACGCTGTCGCTGCCGATCACCTTCGTGCTCCTGCTGATCGCGTTCGGCGCGTTCGTCGCCGCGGGCATTCCGGTCTTGCTCGCGTTCTCGGCCGTGCTGGCATCGGTCGGACTCTCGGCGCTGGCCAGCCAGGTGTTTCACGCCTCTGTGGCGACCCAGTCCGTGATCCTGTTGATGGGGATGGCGGTCGGAGTCGACTACTCGCTGTTCTATCTGAAGCGCGAGCGCGAGGAGCGCGCAGCCGGGCATGAGGGCCACGAGGGATTGTTCCGTGCCGCGGCCACTTCCGGTCAGGCTGTCCTAATCTCAGGGGTCACGGTGCTGATCGCGATGGGCGGCCTGCTGCTCACCGGCACACAGATCTTCACTTCGATCGGGATTGGCGCAATGCTGGTCGTCTTCACCTCGTTGATCGGCTCCTTGACCGTGCTACCGGCGCTGCTGGGCAAACTCGGCGACCGCTACATCGAACGTGGGTTACGCCAAGTGCTCGCCGCCACCGCCCTGCGCGTCCTGCGGTTGGTCAAGCTGCAACCGCGCTGGCTTATCTGGCTGCGCGAGACTCCCACCGTGCTGCAACGCCTCAAGGGCGACCGGCAGGAGTCGCGGCTGTGGGGCTTTGTGATCACTAGGTCGATGCGTCGCCCCGCGCTCGCGGCTAGCGTCTCGACCGCGATCCTCGTCGTGCTCGCGCTGCCGGCGTTGGGAATGCACACGAAGCAAGCCGGTTTCGCCGACCTGCCCAAGAGCCTGAGCATCGTCAAGACCTTTGACACGATCCAGGCGTCCTTCCCCGGCTCGCAAGAGCCCGCCCACCTGGTCGTCAAGGCCGCCGACGTCACGACACCACGGTTCGCGAAGGCCTACGCCGAGTTCAAACGGCGCGCGCTCGCGACCGGCGTGATCCACGAGCCGATCCGTGTCTCCGTCAACCCCGCGAAGACGGTGGCGCGGGTCGACTTCCCACTCGCAGGCCAAGGCCAGGACGTAACCGCCGTACGTGCGCTCCAAACGCTGCGAACACAGGTGATTCCGCCGGTGCTCGCGACGTTACCGCCCGGCACGCAGCAGGCCGTCACCGGCGACACGGCCGCCAACGTCGACTTCAAC
>JAICKX010000142.1 GCA_025927685.1 Thermoleophilia bacterium | reverse complement strand
CGCGTGCGCCGCCGACCGCGAGCTCGATCGGGTGGAGCGCGAGCTGAGCCGGGTCGAGGTGGACTACGCCGGCCTGCGCGCCGATCTCGCCGCGCTCGACCAGATCGAGCAGGAGCGCCTCAACGTGTCGGAGCGGGTCAGGGCGGAGCTGCTGCGCGCCGGATTCGACGCCGGCGACCTCGACGACGGCCTGCGCCGCCACGACGCGGCCGCCGCCGGCCACGCCCGCCTGGTCGAGGCCGCGGCGACCCGGCGCCAGAAGACCGCCGAGCTGGAGCGCCTCATGGGCGACGAGCCGCTCGAGCAGGCCAGGCGCCGGCTCGCGGAGCTCGAGAGCGGCCTCAGCATCCACGCGGCGCTCGCCGACGGACGCGACCTGGCGGACGTCGAGGCCGAGCGGACGGCCGCCGAGGCCGAGCGCGAGCGGGCCGCGGTGGCCGCGGCCCGGATCGAGGCCCAGCTCGCCGAGCGGCGCCGCGCGGCCCCGCAGGTCGCCGAGCTGCGCGAGGAGCTCCAGGCGGCGATCGAGCGGGTGGCCGGGCTCGAGCGCACCGACGCGGTGCTGCGGCTCGCGGAGACCGAGCTGGCGGCCGCCGCGGACGAGACCTACCGCGACGTCGCCCCGCAGCTCGGCGCCGCCCTCGCGGGGCCGATCGCACGGCTGACGGGCGGGCGCTACTCGACCGCGTTCGTCGGCGACGACCTCGCCGTGCGACTCGAGACGCCTGAGCTCGGCGAGGTGGTCGACCTCGATGCGCTCTCGCACGGCACGCAGCGCCAGGTCTATCTCGTCGAGCGCCTCGAGCTGGTGCGGCTCCTGTGCCCCCGGGACGCCACGCCGCCGGTGCTCCTCGACGACCCCTTCGCCCACGTCGATGCCGAGCGCGTCCAGCGCACGCTGGCCTACCTGGCAGAGCTGGCCGGCGAGCGGCAGCTGATCGTCTTCTCCACCGACCGGTCGGCGGTCGAGCTGGCACCGCCGTCGGCAGGCATCGTCGAGCTCGGCCTGAACCGCGTCGGCGCCGTGGCAGCGGCGTAGGGCGCCGCGCGTTACTCCACCGGCTCGAGGCGGCGCAGGCGGGTGGACCCGACCACGACCGCGCGGACGCCGCCGCCCGCGGTGCGCTCGAACGTGCACGGCTCGCCCGCCTCACGCACGCCGGGCTCGACCACGAAGGCGTCGGGTGAAGCACCCGGCGCGAGGGTCGGCCGCCAGCTGGGGGAGTCTGCGTCGACGAACGTCAGCTTGCCGTCGCGCCATTCGAGCCGGAGCAGCAGCATGGTCTCGGGCTCGGCGTAGAGGCCGAGGAGCTCCCGCCAGGCGTGGGGAAGCGAGACAGGCGGCTCGATCGGGGCCGGAGCTGCGCGGACGGCGTCACGGGCGATCCCCGCCAGGTCCATCGCGAGGCTGTCGGGCTCCTCACCGGCGCCGTTCACGAGCGCGATCGCACCGACCCGCTCCCTCGGGTCGAAGCACACGTTCGTCGTGAAGCCGTGGAGGCCACCCGAGTGCTGCACCCAGATGACGTCCTGGCGCCGGATCGCATACCAGGCGATGCACCACGCCTCGGTCCAGGCCTCGTCCCCGAGGTAGCGCGGCCGGTGCATCTCGGCGAGCGTCTCGCCCGCCAACACCTGGGCACCGGTTCGGGTGCCACCGTCCTCGCGGAGCTGGAACACGACCCAGCGGGCGAGGTCGGCGACGCACGACCACAGGCCCCCTTCGGCCTCGGTGAACGGCGCGGTGACCGACTCGACCAGGTCGTCGCTGAACCAGCGCGGCGCATAGCCGGTGGCCCGCCTGGCGCCGAGCTCGGCCGACAGCGGCTCGAACGCCGTCGCCGCCATCCCCAGCGGCTCGAGGATCTGGGTCCGCACGTGGTCGCGGTACGGAACGCCGGACACACGGGTGACGATCTCGCCGAGGAGCTGGTATGCCAGATTCGAGTACTTCTGCTGGGTGCTCGGCGGCACCGTCGTCCCGATCTCACCCGCGCGGGCGAGGTTCGCGGCCGGAGACGCCTCGTAGGTCGCCGAGGCCCAATCCGTGCCCGGCGGATCGCCCACGAGGCCGGACTCGTGGCTCAGCATGCGCCGGATCGTGACCGTCTCGATGGAGCCGAACGGGCTCTGCGCGTTTCGCAGCTCGGGCAGGTGGGCGACGGCCGGGTCGTCGAGGTGCAGCCGGCCCTCGTCGCGGAGCTGCATGACCGCCGTCCCGGTGAACGTCTTCGTGATCGAGGCGATCCGGTAGAGCGTCTCGGGGCCGGCGGCGCGGCGGCCGGCGATGTCTGCGAACCCGGCCCCGGACGACCACACGAGCTCGTCGCCGTGGACGACACCGACGGCGGCGCTCGGGAGGCGATGCTCGCGGACGAAGGATCGCGTTCGCGCCTCGAGCTCGTCCGCATGCGCCGCCACGGGGCTGCCGGTCGACGCCATCCTAGGCTCCGGCGAGCGCCGCGGCGGCCCGCTCGCCGCCGATCCGCTCCAGGGATTCGGCCGCGAGCGCCCGCAGCTCGGGGTCGTCGGCCGCTGCGAGCACCCGGGCGAGGAACGCGACGCCGTCCTCGGCGCCGGGCGTGCCGAGCGCGCGCACCTGCTCGCGGAGCTCGGCGTCGCGGGCCGTGGCCGCCCGGGCCCCCGCGGCCCTCCTGACGAGCGGGTACGGCCCGGGCGTGAGCTCGAGGGCGCCGGACTCGATGAGAGAATCCACCGCGGCGAGCGCCTCCTCGGCCGAGAGGGCAGCGAGCATCCCGTAGGAGTCGAGCCGGTCGTGGCCCGCGGCGACGAGCGCCCGGCCCCGCGACCCGCGCAGGATCTGGACGACCCGCGTGCGGCCGACCCGCCCACCTGTCTCGTCGACGGCGCGCAGGACGGCGGTCGCCGGGTCGGCCCCGACGGCATGGAGGGGCGGCGGCGGGCCGTCGGCTTCGGCGAGCGGCACGACCGCCGCTCCGCAGACGTCACAGCAGCGCTCGGGCGGGACCGCGGACGTCTCGCCGGAGAAGTAGCCGAGGAGCGCAGCGCGGCGGCAGCCGCCTCCGGTGGCGTAGGCGTCGATCGCGGCCAGCCGGTCCCACCGCCGCCGCTCCACCCGCCGCCCGGCCACGCCCGCCGAGGCGAGGTGGCGCTTCGAGAGCCTGGGGTCGGCCAGCCGGCCGGCGAACGACCCCGCCTGCGCAGGGAAGAGCTCGAGCGCGCCCGCCCGTTCCAGGACGCCGAGCGCGATCCGGGGCTCGTCGATCCGCAGGTCCGCCTCGCGGAGGCGGAAGACGCCGCCGCCGTCGGCGCGGGCGGCGGCCGCCGCGTGCACCGCCGCCAGGTCGGACGCCGCCAGCCGCGCGCGCTGGATGAAGTGGACGACGAGCCCCTTGTCGCGCCGGGCGTAGAGCAGCGTGCAGCGGGCCGCGAGGCCATCGCGGCCGGCGCGGCCGGCCTGCTGGTAGTACTCCTCCGGCGACGCCGGGAGCGCCCAGTGGACGACGGAGCGGACGTCGGGCTTGTCGATCCCCATGCCGAATGCGGTGGTCGCGCAGACGACGTCCAGGTCGCCGCCGAGGAAGGCTTCGAGGGTCGCCGAGCGGCGCTCGCCGTGGAGCCCGGCGTGGTAGGGGGCCGCCCGCAGACCGCCGGCCGAGAGCGCGTCGGCCACCTCCTCGCAGGTGCGCCGGCGGCCGCAGTAGACGACGGCCGGGAGCGCGTCGGGCGCGTGCAGGAGCGACGAGAGGACGCGCGGCTTCTCGCGATCCCCGGGCACCGGCACGACGGCGAAGGTCAGGTTGGGCCGGTCGAACCCGGTGCGCGGCGTGACCGGGTCGCGGAGCCGGAGCGCGGCGGCGATGTCGGCGGCCACCCGTGGAGTCGCCGTCGCGGTCAGTGCCATCGTGGGCGGCGAGCCCAGCCGCTCCCGGACATCGGCCAGGCGCAGGTAGTCGGGACGGAAGTCGTGCCCCCACTCGGAGAGGCAGTGGGCCTCGTCGACGGCCAGCCGGGCGACCCCGGCCTCGGCGATCGCGGAGAGGAAGCGGGCGCTCGTGAACCGCTCGGGGGCGACGTAGACCAGCCGCGCCGAGCCCGCCCGGATGCGGTCGAGCGCCCCGGTCACCGCCTCCTGCGACATCGCCGAGGTCAGCATCTCGACGCCGTCGATCCCGCGGTTGCGAAGCGCGCCGTGCTGGTCCTGCATGAGGGCGATGAGCGGCGAGACGACGAGCGTCACGCCCGGGGCGACCAGCGCGGGAAGCTGGTAGCAGAGCGACTTCCCCGAGCCCGTCGGCATGACGGCGAGCACGTCGCGGGCGGCCAGGAACGCTTCCACGGCCTCGCGCTGCCCCAGCCGGAACTCGGGGTGTCCAAAGAGCCGCCGCAGGTCGGCGGTGATGGTGGTCTCGACCACGCCCACGAGAGGGAGTCTCTCAGACTCCTCGGACCGCGGTCCGGCTACGCCACGGCCTCCGGCTCGACGATGGCGTGCTCCGCCCGGACGGTGCGGACGTCGCCGCGCAACCACAGGCATGCCGCGACGCCGAGGAGGCCGACCACGGCCGCGGCGAGGTAGGTGAGGCGGGCGGCATCGATCACCGCCGGGACGTGCGCGTGCGCCCGCTCGGAGGCTGTGATCTGGGCCGACGTGAGCGTCGCGGCGAAGACGATGCCGGCAACCGCAGCCCCCATGCCCGAGCCGACCTGGCGCGCCAGCGGGATGCTCGACGTCGACTGGCCCTCGCGGCCCTCGGCGCCGTCCGCGAGCACTGCGGCGAAGAGCGCAGGGCTGGCGATCCCCATCCCGAGGCCCGAGAGCGTGTATGCGCCGATCGGGAGCACCGCGCCGCCGGCCGGGATCGCCATGACGAAGGTGGCGCCCACGGTCAGGGCCGTCCCGAGCACGATCTGGTTCTTGGGCCGCGCCCCGATGCGGGCGGCGGTCATCGACCCGGCCGTCCAGCCCAGCGTGCACAGGAGCAGTGCGGCGCCCACGACGCGCACGCCGTCGTCGAAGCCCACCTGGAGCTGGAGCGGCAGGTACGTCTCCGCTCCGAGGAAGGCGACGCCGGAGCCGAACGCGGCGACGTTGGCGGCGATCGAGTTGGCGGTGTGGGTGAAGACCGGCTGTGAGGTGCGCCGCTCGTGCACGTAGAAGGCGACCGCCGGGATGACCGCGATGGGCGCGAGCACGAGCGGCGACAGCCAGTGCTTGGTGAGCGCGAGGAGCACGGCGACGACGAGTCCCAGGAACGCCGGCCCGGCGATGTTGAACGGGGCATCGTGCGCCGGCCGGTCGGGCGCGTCGATGCCGCGCAGCGCCCGCGCCGCCGACCAGGCCACGATCGCGATCAGCGGCAGGTTGATCCAGAACACCCAGCGCCAGCCCACGGTCGCGGTCAGCGCGGCTCCGAGGGCGGGGCCGATGAGCGCCGAGACGCCCCACATCGCGGCGTTGATGCCGAACGCGCGCGGGCGCAGCTCGTCCGGGATCGAGACGGCGAAGAGGCCGAGCGGCACCGCGAACATGAAGCCGGCGCCCAGCCCGAGGATGGCCCGCGAGACCGCCACGACGGGCATCGACGGTGCGAGCCCGCCCAGGATGTTGGCGAACGCGAAGAGCGTGCAGGCGATCGCGAACGAGCGGCCGACGCCCTCGCGGTCGATCACCGCCCCGGCCAGCGGGAACGTCATGGCGACGGCGACGGTGGTCGCGCCGACCGTGACGGCGATCAGGTCGACGCCGCCGATGTCCTGGGCGGCCGACGGCAGCGCCGTCGTCACCATGAGCGCGTCGAGCGAGCCGAGGAACGTCGCCCCCAGCGCAGCGACCATGAGCGCGGTGTAGGGCGCGCGGAAGAGTGCGACGTAGCTGGGGGTCACGGGGGTGTTACCAGACTGCCACGCGGACCGTACGGGGACTGTCCCCGGCCTGTCCTCGCTAGTCCCCCGCCGCGTAGATCTTGTCGGTCGCCGGGTACGTCTTGGTGACGTGGCGCTTGAAGAGCAGGTCGTCGTATGTCAGGCCGGCGGCCGCGCCGACGAGCTGGGCCAGGTGGAAGATCGGGAGGTCGAACTCCATGTCGGCCTCGCGGCTCGCCTTCCCCTGCCAGGCGTCGAGCGAGAGGTGGCAGAGCGGGCAGGGGGTCACCATCGCGTCCGCCCCGGCCTCCTTCGCCTCGACCAGCGGCTGGATGAGCTCGCCGAGCGCAACCTCCTCGCGCGCGAGCACGATCGGGAAGCCGCAGCACTTGATCTTGGACGGGTAGTCGACGGCCTCGGCACCGCACGCCTCGATGATGCGCTCGAGCGACTGCGGCCGGTCGGGGTCCTCGAACCCGAGCAGCTTCGACGGGCGCAGGATCTGGCAGCCGTAGAACGGCGCGATCTTCACGCCCGCGAGCGGCTTCTCGGCGATCTGCTTCAGCTTCTCGTAGCCGTCGCCCTCCGCGATCTCCCACAGCAGGTGGCGCACCTCCACGCCGCCCTCGTAGGACGCCGCCCCGACGTCGCGGAGGTTCTGGTTCACGCGCTCGCGCAGGTCGCCGTCGGCCTTCAGCTTGAGGTCAGCCTGGCGCAGGTTGAGCGTGCACACGTTGCAGATCGTGAGGAGCGTGTCCTGCCCGAGCTGCTCGGCCTGGCCCAGGATCCGCGCGTTCAGGTGCAGGTAGTACTCCGGGCGCGCCTCGTGGACGTCGCCGGCGCCGCAGCATGTGAATCCGGGGATGTCGACCAGCTCGAAGCCCAGCTTCCCGGCGACCGCGCGGGTCGAGGTGTCGAGCTCCTTCTGCGACAGGCTGGCCAGGCAGCCGGGGTAGTACGCGTAGCTCGACTTCACTCGGCGGGCTCCTCACGGTCGAGGGAGACGCCGGCCCGGCGGTCGTTGCGGGCGTTGGCCTCCTGGGGCTTCAACAGCTTGTGCAGCTTGCGCACCTCGTCGAGCTTCTTCGCCCGGTGGGGCTTGAGCGGATTCGGCACCTTGCCGGCCCGGGCCAGGTTCAGCGCGAACTTGACGTCCATCGCCTTCATCGGATCGGTGTACGGCACGAGCGCCGTCTCGAGCAGGTAGCCGGTGGCGCGGGTCGAGACGTCGAACACCTGCGCGTGGCGGGCGCCCTTGTCGGACAGCATCCCCTCGGAGTAGATCTCGGAACCGAGCTTCGCGATCGCGTCGCGCGGGTCGACGCCCTTGGGGCAGCGCTCGTTGCAGAAGTAGCAGCGGGTGCAGTCCCACACGCCGTGCGGGCCGTTCAGCATGCGCAGCCGCTCGGCGCGATCGCGGTCACGCGCGTCGCCGACGAACCGCTGCGCCTTCGCGAGCGCCGCCGGGCCGAGGAAATCCGGGTCGGCCTCCATCGAGTTGCACTCCGAGACGCAGCAGCCGCACTGGATGCAGAGCGCCTCCTTCATGAT
>JAICKX010000125.1 GCA_025927685.1 Thermoleophilia bacterium | reverse complement strand
GCGATCAACCGCTGGGTGTGCTCGAGGGACGTCATTGCCGGTCTGTCAGGGCGATTCGCAGGCCGCGGGCGCTTCGGCGAGGAGGGCGCGGGCCGCGGAGACGAGCTCGTCGTGCGTGAACGGCTTCATCAGGTAGGCCTCGCCGGTCGAATCCGCCCCGTCCGCGCGCGAGTCCGGGAACCCGGAGGTGAAGAGCACCCTGATTGCCGCCTCTCGTGACCGCAGGTCGTCGGCCAGCTCCCGGCCGCTCATCCCGGGCATCGACATGTCGGTCACCAGCAGGCTGATCGCGTCGGCCCGGTCCTCGAACACCGCGATCGCCTCGCTGCCGTTGACGGCCTCCAGCACGTCGAACCCGGCCCGCTCGAGCAGCATGCGAACGACGGTCCGCACCTCGTCGTTGTCGTCGACGAGGAGGACGGTTACATCGCCACCCCGAGACCCGGGGAGGCCGCCGTGGGCCCCGGACACGGCCGGAACCGTAGCAATGGGCACGATCCCCGGCCCTACTCCAAACTGGGGATCTTCGCCCCGCCCGTGTAAGGCGGCGGGGCCCACCCGCATCGCAGGCGTCGAGGCTCTAAGCTCGTCGCCGTGTCAGCCGTGACGACCACCGCGCAACGCTTCACCAACTGGGCCGGGAACCAGACGTGCTCGCCGCGCGCCGTCGAGTCGCCCGCGTCCGAGGCCGAGGTGCAGGCGCTGGTGCGGGGAGCCGGCCAGGTGCGCTGCGTCGCAACCGGCCACTCGTTCAGTCCGGTCTGCGCGACGGACGGGACGCTCATCCGGATGGACCGGATGAGCGGCATCACCGGCATCGACCCGGTGGCCGGCCGGGTCACCGCCCTGCCGGGCACGCCGGTCGGCGCCTTCGGCTCGCCGCTCTGGGACGCCGGCCTCGCGCTCGAGAACCAGGGGGACATCGACACGCAGGGCATCGCCGGCGCCGTCGCGACGGCGACGCACGGGTCGGGGCTCGGGCTCCAGTCCTTCTCGGCGACCGTCCGCCGTATGCGGCTCGTCACGGCCGACGGCGACGTGCTCGAGCTCGGCGAGGAGGACGCCCGTCTCCCGGCCGCGCAGGTCGCGCTCGGGATGCTCGGCGTGATCACGGAGGTCGAGCTTCAGGCCGTCCCCGCCCACCGGCTCCAGGAGCGGATCGACCACTGGACGTGGGACGAGGCCTGGGGCCGCCTCGACGCAATGAGCCGCGCCCACCGCCACTACTCGTTCTTCTGGATCCCGGCCGAGGGCTCCGCGGCGCTGTACGGCCTCTCCGCACCGGAGGGCGCCACGCTCGCCGACAGCTGCTACGTCAAGATCTACGACGAGGCCGCCGACTCCGTGCCCGACTCGGACGAGCCCGGCCGCCGGGTCGGCCGCAGCTACCTGATCTACCCGATGACGTTCGAGCCGAACTTCCATGAGCTCGAGTACTTCGTCCCCTACGAGCGCGGAGCGGAGGCCGTGGCCGCGATGCGCGAGCTCATGCTGGCCCGCCTGCCGGACTCGATCTTCCCGATGGAGGTGCGGACGGTCGCCGCCGACGGGAGCTGGCTCTCGCACTCCTATGAGCGTGCGAGCGTCGTCATCTCGGTGTCGGGCACGCCGGGGACCGACTACCAGCCCTACCTGCGCGATGTCGACCGCCTCCTGGGCGAGTTCGACGCGCGCGTCCACTGGGGGAAGCTCCACTACCTGACGGCTGAGCAGCTGCATGCCCGCTATCCGCATGCCGCCGACTTCATCGCCCTGCGCCGCGAGCTCGACCCGCGCAACGTCTTCCTGAATGACCACCTGCGTGAGCTCTTTGCCTGAGACGGCGGCCGCCACGATCGCCCGCGTCGAGGTCTACGGCTATGAGCTGACCTACGCGCACGGCTCCTACGTCATGTCCGAGGGCCGCGTGCTGGACGCGCTGCCGAGCACGATCGTCCGCGTCGTCACGGCCGACGGCCTGGCCGGGTACGGCGAGGTGTGCCCGCTGGGGACCCGGTACCTGCCCGCGTTCGCCGAGGGCGCGCGCGCCGCGCTCCGCGAGATCGCGCCGGCGCTGGTCGGCGTGGACGCGGCCAACCTGGCGGCCGTGCGCGACGCCATGGACGGCGCGCTCCTCGGCCACGCCTACGCCAAGAGCCCGGTCGACGTCGCCTGCTGGGACATCCTGGGCCGCCGCGCCGGGCTCCCGCTCCACGCGCTCCTGGGCGGCCTGCGCGCCGAGCGCTTCCCGCTCTACGTCGCCGTGCCGCTGGCGCCGGTGGACGAGATGGCGCGCTTCGTCGAGGAGCGGATGGCCGAGGGCGTGCGCCACTTCCAGCTGAAGCTCGGCGCCGACCCGCACGACGACGCCGCCCGGGCGGCCCAGGTGGCCGGGCTTCTGGGAGACCGGGGCCTGCTGGTCGCCGACGCGAACTGCGGCTGGCTGCCCCAGGATGCCGTGGTCGCCGCCAGGCTCCTCGATTCGCTCGACCGCGTCTACCTGGAGCAGCCCTGCCGGACGCTCGAGGAGTGTGTGGCGGTCCGCCGGCACACGACGCTGCCGATGGTGCTCGACGAGATCATCCTCGACGTACCGTCGCTCGTGCGCGCCGTCTCGGCGGGCGCGCTCGAGGCCTTCAACCTGAAGATCAGCCGGGTCGGCGGGCTCACGAACGCCCGGCTGATGCGCGACCTGGCCCAGGAGCTCGGCCTGCGCGTCACGCTCGAGGACACCTGGGGCGGCGACGTGACGACCGCCGCCGTCGCCCATCTCGCGGCAAGCACCCGGCCGGAGCACCTGCTCACCGTGTCGTTCATGAACGACTGGACGAAGGAGCACGTGGCCGGCTACGAGCCCCGATCCTCGGGCGGCGTCGGAGCGGCGCCGACCGGGCCGGGGCTCGGCATCGAGGTCGACCTCGACATGCTCGGCACGCCGCTCTACGTCTTCGGGTAGCGAGCCTTCCCGCCGGCTCAACCCGCCTCGAGGAGGGCCGACTACCGGGGGTATGCACCAGGCTCATCCCGATCCTGCGCCGCGCGTCGAGCGGTTCGACCCCGTCACCGGCAAGCTCCTGCCGGACGCGGCCCGGTTCGATCCGTTCACGGGGCGGCGGCTTCCCACGAGCCCCACGGCCTTCTGGCTGCGGCGGCCCGGTGTCGGATCGCTCATCGCTCATGGGCTGTGGCTCGTGGTGGCGGCGATTGTCGTCGCCGCCGGCGTCGCCGAGGATCTCCACCGCCCCTCCGAGCTCGCCACCGGCCTGGCCGGCGTCGCGATCGCGTACCTGGTCGGGGCGCTGGGCATCACCGTGACGAGCTACGTCTACCGGCGATTGCGCCGGCTCGCGTGGCTGCGACTCGCTGTCGGCCTGTTCGCCTACAAGAAGGTCCTTCATCCCGTGCGCAAGACGCGGCATGCGGTGACCCGGTCGGTCACGCCGAAACCCGTGCGCAAGGTTCGGCGCGGGGTCGTGAGCGTTCACCATCCTGTATTGCCCGACGTGCGGCGAGCGGGTGCAGTCACCGCGAGACCAGTTCTGCCGATTCTGCGGCGCGCGGCTCACCCGCTGACCGCCGGTCAGCCCACCTCCGCCAGCCCTGCCGCGATCCCGGCCGCCATCCCGTCCAGCTCCTCCGCAGTCGAGATCAGCGGCGGGGAGATCGCAAGGCACGGGTTCACGCGGTCGTCGAGCCGGACGATCACGCCGTTTCGGCGGATCGCGTCGCGGGCGGCGGGAAGGAGCGAGGCGTCGCGCAGCTCGATCGCGCGGAAGAAGCCGCGGCCGCGGGCCTCGACGACGAGATCCGAGCCGTCGACCACCCCGGCGAGCAGCCCGTCGAGGTGACTCTCGAGGCTGCGCACGTTCTCGACGACGCCCTCGCGGTGCATGATCGCGAGGTTGGCGAGCGCAACCGCGCAGGCCAGCGGATGACCGCCGAACGTGAAGCCGTGCGCGTAGAGCGCGCCGCCGTCGAGGAGCGGCGCGGCGACGTCGTCGGTGAAGAGCATGCCGCCGAGCGGCGCCTGGCCCGAGGTGATTCCCTTGGCGAACGTGACGACGTCGGCATCGAACCCGAGCAGCTCGGACCCGAACCAGGCGCCGAGGCGGCCGAAGCCGGTGATGACCTCGTCGCACCAGAGCAGGATCCCGTACCGGTCGCAGATCTCGCGCAGCCGCGCCCCATAGCCCTCCGGCGGGACGAGACAGCCGCCCGCGTTCTGCACCGGCTCGAGGACGACGGCGGCGACCGTGTGCGGGCCCTCCGCGACGATCATCCGCTCGATCGCGGCCGTCGTGGCGTCGAGCCAGGCGCTGTCACGGGTGGCGTCCGGGTAGTTGCGGCGGTCGGTGTTCTCGGCATGCCGGACGTCCGGAAGCAGCGGCTCGAAGGGCGCTCGGGCCCCGGGGATGCCCGTCAGCGAGAGCGCGCCGAGCGTGCAGCCGTGGTAGGCGCCGCGGCGCGCGATCACCTTGCGTCGAAGCGGCTCGCCGCGGCCGAGCCAGTGGAGCCGGATCATCTTGAGCGCCGACTCGACCGCCTCCGATCCTCCCGACGTGAAGAACACGCGGCTCAGCCGCTCGGGGCTGAGCGCGGTCACCTGCCCGGTCAGCTCGACGGGCGCCGGCGAGGTGGCGGCCCAGTTCGGGTAGAAGCCGAGCGTCTCGAGCTGACGGGCCGCCGCAGCGCCGAGCTCGGCGCCGTGCGAGTACCCGATCTGGGTCGTGAAGAGGCCCGACACGCCGTCGAACATCCGCCGCCCGTCCGCGTCGATCACGTACGGCCCCTCGCCTCCGACGATCAGCGGCGGTGCGTGGTCCGAGAAGTCGGCCATCCTCGTCCACGAGAGCCACTCGTGCGAGATGGTGTCCTGGTCGGGCTCGGTGGCGGGGGCGTGCGTGGACATGTCGGCTCCTCGGATCGTGATTGGCGTCAGGCTACCCGGCCCGCGTGACATCCTGCCACGGTATGGAGCGCCCCTTCTCCGACGCCGAGTACCGCGACCGGGCCGGCCGCGTCCGCGCCGAGATGGCGCGTCGCGGCGTCGACGTGCTGCTCGTCCTGAGCCCGCCCAACCTGTACTACCTCACCGGGTTCGAGTCGATCTGGTATCCGCCGCGGGCGCCGGTCGGCGCGCTCCTCGCGGCGGACGACGACCGGCTGGTCTTCGTCGACTACGACCGCCACCGCACGCTGGTCGAGCAGGTGGCGCTCTACGACGACGCGGTCTTCTACGACTACACGACGGCCGTCGACGACCTCTGCGCCGCCGTCCGCGAGCGGGGCTGGGGCCGGCGCCGGATCGGGATCGAGCGCTGGACGCAGTCGCCCGGCGCCCCGATGGTCGAGAGCATCGCCGCCGCTCTCGCAGCCCAGGGCGGGGACACGGCCGCGGGCGATTGGATCGTGGACCGCGTCCGGCTCGTCAAGTCGCCCACCGAGCAGGACTGCGTGCGCCGCGCGGCGGCCATCGTCGACGCGGCGTTCGCTTCGCTCCACGACTACGTTCGGCCCGGCCGCACCGAGCTCGAGATCGCCGCGCACCTGAACGCCGCGATGGCCGCCCAGGGCGGTGAGGAGCCCGCGATCCGCACGATGGTGTCCGCGGGGCCCGACGTGTGGTGCCGCACCCACTCGCCGCCGTCGCGCCGCCCGGTCGAGCCCGGGGATGTCATGTACGTGGACGCCTGCGGGGTCGTGAACCGCTACCACGTCGACCTGTGCCGCACGTTCGCGGTCGGGCGCGACCATCCCGAGGCGCGCGCCATCCTCGAGCAGACCGCGGGGAGCGTCGCGGCGGTCGTCGATGCCGTGAAGCCTGGCGATCCGCTCGACGCCGCCCAGCGGGCCGCCGAGGAGTACGTCTTCGCGCGCTTCCCGAAGGAGCGTGTGTGGTGGGTCGGCGGATACGCGCTCGGCATCGCCATGCCGCCGAACTGGGTCGGCCACACCTACCTCGCGAACGACGCCTTCGAGCCGTTCACCTGGGAGCCGGGCTACGTGACGAACTACGAGAACATCCTGTTCGACCGCGACGGTGGCTACACGGCGAGCTACATGGAGACGCTCCTCATGGGCCCGGAGCGGATCGAGGCGCTCTCGCAGCATCCTCGCGAGCTCACCGTGCTCGAGACGGCTTAGGCCGCGCTCGCCGTGCGAAGCGCGGCCCGGCCGTGCGGGGCGTCGAGGTCCTCCGCCGGGCGGAGCGCGACGATGCGGTTCGGGTTGATGTCCGGGTGCGTGCAGAAGTAGTGGCGGCGGATGTCGTCGAACCGCACCGTCTCGGCGATGCCCGGCTGCTGGTAGAGGTCGCGCAGGTACGGCCACAGATTCGGGTAGTCGACGATCCGGCGGAGCGACAGCTTGAAGTGCGTCGTGTAGGCCACGTCGAAGCGGATGAGGGTGGTGAAGACGCGCCAGTCCGTCTCGACGTACCGGTCGCCGAAGAGGAACCGCCGTCGCGCCAGCCGCTCGTCGAGCTCGTCCAGCATCGCGAAGACCCCGCGTGCCTCGCGCTCGTACACCGCCTGGCGGGTGCTGAAGCCCGCCTTGTAGACGCCGTTGTTCAGGAGGCCGTAAATCCGCCGGTTGAGCGAGTCGATCTGGCCGGCCAGCCGGGCCGGGTAGAGATCCGGTCCACCGGCGAGGTCGCCGAACGCCGAGCTCAGCATCCGCAGGATGTCGCCCGACTCGTTGTTCACGATCCGCCCCGTACGCGTGTCCCAGAGCACGGGGACGCTGATGCGCCCGTCGTAGCCGGGCTCGGTGGTCTCGTAGGCCTCCCTGAGGAACGACCAGCCGTTCACCTCGTCCGCGTACTCGCCGCCGGTGAAGGCCCATCCGCGATCGTCGCGGATCGGGTCGGCGACGGAGAGGCCGATCGCGCCCTCGAGCCGCTTCAGCCGCCGGCCGATCACGGTCCGGTGCGCCCACGGGCAGGCCCACGAGACGTACAGGTGATAGCGGCCGGCCTCGGCCGGGAACTCGCCGGACCCGTCGGCTCTGACCCACGAGCGGAACCGGCTCTCCTGGCGGTGGAATCCGCCGTCGATCTGTTCACGTCTCTGCCGGAAGCTGGGCGGCGGGCGGTCTTCCCGGTGCATGTCTTCCTGTTTCCCGCCGGCCGGAGCCGCAAACAGGTGTGCGGCGTCGTGGAGGAGCGTCGCGATGCCGCGGGTGAAGAGCGCCTCGCACCGGCTACCCTCCGGGAGTCGGAGGCGGGAGGTCAGGGCATTTCCCGAGGCATGCGAAGGATGATCCTCGCGGTCGCCGTCGTGGCGGCGTCCGGGTGCGGCGGAGGCGGGTCGGCAGATTCACCGCCGCAGCTGCCGCATGCGCTCGGCGCCCAGCTGGCAGCCCAGGCGGACGCCGTCGAGGCGAGCCTGGCCCGCGGCGACGACTGCGGAGCCGCAGCTCAGGCGGAGCAGCTGCGGCGGATGGTCGGCCAGGCCGTGTCGGCCGATCAGGTTCCCGTGCGCCTGCGGGCGGCGCTCTCACGCTCCACCGCCTCGCTCGCCGGCGAGATCACCTGCACTCCGGCGCCGCCCACGGCCGGTCCGCCGGCCGACGGCAACGGCCAAGGCGAGGATCGCGGGCCGGGCAAGGACCACAAGCCGGGCAAGCATCACCGCCCGGGCAAGGATCATCGGCCTGGGCACGACCACGAAAGCGGGGGCGAGGATTAGCGCGATCACGACCCTCGGCCGGTATCGCGTGGACGGCACGCTCGGACAGGGCGGGATGGCGGTCGTCCACCTGGCGTACGACACGGAGCTGCACCGGCCGGTGGCGGTCAAGGTGCTCGCCGAGCACGGTCTCGATGACGGCTCGTTCCAGGCCCGGTTCGTGCGCGAGGCGCGCAGCGCGGCGAGGCTCAGCCACCCGAACATCGTGCAGGTCTTCGACATCGGCGAGGACGCCGGCCGGCCGTTCATCGTCATGGAGTACGTGGAGGGAGAGACGCTCGCCGACGTCCTGCGCCGGGAGCGGCGGCTGGCGCCGGACCGCGTCGCCGAGATCGCCCGCGGGTGCTGCGCCGCCCTCGCCTGCGCCCATGCGGCCGGGCTCGTGCACCGCGACATCAAGCCCCAGAACCTCCTCGTCACACCCGAGGCGGCGGTCAAGATCGCCGACTTCGGCATCGCGCATGCGCTCGACCAGACCCGGCTCACGCTCACCGGAAGCATCGTCGGCACGGCCCGCTACCTGGCTCCGGAGCAGGCCGAGGGTCGTGGCGTGACGACAGCCGCCGACGTGTACGCGCTCGGGGTCGTCATGTACGAGCTCCTGACCGGCCGCCCACCCCACCCCGGCGACTCGCTCCCGGAGCTCATCGCCGCGAAGCGCGCCGGGACCGTGACGCCGCCGCGGAGGCTCCGGCGGGAGATCCCGGCGGAGCTGGACGCGGCCGTGCTGGCATGCCTGGAGCTCGCGCCCGAGGACAGGCCCACAGCCGCGGTGCTCGCGCTGCGCCTGGCTGCGGGCCCGACCGCGGTGCTCACCGGCGACCCGGCTCCGGCCCAAACGACGGTGCGGGCCGGAGCGTCACGGCGCACGTTCCGGGCCCGGCGCCGGCGGCGCGGCCGGGCGGCGGCCGCCGTGGCGGTGCTCGCCGTGGCCGCCGTACTCGCCCTGCTCGCGGTGTCGCTCGGCGGCGGCTCGTCGCCTCGGCCGCACCCGGTCCGCACGCCGTCCGGCCCGACGCCCGCGGAGCACGCGCACAACCTGGCCCACTGGATCCGCGGCCACACGGGCTGAGCCCCGGCCGAGCGTCCCCTCCGGGCGCACGCGGCCAAGACCGTCGTGCTGCGCGTGACGATGCCCCTGACCGTCGCGAGCGCCTGCCGGGCGCGCGGTTTGCGCGCTCGTTCAGCCCCCGGGCGACGCGCGCCTGAGCGCGGCAACGCCATCCCGAAGCGCGCGCTCGAAGACCCACACGTCGGCGACCGCGAGCAGCTGAAACCCCTGCGCGGCCGCCGCGGCGCCGGCCTCCGCGGAGGCGACCAGCTGGCCGAGCGGGATGCCCCGCCGGCGGCACGCCTCGAGCAGCCGGTCGACCGCCTCGACGTAGCGGGGGTGCTCGAACTCGCCGGGGCAGCCGAGCGAGAGCGACAGGTCGAACGGGCCCAGCCATGCGGCGTCGATGCCCGGCACGGCGAGGATCTCGTCGGCGTGCTCGATCCCGGCCGCCGACTCGATCTGGGCGATGACGAAGGTGTCGCGGTTGGCGCGCTCGGCCGCCGCCGCCGGGCCGCCGTCGAGCTCGTCGGACATGATCACGCCGAAGCCGCGCTTCCCGAGTGGCGGATAGCGCGAGGACTCGGCCAGGAGGAGGGCCTCGTCCGCGGACTCGACCATCGGCGCCATCACGCCGCGCGACCCGGCGTCGAGCGCGGTCGCCACGAGCGGGTACTGGGCCCGGACGACCCGCGTCACCGT
>JAICKX010000186.1 GCA_025927685.1 Thermoleophilia bacterium | reverse complement strand
CGCTCCATGAGGCGGCGAAGGCCCAGGAGCTGCTCGCGACACGGGCCCACTACGGGCGGGTGCTGCTCGCGCCGTAGGGGCGGCGCCTTCGGGACCGCCCGCCGGCGGACGGCAAACGGGGCCGGCCCAGCGGGCCGGGCTCGCCTACGCCGTGACGACGAGCTTGTGCGCCGGCCCGGCGCGCTGGGCGGCCCAGGCCTCGGCCGCCTGGTCCCGCGGGAACGTCTCGAGGTCGACCTCGAGCTCGCCGGCCGCGACGTGCCGCAGCATCGCCCGGTGGCCGCGTGCCAGGTCCTCGTGCTGGGCCTCGAAGACGGTGTGGCCGATGATCTCGAGCCGGCGGCCCCGCACGGCCGCGGATGCGAGCTCCATCGATGCTCCCGCCGACTGGCCGAGGTTGACGAACCGCACGCCGATCGGCGCGATCGCGATCGCCGCCAGCGCCGGCGGCCCCCAGAGGGGATCGATGACGAGCTCGGGGCCGCCGTCCGGAAACGCGTCGCGGAACGCCTGCTCCAGATCAGCGCTGTCCAGATGGACCGTGGCGTCGGCGCCCAGCCGCACCGACCGCTCCAGCCGGACGGCGTCGCGGCCGGCGGCCACCACCCGGGACGCTCCCAGGAGCCGGGCCGCCTGCACCGCGACCGATCCGACCGTCCCCGTCGCTCCCAGCACGAGCACGCGATCGCCCTCCTGGATCCGCCCGCGCTCCTCCACCGCCAGCCACCCGGCCAGCCCGGCGATGCCGAGCGCCGTGGCGACCGCCGGGTCGGCGTCGGCGGGGACCTCCCACAGCTCGGCCTCGTCGGCGACAAACCGCTCCGCCATCGACCCGCTCGCCGTCCTGAGCGTGGCGACGAGCGTGCCCGGCGCGAACGCGTTGCCCTCGAGCACGTGGCCGACGCCCTCCCGCCCGGCGACGAACGGCAGCGGCGGATGGCCGCCGTAGAAGACCCCGGCGCCGATCGCGAGATCGACCGGGTTCAACCCGGCCGCGCCGGTCTCGACGAGCGCCTGGCCCTCGCCGCGGGCCGGCTCCTCGCGCTCCTCCACGACCGGCGTCGCTTCGAGCTCGTGGATGACGGCCGCCCGCATCAGTAGGCCATCCAGCCGCCGTCGACGAGCAGGTTGGTGCCGCTCACGTAGGTGCACTCGTCGGACGCCAGGAAGACGGCAGCGGCCGCCACGTCGTCCGGCTTCCCCAGCCGCGCGAACGGCGTGCGGGCGTGCGAGTAGGCGAGCACCTCGGGCGAGTCGGGCTCGTCGGCGGGACGGGTCAGGATCTTTCCGGGCGCGATGGCGTTCACGATGATCCCGCGCGGGCCGAAGTCGACCGCCAGCTGGCGGGTCAGGTTGACGATTCCCCCTTTCGCGGTGCAGTACGCCACATGGCCGGGCGCGCCGATCATGCCGTGCTGCGACGAGACGGTGATGATCCGCCCGCGCGCCTCGGCGACCGGCTCCTGGGCGAGCATCTGCCGGACGGCCCGCTTGCAGCACAGGAAGACCCCGCGCAGGCCGACGTGCATGATCGCGTCCCAGTCCTCCTCGGTGGTCTCCAGGAGGCCCTTCGAGTGCGGACCGGCCACGATCGCGTTCGGCACCATGACGTCGAGCCGCCCGCGCCGCTCGACGGCCGTCCGCACCAGCCGGTCGATGTCGTCCCAGCGGCCGGCGTCCGCGGTCAGGAAGACCGCGCTCCCGCCGTCCTCCTCGATCAGCTCGACCGTCGGGCGGCCGCCCTCGCGGGGGTCCTCGCGCACGTCGCCGATCACGACGTCGGCGCCCTCGGCCGCGAACCGCAGCGACATCGCCCGGCCGAGCCCGGACGAGCCGCCCGTGACGACGATGGACTTGCCGGCCAGCCGGCCGCTCAGCTCAGGAGCCCCTTCGCCAGCCCGCCGTCCACCAGGATCGTGATGCCGCTCAGGTAGGCGGCCCGGGTCGAGCACAGGAACGCGCACAGGTCGCCGATCTCGGCCGGGTCGCCGAAGCGGCGGGCCGGGATCAGCGCCTCGTCGCGGCGGCGGTCAGCCTCGGGATCGGCGCCGCCGGCGTAGAGGTTCTGCATCCGCTCGGTGTCGATGTAGCCGGGCGCGATCGAGTTCACGGTGATGCCGTGCGGCCCCTCGTCCTGGGAGAGCGTCTTGGCCCATCCGATCACACCCGGCCGGTAGGTGTTCGAGAGCAGCAGCCCCTCGCTCGGCTCCTTCACCGCCGAGGACGTGATGTTGACCACGCGGCCGCGCCCGCTCTTTCTGAGCTCCGGGAGCGCGAGCCGGGTCAGGCGCAGCGTCGACATGAGCGTCAGGTCCCAGGCCTGCCGCCAGGCGTCGTCGTCGAAGTCCTCGAAGCCCCCCGCCGGCGGGCCGCCGGTGTTGTTGACGACGATGTCGAGCCTGCCGAAGCGCTCGATCGTCCGCTCGACCAGCGCCTCGAGGTCGGCCGGGAGCGCCGAGTCGCCGGCGACCGCGAGCGCCGCCGCCCCGCTGCCCAGCGCCTCGAGCTCGGCGACCGCCTCGTCGAGCAGCTCGCGCCGACGGGCGAAGAGCGCGACGCTGCAACCCTCGCGGGCGAGCGCGACCGCGCAGGCCCGGCCCATGCCGGACGACGCTCCGCCCACGATCGCGGCGCATCCCTGAAGGCCGAGATCCACGGCTGCTCAGTCCATCACAACCATTATGATGGGGGCGAGTCTACCGCCGGTCTATGGAGCAGACCACCAGCATCCCGCGCGCAGAGCGGGCGATGGAGAGGCTCGACCTCCTCGCCCGCGTGGGCGCCGACGGCCCGGACGGCGGCGTCACCCGGCCCGGCCTGAGCGCCGTCGAGGACGAGGCTCACGCCGTCGTCGCAGCGTGGTGCGAGGAGGAGGGGCTGGCCGTCTCGCGCGACGCGGTCGGAAACCTCTACGCGCGCCCCTCGGGCAGCCCCGTCACGGGGGAGATCTGGGCGGGCTCGCACCTCGACACCGTGCCCTCGGGCGGCCGCTTCGACGGCGCGCTCGGCGTCGTCGTCGCGCTCGAGGCCGTCGCCGCGGTCGCCGCCGAGGCGCCCGGTGCGCCGCTCGCGGTCGTCGCCTTCCGCGACGAGGAAGGCTGGCGGTTCGGCGACGGCTGCTTCGGGAGCCGCAGCGTCGCCGGCCGGATCGACCCCGCCGGGCTGGCCCGCGCCGACGCCGCCGGGACCACCGTCGAGGAGGCGCTGGCCGCGCTCGGCCTGCCCGGCCCGCCCGTCGAGGTCGCGCTCCCGGCGGCCTACGTCGAGCCGCACATCGAGCAGGGCCCGGCGCTCGATGCCGCCGGCTGTGCGCTCGGCGACGTGGAGGCGATCGTGGGGATGGCCGGCTTCACCGTCACGTTCCGGGGCGCGGCGGGCCACGCCGGCACCGTGCCGATGGCCGACCGCCGGGACGCATTCGCGGCCTGCGCCGAGCTGGCCGTGCGCCTGCGCGAGCGGGCGCTCGACGTGCCCGGCGCGGTGATGACGATCGGCGACGTGACGATCCCGCGGCCGGCCTCCAACGTCATCCCCGGCCTCGTGCGCGCGACGGTGGACGTGCGCGCGCCGTCGGCCGACGCGCTCGACGCGCTGGTCGCCGCCGTGCCGGCCGTCGCGGCCGAGGTCGCGGCCCGAAACCGGTGCGGGGTGGACGCCGTCCGCGCCTGGCGCGACGAGCCGGTCACCCTGTCGCCACGCATCCGCGCCGCCGTCGGGTCGGCGGCGCG
>JAICKX010000184.1 GCA_025927685.1 Thermoleophilia bacterium | reverse complement strand
GGTCATCCGGATCGCCCACACGCTCGGGTACGAGGTGCGCGAGGTGAACCTGGTGCGCACGGATCTCTACTTCGCAGAGGAGGCCTTCCTGTGCGGGACGGCCGCCGAGGTGACTCCGATCGCCTCGGTCGACGGCCAGCAGATCGGCGGCCGAGGCCCGATCACCAAGGCGATCCAGGACACGTTCTTCGCGATCGTGTCGGGCCGCGACGAGCGGTTCTCCGACTTGCTCGACTACCCGGTCAGAGCCGCGGTCTGACCCGCGGCATGGTGACGACCCGTTCGATCCCCCTCGCCCGTCCCCACATCGGCGAGCGCGAGCGGGAGCTGGTCATGGACGTCCTGCGCTCCGACGCGCTGGCCTGCGGCGAGATGGTCCCCGCCTTCGAGCGGGCGTTCGCGGAGCGGGTCGGGACGCGGTTCGCCGTGGCCTGCTCGAGTGGGACCGCCGGCCTGCACGTCGCCCTCGACCGGCTGGATCTGGGGCCGGGCGACGAGGTGATCACCTCGAGCTTCTCGTTCATCGCCTCGGCCAACGTGATCCTCCACGAGCGGGCGACCCCGGTGTTCGCCGACATCGACGAGCGGACGTTCAACGTCGATCCGGCGGCCGTCGAGGCGGCGATCACGCCGCGCACGCGCGCGATCGTCCCGATCCACATCTTCGGCTATCCGTGCGACATCGAGGCTGTCTCGCGCATCGCCGCCGAGCACGGCATCCCGGTGGTCGAGGACGCGTGCGAGGCGCTCGGGTGCAGCGTGAACGGGCGCGCGGTCGGGTCGCACGGCAATCCGGCCGTCTACGGCTTCTACCCGAACAAGCAGCTCACCACCGGCGAGGGCGGCATGGTGACGACCGATGACGCGGACGTCGCCGCCGACCTGCGCAGCCTGGTGAACCAGGGCCGCTCGGACAACGGCGACTGGCTGGTGCACCAGCGGGTGGGCTTCAACTACCGGATGGACGAGATGTCGGCCGCCATCGGGATCGGCCAGCTCGAGAAGCTGGAGGCCCTGCTCGAGGCCCGGCGGCGGGTGGCGGAGCGCTATGACGCGGCGCTCGCAGGCATCGACGGCGTGGAGCTGCCCTACCGCGGCCCGGAGGAGCGGAGCTGGTTCGTCTACTACGTGCGGCTCGCCGAGGGCATCGATCGCGACGCCGTCGCCGCGGGGCTCGCGGCCCGTGGCGTCGCCACCCGGCCGTACCTGCCGGCGATCCACCTCCAGCCGCCGTACCGGGCCCGGTTCGGCTACGCCGAGGGGATGCTGCCCGTGACCGAGCGGGTCAGCCGCGCGACGCTCGCGCTCCCGTTCTTCGTCCAGCTCGAGGAGGGCGACGTGGCCCACGTCGGGGGCTCGCTGCGCGAGGTGCTGCGGGAGCTGTGAACGGGGGCGCGCCGATGGTCTTCCTGGGCTATGGGAAGTACGTCCGCGCCGACCGGATCTACGCCCTCGAGCCGATCGAGGGCGACGATCGCGGCGACGGCCAGCGCACCCGGGTCTGGGTCGAGGGCATGGACGAGCCGCTGGTCGCGTCGCGGACGGAGCGCACCATTCTCGCGGACATGGGCGAGGCGGTGGCGCTCGCGCAGGCGCTGCGCCGGAACAAGAAGAACCAGATGTCGCTCGATGTCTGACCGCGACGTGCTCCTGATCTCGGCGGGCGTCATCCCGATGGAGGGGGCGCTGCTGGGCCCGGCGGGGACGTTCCAGGACGCCGACCTCCCCTCGAACGTCGTCCTTGTCCGCGGCGGCGGCCGGACGGTGCTCGTGGACACGGCGGCGGGGCAGCTCGACAGTGAGTGGGAGGGCGCGACCAGCAATCTGGAGCAGGCGCTGGCGGCGCACGGCTGCCGGCTCTCCGACGTCGACACCGTCGTCCTCACCCACCTCGACTTCGATCACTGCGGCGGCGCGCCCGACGTGCCCGCGAAGCACGTCGTCGTCACGGCGACCGCGGCCGTATGGGCCCGCGGGCTCCGGCCCGACCGCTCGGCACGCCGCGTCCTCGAGGCGCTCGGGGACCGCCTGGAGGAGGCGGCCGACGGCGCCGAGGTGGCGCCGGGGATCCGTCTGGTGGAGGCGCCCGGGCACCGCGGCGGCCACGCCTGCGTCGAGATCGCGGTCGACGGCGGCCGGCGGGTGTTCCTGGCCGACGTCATCCACCACCCGAGCCACGTCGAGCATCCCGAGTGGGACCACGAGTTCGACACCGATCCCGATGCCGGCCTCGCAACCCGGCGCCGCTGGCTCGAGGAGCTCGCCGGCACGGGCACCCTCTGCGCCGCCTCCCACATCTCCGGGTGGGGGACGATCGAGCCGGCCGGCGGCGGGTATCGCTGGCAGCCGGCCGGGTGACGCTCGACCTGGCCGGCGACCCGGTCGTCGCCGCTCGCGCCCTGATCGGCTGGACGCTCCTCGTGGACGGGGTCGGCGGGCCGATCGTCGAGGCCGAGGCGTACGCGGCCGACGACCCCGCGTCGCACTCCTTTCCCGGCCTCCGCGTCCGGAACGCCGCGATGTTCGGGCCGCCCGGGACGCTCTATGTCTACCGCTCCTACGGGATCCACTGGTGCGTGAACGTCGTCTGCCGCCCCGAGGGCGTGGGCGCCGCCGTGCTCGTCCGCGCGCTCGAGCCCGTGCACGGCGTCGAGCGGATGCGGGCCCGGCGGGGACGCGAGCCGCTCGCGACCGGCCCGGGGAACGTCGGCCAGGCGCTCGGGGCCGGGCCGGGGCTGAACGGCGAGCCCGCCGCGCTCCAGCCGCCGGAGCGGCCGCGCCGGGTGGCGTCGTCGGTGCGCGTCGGCATCACCAAGGGGGTCGACCACCCGTGGCGCTTCTACGACCCGGAGTCGAGCTTCGTGAGCCGGCCGATATCATCCGCGCCCCGTGGCAGACCTCGCCGCACTCACGCGTAACGCCGTCAAGGTGCTCCCGGAGGGCGAGCTCGAGCGCAAGCTCGGTCTGGGGCGGCCGCTCCGGGTCAAGCTCGGGATCGACCCCACGGCCCGCGACATCCACATCGGGAACGCCATCCCGCTCCAGCGGATGCGCGCGTTCCAGGACCAGGGGCACACGGGCATCCTCATCGTCGGCGACTACACGGCCCGCGTCGGCGACCCGTCCGGGCGCTCCAAGGAGCGGCGCGTGCTGTCCGACGAGCAGATCGACGAGAACGCCCGCCTCTACTTCGACCAGGCGCTTCGCATCCTCGATCCCGGCCGCACCGAGCTTCGCTTCAACAGCGAGTGGCTCGGGAAGCTCGACTTCGCGGAGATCCTCCGACTCACCCGCACGATCACCGTGTCGCGCCTCCTGGAGCGAAACGACTTCGAGCGCCGCTTCCGCGACAACCAGCCGATCTCGGTGTCGGAGTTCCTGTACCCGCTGATGCAGGCCTACGACTCGGTCGCGATCCGGGCCGACGTCGAGCTGGGCGGCACCGATCAGGAGTACAACCTCCTGACGGGCCGCGACGTCCAGCTGGCCTACGGGCAGGAGCCGCAGGTGGCCCTCACGACCCCGCTCATCATGGGGCCCAACGGCACCCAGAAGATGAGCGCGTCGCTCCAGAACTACATCGGGATCACCGAGCCGGCGCAGGAGATGTACGGCAAGGCGATGAGCTGCGTCGACGAGCTGATGCCCGACTACTACCGGCTGTGCCTCGAGGCCGGCGATGCGCCGCCGGCCGACCCGTACGCGGCCAAGCGGGAGTTCGCGCGCCGGCTGGTGGAGCGCTGGCACGGCCCTGAGGCGGCCGCGGCTGCGGAGGCCGGCTTCGACCGCATGTTCAAGGAGAAGCGGGCGACCGAGGACGCGCCGGTGCTCGAGCTGCCGGAAGCGGACCCGGTGCACGTGCCCGCGCTGCTTGCGGACCACGGCCTGGCGGGGTCGCGCGGCGAGGCGCGGCGGCTGATCTCGCAGGGCGGCGTCCGCGTCGACGGCGAGCCGCTGGGGGCCGACGAGCTGGACGTGCCGCGATCGCGAATGGCCGGGGCCGAGCTGCGTGTCGGCCGCCGGTTCGCGCGCGTCGCGCCATAGCGCCGTCGTGTCGACGCCCGAGGAGCTCCAGGGGCACTACTCGCGCGGCGAGGAGCGCGACCGGTTGCTGAGCGCCTTCGGGCAGGTGGAGCTCACCCGGACCTGCGAGATCCTCGAGCGGGCGCTGCCTCGGGCG
>JAICKX010000038.1 GCA_025927685.1 Thermoleophilia bacterium | reverse complement strand
TCGCCTGCGAGGACACCCGCCGCACGCTGACGCTGCTCGACCGCCACGGCATCTCCGCGCCGCGGATCTCGCTCACCGAGCACAACGAGGCCGCCCGGATCCCGGCCCTCCTGGCACGGGTCCGGGAGGGCGAACGCGTCGTGCTGGTCTCGGACGCCGGCACGCCGACCGTGTCCGACCCCGGCGCCCGGCTGGTGGGCGCTGCCGTGGAGGCCGGGCTGCCGGTCGAGGTGCTGCCGGGCGCGTCGGCCGTGACGACGGCTGCGGCGGCGTCGGGCCTGGCGCGCGACGGCTTCGCCTTCTGCGGGTTCCTGCCGCGGACCGCGGCGGGCATCGCGGCGCTTCTCGACAGGGTCGACGCCGCCGGGCTCGCGGTGGTGGCGTTCGAGTCGCCGCGGCGGCTGCCGGCCACGCTGCGCGCGCTCGCCGAGCGCGATCCCGTCCGCCGGGCGGCGGTCTGCCGCGAGCTGACCAAGCTGCACGAGGAGGTGCGGCGTGGCACGCTGGCCGAGCTCTGCGACCACTACGGATCGCCGCCGAAGGGGGAGGTGACGCTCGTCCTCGCGCCCGGCGCGGTCGACGGCGGTCGGGCTGTGCCCGCCGACGACGCGCTCCGGGAGCTGGCCGAGGCGCTCGGCAGTCGCCGCGCCGCCTCCCTGGCGGCGCGGCTCACCGGTCTACCCCGGAACCGCCTCTACTCCGCGATCACCCGCGCGAGGCGCTGACCACGTCGTCGGTCATCTCCGCCCGGCACGACGCGCACACCATGCGCTCGTGGAACGGCTGGAGCGCGCGCCTGCCGCCGCAGAACACGCACGCGTCGTGCGGCTTGGAGAGCACGATCGTGTCCCCGCGCACGCTGATCTCCAGCGGGTCGCGGATCTCGATCCCGAACCTGCGCCGGATCTCGACCGGGATGACGATCCGGCCGAGGTCGTCGACCCGGCGCACGACCCCTCCGGTTTGCCCGGCGCGGATCCGCGTCGGCTGTTTCACTGCGTTCATTCTGACCCTCGCCATCTTCTAGGATGGAGCCCGGCTCCCAGAATAACGCGGAAATTGCTCAACCTGACAACTCCTTACAAAAAACATGCCGTTCTCTGTCACTACGCCAATCTACTACGTCAACTCGGACCCGCATCTGGGCCATGCGTATACAACCGTGGCAGCGGACGTCCTGGCGCGGCACCACCGCCAGCGCGGCGAGGACGTCTTCTTCCTGACCGGAACGGATGAGCACGGCGCCAAGGTCGCGCGCGCCGCGGAGGAGGCCGGGCTCACGCCGAAGGAGTTCTGCGACCGGGTGTCGGCCCGGTTCCGCGACCTGGTCGCGAAGCTGAACGCGACCAACGACTACTTCATCCGCACCACCGACCCCGAGCACGAGGCGCGCGTCCAGGACTTCCTCGTTCGGCTCCGCGACGCCGGCCATCTGTACGAGGACACCTACGCCGGGCTCTACTGCACCGGCTGCGAGCAGTTCTACGCGGAGGGCGACCTCGAGCAGCCGGGCAACATCTGCCCGCTCCACAAGACCCCCGTCGAGTGGCTCGAGGAGGAGAACACCTTCTTCCGCCTCTCCGCCTTCACCGGGCCGCTGCTCGAGCTCTACGACCGCGACCCCGAGTACGTCGTGCCCCGCACCCGCTACAACGAGGCCCGCTCGCAGATCGAGGCCGGCCTGAACGATCTCTCGGTGAGCCGGGCGTCGGTGAGCTGGGGCGTGCCGCTGCCCTGGAAGCCTGAGCAGACGATCTACGTCTGGGTCGACGCCCTGCTCAACTACCACACGGCGCTGGAGTACGGGACGGGGACGGACGTCTCGGCCACGTTCTGGCCGTCCACCCACCTGCTCGGCAAGGACATCCTGCGCCTGCACTGCGTGCTGTGGCCGGCGCTCCTCGTCGCCGCCGGCTACGAGCCGCCGCGGAAGCTCTTCGTCCACGGCTACCTGACGAGCGGCGACCAGAAGATGTCGAAGTCGCTCGGCAACGTCATCGACCCGCTCCAGGTCATCGCCGATCTCGGCGCCGACGCGCTGCGCTTCTACGTCCTGCGCGAGGTGCAGTTCGGCCAGGACGGCAGCGTGACCCGCGACGGCCTCGACCGCCGCTACGAGGGCGAGCTGGCGAACGACCTCGGAAACCTCGTCTCGCGGACGACGGCGATGATCGCCCGCTACCGGGACGGCCGGGTGCCCGAGGGCGAGACGGCGCTCGAGCCGGTGCACGAGCGGGTCGCCGAGCGGATCGACGCCCTCGACCTGACGGGGGCGCTCGAGGAGATCTGGACGCTCGTGCGCGCCGCCAACCGCTACGTGGAGGACGCGGCGCCGTGGGCGCTCGCCCGCAGCGACGACCCGGCCGACGCCGAGAAGCTCGACACGGCGCTCTACACGCTGGCCGATGCGGTGCGGGCGCTGGGCGTTCTCCTGCACGGCTACATCCCGGAGGCCTCCGAGCGCATCCTGGCCGCGGTCGGCGACCCCGGCGCGACCGGCTGGGAGCGGGCCGGGCTCGGCCTGACCGTGGCGGGCACGGCCGTGGAGCAGCCGCCGCCGCTCTTTCCGCGCCTCGCCGCCGCCGGCGCGTGATCGACACCCACGCGCACCTCGAGATGTGCGACGGGGAGCCGGAGGACGTGGTCGCCGCGGCGGCGGCGGCCGGCGTGGGCCGCGTCCTCACCATCGGCCGCGAGCAGGCGGTCGCGCTGGCCGAGCGGGTCCCGGGCGTGTGGGCGATCGTCGGCGTGCACCCGCACGAGGCCGCCGAGGTCGCCGATCCGGCGGCCGCGGTGCGCGGGCTGCTCGGCCGGCCGCGGGTGGTCGCGGTGGGGGAGTGCGGGCTCGACTTCTACCGCGACTACGCGCCCCGGGACGACCAGCGGCGGGCGTTCGCCGCCCAGATCGAGGTCGCCAACGACGCCGGGCTGCCGCTCGTCATCCACACCCGCGCCGCCGACGACGAGACGTTTGCGATGCTCGAGGTCGCCCGGGTGCCCGTCGTCCTGCACTGCTTCGGCTCGGTGGGCCGGCTGGACGACGCGCTCGAGCGCGGGTACATGGTCTCGTTCGCCGGGAACGTCTGCTACCCGAAGGCCGAGGAGCTGCGCGAGGCGGCCCGGCGCGTGCCCGGCGACCGCATCCTGGCCGAGACGGACGCGCCGTACCTGGCGCCGCCGCCGCACCGCGGCCGGCCCAACCAGCCCGCGTACGTGATGCGGACGCTCGAGCAGCTGGCCGCCGAGCGGGGCGTCGAGCCGGCGGCCCTGGAGGCGCTGATCGACGCCAACGCCACCCGGGTCTTCGGCCTGTGAGCGGGCCGCAGGTGACGCTGGCGCGGATGCGCGAGTTCGGGATCCGCCCCGACCGCGACCTGGGCCAGCACTTCCTCGTCGACGACAACGTCCTCGAGGTGGCCGGGCGGCTGCTCCCGCTCCGGCCGGACGACGTCGTGCTCGAGGTCGGCGCCGGCCTGGGCGTCCTCACCGCCTGGCTGGCCCAGCGGGTGGCGCTCGTCCACGCGGTCGAGGTCGACCGCCGGCTCGAGCCCGCGCTCGCGGCGACCCTTGCCGGCGCGGACAACGTCCGCGTCGTCTGGGCGGACGCCGCCCGGCTCGATCCGGCGGCGCTCGACCCGCCGCCGGGGGCGCTCGTCGCGAACCTGCCCTACAGCGTCGCCACGCCCGTCATCATCCGCGCGCTCCCGGCGATCGAGCGGTTCTGCGTCATGGTGCAGCGCGAGATCGCCGACCGGCTCTTCGCGCAGCCGGGATCGAAGGCCTACGGCGCCGTGTCGGTCCTCGTCCAGCTGGCGTGCGAGCGGCTCGGCCGGCGGACGGTGTCGCGGCGGGTGTTCGCCCCCGAGCCGAACGTCGACTCCGCTCTGGTCGCCTTCCGGCGCCGGGAGGGCGCGGAGCTCGGCGACGAGTGGGAGTGGACGGCTCGGGTCGTGCACGCCGCGTTCGCCCACCGCCGAAAGACGCTCGGGAACGCCCTCCAGCTGGCCGGGCTTCCGCCGCCGCCGGCCGAGCTCGCCGGCCTGCGCGCCGAGCAGCTCGCGCCCGAGCGGCTGGCCGGCCTGGCCCGCGAGCTGCGATGAGGGTGCGCGCGCCGGCCAAGGTGAACCTGTGCCTGCGGCTCGGCCCGCTGCGGCCCGACGGCTACCACCGGGTGACGACGCTCGTGCAGGCGGTCGACGTGTACGACGAGCTGGAGCTCGAGCCGGCCGCGGAGACGGTGGTCGAGGGCTTCCCCGAGGACACGCTGGTGACGGCCGCGCTCGAGGCGCTGGGCGAGACCCGCAGGGTGCGTCTCGAGAAGCGCATCCCTGTCGCAGCCGGCCTGGGCGGCGGCTCGTCGGACGCCGCCGCGGTCCTGCGGGCGCTGCGCGGCGAGCGCTCGCCGAACGAGCTTCACGAGCTGGCGCGGGCCATCGGCACCGACGTGCCGTTCTTCCTCTCCGGCGCCGAGACCGGCTTCTGCACGGGCCGCGGCGACCGCGTGCACGCGCTGCCCGAGTTCCCGCGTGGGCACGCCTTCGCGCTCGTGCCGGCCGCCGAGGGGCTCTCGACCGGCGAGGTGTACGCGGCGGCGGAGCCGAACCCGGCCTTCCGCGCCGTCGAGGGCGAGCTGATCCGGCGGATGCACACCGTCCGCCGGGCCGAGGACGTCGCCGCGCTGATGGCCAACGACCTGCAGGCTGCGGCGCTGCGGCTGCGGCCGGAGGCCGGCGCGACGCTCGAAGCCCTGCGTGACCGGGGCGCGCTCGCGGCCCAGGTGACCGGGTCGGGGCCGACGGTGTTCGGCCTGTTCCCGCACCGCCAGGCGGCCGAGGAGGCGGCCGCGGCGATCCCCGGGGCGCTCGCAGCCTCGCCGGTATGATCCTCGCATGGCACCCTGGAACGTCTCCAGCGACACGCTGACCATCGAGCAGAAGCCGGGCCGCTCGCCGTCGCGGTGGCTGCGGCAGAACAGCCTGCGGATCGCCGTGATCCTCGGCCTGGTCGAGGCGGTCGTCGCGTGGGCGGAGGGCTTCCGCCTGATCATGATGCTGGTCGGCGTCCTCTCGGTGCTCGCCTATCTGAACGTCCGCCACAGGCTGCCGAAGGTGATCCGGCGGCCGGTGTGGATCGTCGTCACCGCCCAGGCAGTCGCCGGAATCCTCTTGCCCGCGATCTACGTCGGCATCGGGATCGCGATCGTGGTCGCCGGGATCATGCTGCTGATCCTGCTGCTCGTCATGCTGGGCGACCTGCGCAGGGCCTAGAACAGCGCGTCGATCTCGGCCAGCGTCTCTGGGTCGAGCTCGAGCTCGCCGGCGGCCGAGTTGGCGCGCGCGTTCTCGGCGGAGAGCGTGCCGCAGATCGCGCCGGTGACGCCGGGCTGGTGGACGACCCAGGCCACCGCCAGCTGGGCGGCGGTGGCGCCGAGCCGCTCGCCGATCGCGGCCAGCCGCTCGACGCGCGGGACGGCGTCGGCGAGGCGCTCCGGGGTGAGCTCGTCGCGGCGCCAGTCGTTCTCGGGGAAGGTCGTGTCGGCTGCGATGCGCCCCGCCAGGAGGCCCGATGCGATGGGGGAGAAGGCCAGGTAGCCGATGCCCTCGGCGGCGAGCCACGGCAGGAGCTCGGCCCGGTCGTCCTGGCGGAGGAGCGAGAGCTCGTTCTGCACCGACGCCACCGGGTGGATCGGGCGGCAGCGCTCGACCAGCGCCCGGTCGAAGTTCGAGACGCCGACGTGCACGGCCAGGCCGTCCGCCACCACCCGAGCCATCGCGCCCCATGTCTCCTCGACGGGGATCCCGTCGTCGGGCCAGTGCACCTGGTAGAGGTCGACCCGGTCGGTGCCGAGCCGGCGGAGCGACGCCCGGATGGCGGCGTGGATCTCGTCCGGCCTGATGCCGGAGCCCTCGTCGTCGGGCGCGACCTTGGTGAAGAGCAGGACGTCGTCGCGGCGCCCCGCGATCGCCCGGCCGACCAGCTCCTCGGAGTGGCCCTGGCCGTAGACCTCGGCCGTGTCGATCCACGTCTGGCCCGAGTCGATCGCCGCGCGCATCGCCGCGATCACGTCGGCGTCGGGCGAGCGCTCGCCCCAGTTCCTGCCGCCCGCCTGCCAGGCGCCGTAGCCGACGACCGATACGGCCGGGCCGTTCGTGCCGAGGTTCCGCGTGTGCATCGCGCGAGTCTATGCTCGGCGGGTGTTCCAGCGGTTCACCGAGCGGGCGCGCATGGCGGTCGTGCTGGCGCAGGGCGAGGCGCGGGCACTCCGCCATGACCGCATCGGCACCGAGCACCTGCTGCTGGGGCTCATGCTGAAGGAGGATGGCGTCGCGGCGCGCGTCATGCGCGAGGCGGGGCTCGAGCTCGCCGGCCTCCGCGACGAGCTACGCGCCCACGGCGGCCATGGCGACACTGCCTCCGCCGGCCAGATCCCGTTCACGCCCGCCGCGAAGGCCGCCCTCGAAGGCGGCCTCCGCGAGTCGCTCGCCGTCGGCCACGACGTTATCGGGACGGAGCACATCCTGCTCGGACTCATCCGCGACCCCGAGCCGCAGGTCATCGCCATCCTCGCCGCGAACGGTGTCGAGATCAGCCAGCTGGTCGCGCGCGTCGAATGCGCCCTTCCGGCGAGGCCGGGCGTCGAGACGGCGCGGCGGCGCCCGCTCGTCCACATCCCGTGCCCGGTCTGCGGTGGGGCGCTGGAGCAGGCCGAGGTCCTCGAGGGAGACGGCGACTCGCTCGCCGCGCAGCGGGAGGGCCGCACCGAGTGCGCGAGCTGCGGCCAGGCCTTCACGCTGCGCTACAGCATCGAGTGGCGGCCGGCCTGACATATACTCGAGCCCGCCCCCGCGACCGCGCTCGATGGGGCGTGGCCAAGTGGTAAGGCAACGGGTTTTGGTCCCGTGATCCCTGGTTCGAATCCAGGCGCCCCAGCTCCCAGACACCGACCGCCCACCCCGCATGACTCCCGGCTCTCCGCTCGCCTGTGTCCTCCTCGCCGCCGGTCAGGGGACGCGCATGCGATCGCGCACGCCGAAGGTGCTGCACGAGATCCTGGGGCGGACGCTGCTCGACTGGGCCGTGGCCGCCTGCCTCGAGTCGGGGCCGGACCGCATGGTTGTGGTCACCAACCCGGATGCCGACGCCGTCCGCGAGCGGCTCCCCGCGGGCGTCGAGGCGGCCGTCCAGGAGCGGCCGCTCGGAACCGGGGACGCCGTCGCGGCCGCCCGCGCCGCGCTCGGGACCTTCGCCGGCGACGTCATGGTGCTCTACGGCGACCATCCCCTGACCGATCCCGCCAGCCTGCGCGACCTGCGCGCGACCCACTCGGAGGCCGGCGCGGCGGCGACGATCCTGACCTTCGAGCGGACGGCGGCGATCGGCGCCGACTTCGGCCGGATCGTGCGCGACGCGGGCGGGGGGATCGAGCGGATCGTCGAGGTGCGCGACGCGTCCGCCGCCGAGCGGGCGATCACGGAGGTCAACTCGGGCATCTACGTCTTCCGGTCCGAGGACCTGTGGCCGGCGCTCGAGGGGCTGGACACCCGAAACGACCAGGGCGAGCTCTACCTGACGGATGTGATCGGCGCCCTCGCGGCGCGCGGACGGCCGGTCGTCGGCCACCGCCACGCCGAGGCAACGGGCGGCCTCGGCGTCAACACCCGGGCCGACCTGGCGGCCGCCGCGGCGGTGCTGCGCGACCGGACGAACCGGGCCCACATGCTGGCCGGCGCCACGATCGTCGACCCGGCGACGACGTGGATCGACGCGAGCGTCGAGCTCGAGCGCGACGCCGTGGTGCACCCGTTCACCGTCCTGCGCGGCGCGACCTGGGTGGGGGAGGGCGCCCAGGTCGGCCCGCACGCGGTGGCGGTCGACGCCCGGATCGGCGCGGGCGCCCTGGTCGGTCCGTTCTGCTACCTGCGCCCCGGGGCGGACGTCGGCCCCGGCGCCAAGGCGGGGACGTTCGTCGAGATCAAGAACGCCTCGATCGGCGAGCGGGCCAAGGTGCCGCACCTCTCCTACATCGGCGATGCGGAGATCGGCGAGGGCACGAACATCGGTGCGGGCAACATCACCGCCAACTACGATGGCACGCGGAAGCAGCGCACCACGATCGGGCGTGACGTCCACACGTCCAGCGATACTGTCTTCGTCGCCCCTGTAACGATTGGAGACGGGGCGTGGACCGCTGCCGGCTCAGTGATCACCGACGACATCCCCCCCGACGCGCTCGGCGTCGCCCGGACCCCCCAAAAGAACATCGAGGGCTATGGAACACGAAAGCGAAGCCGCGGTTAGCCTCGAGACGCCCATCCCGCTCTTCACGGGCGCGGGCATGGCTGCGTCGGCGATGAGCAAGGGCGAGCACCGCACATGGATGGAGCGAGCGCCGCAGAAGCGGCTGATGCTCTTCGCCGGCCGCTCGAACATGGCCCTCGGCGAGGCGATCGCCGAGCGGCTCGGCATCCAGATGGGCGACGTCACGCTGAAGACGTTCACGAACGGCGAGGTGTACGTCCGCTACGAGGAATCGATCCGCGGGGCGGATGTCTTCATCGTCCAGTCGTGCGTCTCGCCGACCAACGACTCGCTCGTCGAGCTGCTCGTCATGGTGCAGGCCGCGGCGCTGGCATCGGCCAAGCGCGTCACCGCCGTCATGCCGTGGTACCCGTACAGCCGGCAGGACAAGAAGGGGATGCCGCGCGAGCCCATCACCGCCCGGCTCGTCGCCGACATCCTCGAGGCCGCCGGGGTCGACCGCATGCTGACGATGGACCTCCACGCGGGGCAGGTGCAGGGCTTCTTCCGCAAGCCCGTCGACCACATGACCGCCGTCCCGATCCTGGCCGAGCACTTCACGTTGCTGCTCGACATCGAGCACGACGAGATCGTCGTCGTGTCGGCCGACGCCGGCCGGGTGAAGCTGGCCAAGAAGTTCGCCGAGATGCTCGGCGCCGACCTCGCCCTCATCACCAAGGAGCGGCCCGAGCACCAGGAGGCCGAGGCGACCAACGTCATCGGACGGGTGCGCGGCAAGATCTGCATCCTGCTGGACGACATGATCGACACCGCCGGGACGCTGTGCGCCGGCGGCCAGGCGCTGCTCGACCACGGCGCCACGCGCGTCTTCGCGTGCGCCACGCACCCGGTCTTCTCCGGGCGCGCGCTGGAGCGGCTCGCGTCGAGCGTCTTCGAGAAGGTGGTGGTCACCGACACGATCCCGATCGACCCGACGACGAAGCCGGCGAACGTCCAGGTGCTGTCGGTGGCCCCGATCCTGGCTGATACGATCTCGAACGTCTTCAACGACGATTCCGTCTCGGGCCTCTTCCACGGCGGAAATCAGTTGTTCTGATCAATGGACCGAGTCAAGCTTCAGGTGCGCCCGCGCGACGGCCGCGGGTCGAAGGACGCCAAGGCGCTGCGCGCTGCCGGCGACATCCCCGGCGTCATCTACTCGGCGACGACCGAGACGCAGGCGATCGTCGTGAACGCGCGTGACCTGCGCCAGGCGGTGTCGGGCCACGGGCTGCACACGATCCTCGACGTCACCCTGGACGGCGACGGCAAGCCCCGCCCCGTCCTGATCAAGGATCTTCAGCTCGACCCGGTGCGCGGCCGCGTCGTGCACATCGACCTGCACGAGATCCGCCTGGACCAGAAGATCCAGACCGCGATCCCGATCCACCTCGAGGGCCACGCCGAGGGCGTGAACATGGGCGGCGCGCTGAACCAGCCCGCGCACGAGCTGCACGTGGAGGCGCTGCCGGCCGACCTGGTCGACTTCATCACCGTCGACGTATCGGCGCTCGAGATCGGCCAGTCCATCCGGCTCGCCGACATCGAGGCCCCGTCCGGCATCACCTTCACGGACGACCTCGAGAGCACCGTCCTCGCCACGATCGCGGCGCCGGTGTCCGAGGACGAGCTCAAGACCGAGGCCGAGCTCGAGGCCGAGGCCGAGGCGGAGGCCGAGGCGCTGGCCGCCGCGGAGGCGGCGCTGGAGGCGGGCGAGCAGGTCGAGGGCGCCGAGCCCGGCGAGGGCGGCGGCGAGGAAGCCGGCGGCGAGCGGCCGTCCGGCGACGAATCCTCCGAGTGAGATCCCGATGGACCTCCTGGTCGCGGGCCTCGGGAACCCCGGCCCGGAGTACGCGCGCACGCGTCACAACCTCGGGTTCATGGTCGCCGATCGGCTGGCGGAGTCGCTGGACGGCTCGTGGCGGTCCAAGTTCTCGGGACGGATCGCGACCGTCCGCACCGGCGACGTCCGCCTCGCGCTCTTCGAGCCGCGGACCTACATGAACCTGTCCGGACCGGCCGTCGCCTCCGCCGCCCGGTTCTACGGCCTCGAGCCGGCCGACATCCTGGTCGTCCATGACGAGATCGACCTGGAGCTCGGCGACGTGAGGGCCAAGATGGGCGGCGGCCTGGCGGGGCACAACGGCCTGCGGTCGGTCAAAGCGGCGCTCGGGACGGCGGACTTCCCGCGCGTGCGGATCGGCGTCGGCCGGCCCGGCCGCGGCGAGCGGCGGCCGGTCGCCGACTGGCTGCTTCAGCCGTTCGACCCGGGCACCGACGTCGACGCGCTCGTCGAGCGGGGGACCGAGTGCACCCTCGTCGTCGCGCGCGCGGGCGTCGACGCCGCGATGCGGGCGTTCAACGGCGCCGGCCCCGTACCGCCGCCCGCGAGCGCTGATTAACATCCGCCGGATGCTGACACGGACCGACCCCGGGACGGCGCCCGGCATCGGCGCCGAGGACCGGGCCGGGGTCTCCGCGAGAAGCATGGCGCTCGGCCTCGCGATCGGCGTCCCCGTCAGCCTCGTCCTCCTGTACGTCGCCACCCGCGGCGTCGCCTGGGAGGACGTGCGCGCCGCCGTGCGTGAGGCCGACCTGGCCCCGCTCGCGGGCGCCGTGGTCGTGCTCGCCGGGGTCTACGTCGTCCAGGGCCTGCGCTGGCGCTGGATCGCCCGCCGCCAGGCGCACGGGTCGTCGCGGAGCTTCGTCGGCCTGGTCGTGGCCGGGGTGGGGGCCAACAACGTCCTGCCCGGGCGCGTCGGCGATCTGCTCCGCGCGCACTGGCTGAGCCGGCGGACGGCGACGCCGCGCTCGCGCACGCTCGCAACGGTCGTGGTCGACCGGGCCAGCGACGTCTTCGTGCTGCTGGCGCTCCTGGTCGCCACCTACCCGTTCACGCCCCGGCGCACCTGGATCGACCGGGTCTTCGTGGCCTCGCTTGTCGTGACCGCGATCATCGCCGCCGGCCTCGTCGCGACCCGGCTCTACGTCGCCCACCGGGCCCGGGACGGGCGCACGCTGCCGCTCTCGGTGCGGCTCTCGTGGCCGGGCCGCCAGCTCTCGGGGCTGATCCGGGGGACGGCGGCGGTGATCCGGCCGAGCGACCTCGCCGTCGCCACCGCGCTCTCGGCCGCCGCGTGGGGACTGTGGACGGTCGGCCTCTGGCTCGTCGCCGACGCGCTCGGCGTCGACCTCGCCCTGTGGCAGGCGGCCTTCATGACCGGGCTCGTGAACCTCGGCACGGCGGTGCCGTCGTCACCCGGCTTCGTCGGGACGTACCAGTGGCTGTGCGTCAGCGGCCTCGGCCTCTTCGACGTGGGCGCCAGCCGGGCGTTCGCGTTCTCGCTCGTCCTCCAGGCGGCCTGGTTCGTGCCGACGACCGCGATCGGCGTCCCGCTCGCCGTCCGCCTCAGCATGGAGCGGCGCCGTGGCTGAGCTGTCGGTGCTGATCCCGGTCTACAACGAGGAGCGGACGCTGGAGCGCCTGCTCGACGCGGTCGAGGAGCGGCCGGAGGTCTCCGAGCTCGTGATCGTCGACGACGGTTCGACCGACGCGACGCCCGAGATCCTGTCGGGGCGCGACTTCAAGGTGCCCGCCCAGGTCATCCGCCACGAGCGAAACCGGGGCAAGGGCGCGGCCCTGCGGACCGCCATCGCGGCGGCCACGGGCGACGTCGCTCTGGTACAGGACGCCGATCTGGAGTACGATCCGGCCGAATTCCCGCTCCTTCTGGCACCGATCGAGCGGGGGCGAGCCGAGGTCGTGTACGGCAGTCGGAGCTTCGCTGCGCACTCGGCGTACTCGTTCTGGTTCGTCATCGGAAACAAGATGGTGACGCTGTGGACCAACGTGCTCTTCAACAGCTATCTGTCGGACATGGAGACGTGCTACAAGCTGATGCCGCTCTCCGTGTGGCGCTCGCTCGACCTGCGGTCGGACGGGTTCGACATCGAGCCCGAGATCACCGCGAAGCTCCTCAAGTCGGGGCGCCGGATCTACGAGGTGCCGATCTCCTACGCGGCCCGCGGCCGGGTCGAGGGCAAGAAGCTGACGTGGCGGGACGGCGTGATGGCGCTGTGGACGCTGTCGCGGATCCGGGTCGCGCCGGCGAGGGCGCGGAAGGGGTAAACCCGCGGCGGCCCGCGGCCGATAAGGTCACCATGCGCCGCCGGGTCTCGCCTCTCCTCTGCGCGCTCCTCGTCGGAGCCGCCGCAATCGCGACCGTGCCCGCGCCGGCCCTCGCCTCCAAGGCGATCACGCACAACGCGAGCGACGTCCGGCTGCGTGTCTCGCGCCTCGGCATCGCCGTCATCGACTACACGAACCAGCGCGGCAAGCGCAAGCACATCCTCGCGTGGGGGGCGAAGAACGCCATCGCGCCGACCCGCAGCCGCCATCAGCGCCACTTCAAGCTCGACTACACGGGCGGGTGGGCCTCGCGCGGACAGCCGTACTGGGAGACGGTCAAGAACGTGTGCCATCGCTTCCGCACGGCCGGGGCCCTCGCCGCAGCGGCGCACGAGGACCCGCTGCCGCTCTTCGTCACCGGATGCCGGCTCCCCAACGGCTCGTTCTGGGCGCTCCAGGCCTGGAAGCGGATCGTGCCGCACGGCGGCCTGCACAAGCGCGACTACCGGCGCGCGTTCACGGAGCTTCACCTGTCGCACTGGAACACCGCCCTGCCGGTGCTCGAGCTGCACACGGACTGGATCTACAACGGCTCGTTCGATCATCTGTGGGGCCGGTTCACCTATCTGGGCGTGCCGGTGCGCGGCTTCGGCTCGAACCACGGCAACCCGACCGACACGTACGGCCGGAACCTCTACGTCGACACGCTCGACTCCAAGTGGGGCTCGGGCTGGTGGCGGCTCCAGGCCTTCCTGACGCACCACCCGGCCGGCAACTTCTGCGTCGGCACGTACCGGTTCGGCCACACGCAGCCCGGCATGGGCAAGGCGTACCGCGGCACCATCATGGGCCCCGGCGTGACCCCGCTGATCCGGGTGAAGGTGCCGCAGCCGGGGCCGTATGACCCGCAGGCGGACGCCATCGCGAACGCCCAGCAGAAGGCGCTCGCGCCGCCCGGCGACTCCTGTAACCACACGCACTGAGCGCCCGGTGCGCCCGGATTGGGCGGGTATCATCGCCCGGTGACGCTCCGCCTGCTCGCCGAGGTTGCCTGGCAGCCGATCGGCGTCGCGGGCGCCTACGGCGTCTGGAGGCTGCTCGAGCGCGACCGCGCCGGCCGCGTCATGCAGCTGCTGGGGACGGGGATCGCGCTCGTCGCCCTGGCCTGGCTCCCGGTCGCGGCGATCGACCTCGCGGCCCGCACCCGGCATGACGCGCGCCTGAGCGCGGCCGCGGTCGAGAACGCCGGCGCGATCCACTCCAAGGGGCTCGTCCACGCGATCGCCCGGCTCCGGGGCACGATCCCCCAGGGCGACACGTACCAGCTCACCGCCTATTCGAGCCGCGTCTCGTTCTGGGCGTACACGTCGCTCCTGCCACGGGTCGCGGTCGGCCCCGGGGAGGGCGCCGACTGGCGCATCGTCTGGCATCGCCATCCCGGCGGGACGGCGCCGGCGGGGGCGAGGGAGCTCGCGCCGGGCGTGTGGGTGGAGCGCTCGCCGTGATCGCCCACGTCCTCGGGCTGGCCGCCGCCAACGTGTGCTTTCTCGCGGCCGGCGCCGGGATCGGCAGGGCGCTCGGGCTGTGGCGGGCACCGCGCGAGCTGCCGGGCGTGGCCGCGCCCGCGTACCTCATCGGCGTCGCCGCCGCGGGCATCCTCGCCGAGTGGGCGCTCGTGGCCGGGCTCGACCTGGCCCGCTGGCAGGTGGTCGCCGGCTGCGCGGGGCTGGCGGCGACCGGCGTCCTGCCCGCCCGGAACCGGGCGTCGGTGCTCGCCGCCCCGGCCCGGCCGACGGCGCCGATCGTCCGGGCGCTCCAGGCCGCCGTCGGGCTGATCGTGGCCCTGCTCCTGGTCGACGCCGTCTACCGGCCGCTCGCGGAGTGGGACGCGTGGGCGATGTGGACGATGAAGGCCAAGGCGATCACGCTCCTCGGCGGGCTCGACGCCGGCCTCTTCGCGGGCGTGCCGTACCGCCACCTGCACCTCGACTACCCGCTCCTGCTTCCCGCCGTCGAGGCGATCGGCTTCCGGTTCATGGGGGCGATCGACACCCAGGTCATCCATCTCCAGGCGGCGCTCCTCACGGCGGCGCTCGTCCTGTCGCTGCCACGGCTTCTGGCCGGGCGCGTCCCTCCGGCCGTGGCCTGGGCGTCGGCGCTCCTGATCGTGGTCTCGCCCTCGCTCGTCGACCAGGCCGGCGCCGGGCTCGCCGACGCCCCGCTCGCGGTCTTCTTCGCGATGGCGGCGGTGTGCGCGTGGCGCTGGCTCGCCGACGGCCGGCGCGAGATGCTCATCCTCACCGCGCTCTTCGCCGCCGCCGTGCTCGCCACCAAGCGGGAGGGGACGCCGTTCGTCGCGGCGCTCGTCGTGGTGCTCGTCGTCGCGGCCGGCCGGGGGCGGCGGCTGGCGGCGGTGGGCGCAGGCGTGGCGGCGCTGGCGACGGCCGTTCCGTGGCAGCTCTGGCTTCACGCCAACGGCGTGGACACGTCGAACGGCGAGATCCCGTACGCCAAGGTGATCGATCCCGGGTACCTGGCGGGCCGGCTCGGTCGCATTCCCACCGGAGCGGGATCGCTGGTCTGGCACGCGCTCCAGCCGGGCGCGTGGCTCGTGATCGTGCCGGCGGCGGCGGTCGCAGTCGTGCTCGCGGCCCGCGGCGGCGAGCGGCGCACGGCCGTCTTCGTGGCCGCGGTCGCCTGTCTCGTGCTCGTGAGCGTCGTCTGGGCCTACTGGGTCGGGCGGCCCAGCCTGCACTACTACCTCCAGCACTCCGCCAGGCGCGTGGTGACGACCCCGGTCGTGCTGCTGGGCGCGTTCCTGCCGGTGCTCTGTGCAGCGGCGGCGGCCCGGAGGCCGTTCAGGCGATGAGCCGGATGCGCGGGCCCTTGCCGTTCTGGGCCGGCGCGGCCACCACCTCGGGCACGCGCTTTTCGAGGCGGGCCTCGAACGCCCGCCGCACCGCCTCGCCCGACATGTGGGCGCCGGTCTGCATGCGCAGACAGGCCAGCTTCGAGTCCAGGCGGCGCACCGCCTCGGGCGGGTCGTAGAGGCGCGCCCGCACCTGATACTCGCTCATGCCCCGATGGAGCATCGACACGGCGCCTAGCCTAACGGCATCGGGGGACGGAGTAAACCCCCTACTGTCCAAAATTCGTCAGGGCGGCGACAGTCCCTGAACGTGCGCCGCGACGAATCCGTGATCCGCCGGCCGCACGTGTGGGCCGCGGGCGCCGGTGAAGTGCCACGCGGGCGTCCCTCCCGTGTCACGCGAAATGTTCAGGGACTGTCCCCGGCGTCAGAGCGCGGCCAGGGCGAGGTAGATCTCGCGTGCAGAGCGGAGCGCCCACTCGAACCGCCGCACCTCGAGCCGTTCGTTCGGGCTGTGGATGTTGTCGTCGTCCACGCCGAAGCCGCTGAGGACGGTCGGGATGCCGCGGGCGGCGAACGCGGCCGCCACCGGGATCGAGCCGCCGCTCCGGACGGCGAGCGGGCGGGCGCCGGTGGCGCGCTCGATGGCGTCGAACCCGGCCTGGAGCACCGGCCCCGACGGGTCCATCCAGGCCGGCTCGCCCGGCGGCCACATCTCGAGGTCGAGCTCGGCGTGTGCCGGGCACGCGTCCCGGAGCGTTCGCTCGAGCACCTCGGAGAGGGCCGCGGCGTTCTGCCCGGGAGCCAGCCGGATCGACACCGACGCCAGGGCCTCGGTCTGGATCGACGTCTTGTGGAGGGTCGGATCGCCCGAGGCGATCGAGTGGATCGAGAGCGACGGCCGGGCCCACGTGCGGTCGTAGAACTCGTCGCCGGCGGCCGGGTCGCTCGGCGTGACGCCGCCGCGCTCGAGCTCCGCGGCTCCCGGCGCGAGCGCCGACCATCCTTCACGCTCGGCCTGGGAGACCGGCGCGATCCCCTCCGAGAACGCCTCCGGGAGCTCGACGAGCGAGCCGAGTACGCGGTGCAGGTCGTGGACCGGGTTGGCGGCCACGCCGCCGTAGATCCCCGAGTGGAGCTCGCGCGTCCCGGTGCGGACGCGCACCTGCGCCCCGACTAGGCCGCGCAGGCCGGTCGTGAGGGCGGGCAGCTCGGCGTTCACCATGCCGCCGTCGAAGATGACCGCGGCCGTGAAGGCGCCCTCCACGTCGGCCAGATGATGGATGACCGAGTGGCCGCCGACCTCCTCCTCGCCGTCGGCGAGGACGCGGACGTTCACGCCCAGCTCGCCGGCCTCGGCCAGGTCGAGCGCGGCCCGCAGGAGCGCGTAGAAGTTGCCCTTGTCGTCGCACGTCCCCCGCCCGTAGATGTAGCCGTCGCGGATGTCCGGCTCGAAGGGCGGCGTCGTCCACAGGTCGGACGGCCCGGGCGCCTGGACGTCGTAGTGGCCGTAGGCGATCACCGTCGGCGCCCTGGGCTTCGAGGCCTCGATCAGCCCGTCGACGATGGGGTTCCCGTGGGCCTCGGTGATCTCGCCGCCGCCGATCAGCTCCCGGATCCACTCGGCGGCCGCGCGCAGCTCCGCCGGGTGGGCGCCGTCGCTCGAGACCGACTCGATGCGGAGGAGCTCGGAGAGCTCCGCGAGGGCGGCGTCAGTGGTCGTGGCGCTGGGTGTGCTTGCCACGGGCGATGTCGATCAGCGTGAGCAGACCCAGGATCGCCGGAATCGAGAGGGCGACCACGAAGATCGAGTCGAGCGTCCAGTCGTGCCCGGTGGGCTTCCCGGTCTCGGAGCTGTCGGCAGCGTAGGCCGCAACCGGCAGGGCCAGCGTGAGGGCGACGGCGTAGATGCTTGCGATCAGACGGCGCATGGAACGGGACCTCCGTCGGGACGGCGGGCCGGAGCGTACCATTCACCACGGCGGTGGCGGAAGGGACGAGGCAACGGCCCGACGCGCCCCTCGCAGGGGCGGAGCTTGCCCTGCCCTACGTGCTGGAGGACGCCGACTTCGCCTCGTTCGCGCGCCGCGCGGCCTCGGGGGCGACCCGGGCCCGGGTTTCCGAGCCCCTCCTGGGCGCGCTGGCCGCGGCGCTCTGGGCGGCGCGCTCCGGCCTCGAGCCGCGGGGCCTCGCGGTGCTCGTGGGCGACGACGACGCGGCCCGCACGCTGGCCGAGGCGGCCGCGGTCTACCTGCCCGGCGAGCCGGTTGCGTTCATGCCGTCGCGCGGGGCGGCGCACGGCTCGGGGATCGACCCCGCGCCGCATCTCGCCGGAGAGCGCGCCCGGGCGCTCCACACGCTGGCCGTCGGCGGGCTCGTGGCGGTCTCGGCCGACGCCCTCGTCGAGCGGCTGCCGCCGCCCGAGGCCCGGCCCGCGCCGGTGGAGCTGCGCCTTGGCGAGGACCGGCCGTTCGACTCGCTCACCCGCGAGCTGGCCGACGCGGGCTACGAGCGCGCCAACACCGTCGAGGAGCGGGGCCAGTTCTCGGTGCGCGGCGGCCTCGTCGACGTCTTCCCGTCGACCGGCCGCGAGCCGGTGCGGGCCGAGTTCTTCGGCGACAGCCTGGAGCGCCTGTCGGCCTTCTCGGTCTTCACCCAGCGCTCGCTGCGCGATCTCGAGCACGTCCTCATCCACCCGGCGGCCGAGCGCGCAACAACGGGGTCAGACCCCGATGTTGCGTGGGGGCTCGAGGAGGATGAGCACTCGGTGCCCGAGGGGCTCGTCTCGCCGCTTCCCGAGCTGGCCGGCTCCGCCGCGCTCGTGGCGTGGAACGCCGAGGCGCTCGCGGCCGAGGTCGAGGAGGCCTGCGCCGAGGCCGCCGAGCTCCTGCGCGACCCGGAGGGCCTGCGCCGCGGATACGTCCCCGTCGAGCAGGCGCGCGAGCTGATCGAGGACGCGACGGCGCTCGACGAGATGCCGCTGGGCCAGCCCGTCTCGTTCGACGCCCAGCCGCCGGCGCTCGCGTCGTTCGGCGTCGCGGAGGCCGAGAACGAGCTTCGCAGCCTCGAGCGGGCCGGCTACCGCGTGCTGGTGTGCTTCCCCCATCTCGGCGAGGCGCGCCGGACGCACCTCCAGCTCCGGCGGGTGGAGGCGGCCCTGCCCGATCCCGGTGCGGCCGGGCCGGAGGAGGCGGGCGTGGCGTTCTGCGTCGCCGCGCTCCGGCGGGGGTTCGTGGCGCCGGGCCTGCGCCTGGCCGTGCTGCCGTCGGCCCAGCTCTTCCGCCGGCGCGGGTCGCGCGGGCCGGCCCGGATCGGCCGCGCGCTTGCGACGGTCGCCGACCTGCGCGCCGGCGACTACGTCGTCCACGAGGACCACGGCGTGGGCCGCTTCGTCCGCTTCGACACCAAGGAGGTGGGCGGCGTCGTCCGCGACTACCTCTACCTCGAGTTCCGCGGCGACGATCGCCTCTACGTGCCCCACGACCAGCTCGCCAAGGTGAGCCGCTACGTGGGCGCCGACGGCCGCGCGCCGGCGCTCGCGAAGCTGGGCGGGAAGGCGTGGCAGACGCTGAAGTCGCGGGCCCGGATCGCGGTGCGCGAGCTGGCGGGCGAGCTGATCGCGCTCTACGCCCGCCGCCAGTCCGCGACGAAGCCGCCGCACGGCTCCGACGACGAGTGGATGGGCCGCCTGGAGGCCTCCTTCCCGTTCGAGGAGACGGACGACCAGGAGGTGGCGATCGACGTCGTGAAGGAGGACATGGAGTCGGACCGGCCGATGGACCGGCTCGTGTGCGGCGACGTCGGCTTCGGCAAGACGGAGGTGGCCGTGCGGGCGGCGTTCAAGGCCGCCTCGGGCGGCCGCCAGGTGCTCATGCTGGTGCCGACGACGATCCTCGCCCAGCAGCACGCCGCCACCTTCAGGGACCGGTTCCGCGACTTCCCGGTACGGGTCGAGATGGTGTCGCGGTTCCGGCCGCCGGCGGAGGTGAAGCGCGTCCTCCAGGAGTACCAGGACGGCAAGGTCGAGGTGCTGATCGGGACGCACCGCGTGCTCTCGCGCGACGTGGTCCCCCAGAACCTGGGCCTCGTGATCGTCGACGAGGAGCAGCGCTTCGGCGTGGCGCAGAAGGAGCTCCTGCGCCAGCTCCGGCTCGAGGTCGACGTGCTCGCGATGTCGGCGACGCCGATCCCGCGCACGCTGCACATGTCGCTCTCCGGGCTGCGCGACATCACCGTCATCACGACCCCGCCGCGAGGCCGGCATCCGATCAAGACCCACGTCGGCGAGTTCGACGAGGAGCTGATCGCCGCCGCGCTGCGGCGCGAGGCGGCTCGCGAGGGCCAGGCGTTCTACCTCCACAACCGGGTCGAGACGATCGACGAGGCCGCCGAGCGGGTGCGGATGTGGGTGCCGGAGCTGCGCGTCGGCGTGGCCCACGGCCAGATGCCCGAGCGCCGGCTCGAGGACGTCATGATGAAGTTCCTGCACGGCGACTTCGACGTGCTCGTCTCGACGACCATCATCGAGTCGGGCCTCGACATCCCCCAGGCCAACACGCTCGTCGTGGAGCGTGCGGATGCGCTCGGCCTGGCGCAGCTCTACCAGATCCGCGGCCGGGTGGGCCGGTCGGACGCGGTCGCGCACGCCTACCTCTTCTACCCCGACCGGCGCGAGCTCTCCGAGGAGGCCCGCCACCGGCTCTCGACGCTCGCCGATTACACCGAGCTCGGGTCGGGCTACCGGATCGCGATGCGCGACCTCGAGCTGCGCGGGGCCGGGAACCTGCTCGGCGACGAGCAGTCCGGGCACGTGGCGGCGGTCGGCTTCGAGCTCTACTGCGAGCTCCTCGCGGAGGCGGTCGCCGAGCTCCAGGGGCGGGCACCCGAGACGGCCCGGCCCGTGCGGCTCGACGCCGCCGTCGATGCGTACGTGCCGGCCGACTACATCCCGCTCGAGGCGGTGAAGATCGACCTGCACCGCCGGATCGCGCTGGCCGTCGAGCGCTCCGACCTGCGTGAGCTCGACGCCGAGCTGGCCGACCGGTTCGGCCCCGTCCCCGCGCCCGTGCAGAACCTGCTCCAGCTCCAGGAGGCCCGGCTCGCCGCGGCCGAGCTGGGCGCGGAGGCCGTGACGCTCCGCGGCGGGCGGATGACGGTCGCGCCGCTGGCGCTCACCTCCGCACAGGTCGCGGACCTGAAGCGGGTCGCCCCGAACGCCCTCTACACGGTGGCCCGGCGGGAGGTCTCGCGGCCCGTGGCGGCCCCCTCACAGGTGCTGGAAACCCTCGATGCTATACTCGAAATCCGCCGCGAAGCCGCGGCTTAATTGTTGATGGGCCGCGCCCTCCGCATACTTCTCCTGGCTGCTCTGACGGCCGCTTTCTCCGCCGCCTGCGGCGGCGGAAGCGACGCCTCGAGCTCGGCCGCCTCGCTCGAGAGCGGCGACGTCGCCGTCGTCGGCGCGACGCATATCACCAAGACGCAGCTCGACCACTGGATCACGCTTCGGGTCAAGGGACTCGAGGCCCAGAACCAGACGGCGCCGAAGCCCGGGACGACCGACTACACGACCAACATCGTGCAGCCGACGCTCCAGCACCTGGTCCAGGAGGCGCAGGTGCGCAACATCGCCGACACCCTGAACCTCAGCGTGAGCGACTCCGAGTACGACAAGGCGCTGAAGGACGCGGTGCAGCAGAACTACGGCGGCGACGAGTCGAAGCTCCAGGCCGACCTGAAGAAGTTCGGCCTCTCGAACGACGACCTGCGCTACGAGTTCGAGACGACGCTCCTCGAGAACAAGATCACCGACAAGCTGACGAACCAGGTCAAGGTCACCGACCAGGACGTCAAGGACTACTACGACAAGAACACGGCGGCGTACAAGACCACCTCCGACACCCGCGTGGTCGACTACGCGCTCTTCCCCGACAAGGCCTCCGCCCAGGCGGCGCTCCAGAAGCTCGCCGACGGCGCGACCTTCAAGGACGTCTCTGCCGGCACGATCGACACCAGCGCGAACCACGAGCCGTTCACCGCCCAGAAGGGGCAGGTCGACAAGGCGTTCGAGCAGTCGGCCTTCACGCTTCCGACCGACCAGCTCTCGCCGCTCGTCAAGGTGGACAAGGCCTACGCGACCTCCAGCCTGCCCGGCAAGTGCCAGCCCGACTGCTACTTCCTGATCCGGCCGACGGCCGACGTGGTGAAGTCGGGCACGCAGCAGTCGTTCGACCAGGTGAAGAGCCAGATCCGCACGCAGCTGCTCTCCACGCGGAAGCAGTCGCACGTGACGAGCATCCTTCGCAAGCTCGAGGCGGCGCAGAAGAAGCTCACGAAGTACGCGACGGGCTACGCGCCGCCTCCGGCCAGCACCGCCGCGCCGGCCACCACGTAGGGTTCGGTCATGGCCACCCTGGTCGCCCTCGGCCCCGGCGATCCGGACCTCGTGCCGCTCGCCGCCTGGCGCGCGATCGAGACCGCCGGGCCGGTCGCGGTGCCCGAGGACGAGCCGCTGGCCGGCTGGCTGGGCGAGCACGGGATCGCGATCGACCCCGGCGCGCCGGTCGCCGCCGCGTCGGGCGAGCGCTTCCGGCGCCTGCTCGCCGAGCGCGACTGGGATCACGTCGTCCCCGGAGGCGAGGCGCTCCGCACCCAGCTCCTGGCCGACGCGATGGTGGGGCTCCAGCGCCTGACCGAGCGGCTGCGCGTCGACTGCCCCTGGGACCGCGAGCAGACCGCCGCGACCATCGTGCCGCACACGATCGAGGAGGCCTACGAGGTCGCCGAGGCCGTCGGGCACGCCGACACCGCGAAGCTCGTCGACGAGTTGGGCGACCTGCTCTTCCAGACGTTCTTCCTCGCCCTTCTGTGCGAGGAGGAGGGGACGGGCGACCTGGCCGAGGTGGCCGGTGGGATCGCCGAGAAGCTCGTCCGCCGCCATCCGCACGTCTTCGGCGAGCGTGAGGCCGCGACAGCCGGCGCCGTCCGCCGGAACTGGGAGCAGATCAAGCGCGAGGACGAGGGCCGGGCGGGCATCTTCCACGACGTCCCCGGCGTCCTGCCCGCGCTCCTGCATGCCCGCAAGGTGCAGCGGCGCGCGGCCGCGGTCGGCTTCGACTGGGAGGCCTGGGACGGCGCCTGGCCGCAGCTCGAGTCCGAGCTCTCGGAGCTCCGCGCCGCGCTCGACGCCGCCCCGGCGCCGCGTCCCGAGCACGAGCCGGACGCCGGCGTGGTGGCCGAGGCCGGCGATCTGCTCTTCGCCGCCGTCAACGTGGCGCGGCTCGCGAACGTCGACCCCGAGCTGGCGCTGCGGGCCGCCGCGGCCCGGTTCCGATCGCGGGTCGAGGAGGCCGAGCGGCTGGCCGCCGAGGCGGGGGAGACGTGGGCCGAGCTCGACCTCGACGCGCAGGACGCCTGGTACCGGCGGGCGAAGGACGCGCTCCACCGGGCGTAGGCCGGAGAGCGGCTCCTCAGCCGAGAACCACGGAGAACAGCTCGTGCTCTCGGTTCAGGCCCCTCAGGCGAAAGCGGCCTCGGGACTCGAACACGAGCCCGGTGGCGCCCTCGGCGAGGTCGCGGGTGGTCGCCGACACGAGCACCTCGCCGGCTCCCGCCTCGTCGACGATCCGGGCCGCGGCGTGCACCGCCAGTCCTCTGATCTGATCCGCGCTCATGACGACCTCGCCGCTGTGGATGCCCACGCGGATCGGAAGCTGGATCGCACCGAGGGCCCGGACCAGGGTCAGCCCACAGCGGATCGCGCTCTCGACGTTGTCGAACGCGATCAGGAACGAGTCGCCGGCCGTCTCGATCTCGCGTCCACCGAACTCGGGCAGCACGCTGCGGACGACGTCGTCATGCATGGCCACGGTCCGCCTCCACGATGCGTCCCCGGCGTCGCTCGCGCGAGCGGTCGAGCCGACGATGTCGGTGAACACGATCGTGGCCATCGCGCGAGCCTGTCCGCCGAGCTGCGGATCGAAGCCGGCGCCACCGGCCCAGTCGACCATCACCAGCTCGTCGTCACCCTCCACCCAGGTCACATGTCCAGGAGGAAGGTCGAACACCTGGTTGGGACCGACGACGACCTCCTCGCCGTCGTCGGTGCGAATGCCCATGCGCCCGCTCAGGACGACGCCGCGGTGGTAGAGCTCGCACGACGGCGTTCCGACCGACGGCCGGGCGTGCTCCTCCCAGCTCCACCCGGCTGCAGCACATGGCGGCTGACAACCGTCTGGGCGAGGCGAACCTGGCCCGTGGCACCGAGCGGGCCGCTCACGACCGCCTCCGGCTCGTCGAGGTCGCGGACCTCGACCCGGCTCCCGGGCTGTCCCTGGGTGCGACTCGGTCTGGCGCCGATCCCGACAACATAGCGCCACGGTCACACCGGCAAGACCTCCGCCTGCCTCTCGACGCCCGTATACGAGACGGTGTACGACGAGCCGTCTTGCCGGTCTCAATCGATGTGTAGCTCGGCGCCTCCCTGGAACCGGCGGGTGAGGGCCGTGCGGCCTCCCGGAGATCAGGCTGCAACAGGCGCCACGACCGCCGCGCTGTGAAGCTCGGCGACGACGGCGGCCAGGCGGTCTCGCATGTCGGGATCGAGCAGGCGTCCCTCCTCGTCCACGTGCTCCTCCGCGTGCGGAATCGCGAGGCCCGACTCCAGGACTCGCGCGCCCATGAGGCCCAGCACCTTGCGCAGCTCGGCCTGCGCCCACATCGCCCCGTAGGTCGACGTGCTGGCGCCGATGACGGCCGCCGGCTTGCCCCGGAACGGGCTGTCGGCGAGCGGCCGCGAGACCCAGTCCAGCGCGTTCTTCAGCTGGCCGGGGATCGAGCCGTTGTACTCCGGCGTCGCGATCAGCACGGCGTCGGCCGCCTCGATCCGCTGGCGCAGCTCGTGCACCTCGGCCGGCTGGCGGTGCTCCAGGTCCTGGGTGAACGGCGGGATCGTGGCGAGGCTCTCGTACGAGAGGAACTCGACGCCCTGCCCGCCCAGCTCCTGCGCGGCGCGCAGGAGCCGGGTGTTGAGCGAGTCGCGCCGCAGGCTTCCCGACAGCGCGAGGATCCGCATCTCAGGCCTCCTTCACGGCCGAGAAGCCGGCCGCGAGGCGAACGGTGTCGCCCAGCAGGAGCCCGCCGGTCGGAAGGGCGGTGTTCCAGCTGACGCCGAAGTCGTGGCGGTCGATCTCGCCCTCGAGCTCGAGGCCGAGGCGCTCGTTCCCCCACGGGTCGGTGCCGGCGCCCGTCACGCGGGCGTCGAGCTCGACCTCGCGGGTGACGCCGCGGATGGTGAGCTCGCCGATGACCTTGCCTTCCGCGAACCGCGTCGAGGCGAACGTCATCTGCGGGTACCGCTCGGCGTCGAAGAAGTCGGGCGACTGGAGGTGTCCGTCGCGGGCCTCGTCGCGGGTGTCGACGCTCGCGACGCGGATGGCGCCGGAAACGCGGGGCTCGTCGCCGCCGGCGATGACGCCCTCGTACTCTGCGAAGCTTCCCCGGATGGACGCGATGCCCATGTGCCGGATCGAGAACTCGACCCGCGAGTGGGCGGGGTCGATCCTCCACGTGCCGGCGGGGATCGCGATCTCCCGTGTCTCGATTGCGCTCATTGTCCAACTCCTCCCGATGCGATATACTTGAGCTATCAAGCATCGTATCAGGTGAACATTGAGTACGCAAGTATTGAGTGATCAAGCATTGTCAGCCTGGGTCGGGCTCCTGCGCGGCCACGCCGCGCTGACCCGCGCGCTGAACGCCGATCTCGTCGCCGACCACGGCCTGACGCTGAACGACTACGAGGTGTTGCTGCGGCTGTCCCGAGCGCCCGAGCGGAAGATGCGTCGCGTCGATCTCGCCGAGCAGGTGCTCCTCACGGCGTCGGGCATCACCCGCCTCCTGGACGGGCTCCAGGCCTCGGGCTACGTCGACAAGGCCGCCTGCTCGAGCGACGCGCGCGTCACCTACGCCGTGCTGACCGAGGCCGGGCTTGAGAAGCTGCGCTCGGCCGCCGTGGTGCACGTCGCCGGCATCCACGCAAAGTTCGCCGAGCACTACAGCGACGTGGAGCTGGCGACCCTCGCCGAGCTCCTGAGCCGCCTGGACGGCAGCGAGCCGGACGGCGAGGCCTGCAAGCCGGAGTAGCGCCGCGGCGGCGTTTGACCCCGCGGGGCCGCGGATATCATCCGGCCCCGTGAGCGCGATCGACTCGGTTCGCGGCCGCGAGATTCTCGACTCCCGGGGCAACCCGACCGTCGAGGTCGACGTCGTCCTCGCGTCCGGGGCGCGCGGCCGCGCGGCCGTGCCGTCGGGCGCGTCGACCGGTGCGCACGAGGCCGTCGAGCTGCGTGACGGCGACGTGGAGCGGTTCGGCGGCAAGGGCGTCCTCGCGGCCGTGGGCCACGTGAACACCACCATCGCGGCTGCCCTCGCGGGCATGGACGCCGCCGACCAGCGCGGGGTGGACGCGGCCCTGATCGAGCTCGACGGCTCCGAGAACAAGGCCAATCTGGGCGCGAACGCCATCCTCGGCGCCTCGCTCGCGGCCGCGAAGGCGGCGGCGTCCGAGGCCGGCCTGCCCCTCTACCGCTACGTGGGCGGCGCCGACGCGCACGTGCTTCCGGTGCCGATGATGAACGTCATCAACGGCGGCGCCCACGCCCAGAACTCGATCGACCTCCAGGAGTTCATGGTCGTCCCGGTTGGGGCGGAGACGTTTGCAGATGCGCTTCGGATGGGGGCCGAGACCTTCCACGCGCTGAAGACGCTCCTGCACGGCCGCGGCCTCGCGACCGCCGTCGGCGACGAGGGCGGCTTCGCGCCCGACCTCGCCACCGCCGACGAGGCGATCGAGGCCGTCCTCGAGGCGGCCGCGAGCGCCGGTCACGCCGGCGGCGTCGCGATCGCCCTCGACCCCGCCTCGACCGAGCTCTACCGCGACGGTGCCTACCACCTCGAGGGCGAGGGCCGCGTCCTCTCGTCGGCCGAGATGGTCGACTACTGGGTCGACCTGGCCGGGCGCTACCCGATCGTGTCGATCGAGGACGGCCTCGCCGAGGACGATTGGGACGGGTGGCAGCTCCTCACGGAGCGGCTCGGCGACGACGTGCAGCTGGTCGGCGACGACCTCTTCGTCACGAACGCCGGCCGGCTCCGGCGCGGGATCGACGTGCGGGTTGCCAACGCGATCCTGATCAAGGTGAACCAGATCGGCAGCCTGTCCGAGACCCTCGACACGATGCGGCTCGCCCACGAGGGCGGCTACGCGGCCGTGATGTCGCACCGCTCGGGCGAGACCGAGGACACGACCATCGCCGACCTCGCGGTCGCGACCAACTGCGGGCAGATCAAGACAGGGGCGCCGTCGCGCACCGATCGAGTTGCGAAGTACAACCAGCTCGTGCGGATCGAGGAGGAGCTGGGAGACGCCGCCCGCTACCCGGGCCGGGACGCGTTCGCGAGCCCCGTCGCCCGGGGGGCGCAGTGAGCGAGCCCGCCCCGCGGCGCACCAAGATCGTCTGCACGATCGGCCCGGCGACCGCAGGCCCCGAGATGGTGGAGCGGCTGGCGTGGTCCGGGATGGACGCCGCCCGGCTCAACTTCTCGCACGGCGATCACCCGGCGCACCTCGAGGCGCTCCAGGCCGTGCGCCGCGCGCAGGAGCTGATCGGGCGCCCGCTCGCCCTCATCGCCGACCTCCAGGGGCCGAAGCTCAGGATCGCGCTGGACGCCGAGCCGCGAAGCGTCATGCCGGGCGACACGCTGGTGTTCGCCGGCGGCGACGGCACCGCGCCCGGCGAGGTCGGGGTCACGTTCGACCGGTTGGCCGAGGTGGCGTTCCCGGGCCAGGAGCTCCTGATCGCGGACGGCGCCGTCCGCGTCCGCGTCACGGACGTCCGCGGCACGCGGGTCGAGACCCGCGTCGAGGTGGGCGGGCTCGTGTCGGCCGGCAAGGGCGTGAACCTGCCGGGCACGCAGCTTCCGATCCCCTCGATGACCGAGAAGGACGAGGCCGATCTGGCGTTCGCGCTCGAGCACGGCGCCGACTACGTGGCGCTCTCGTTCGTGCGCACGGCCGAGGATGTCGCCGGGCTGCGCCGGCGCATCGACGCGGCCGGCGCCCGGGCCCGCGTGATCGC
>JAICKX010000160.1 GCA_025927685.1 Thermoleophilia bacterium | reverse complement strand
GGTCGCGGAGCGCCATCGGCGGCGTGCAGACGACGACCGCGTCGAGCGCCTCGGCGTCGAGCATCTCGCCCCAGTCGCCGTAGGCGCGCGCGCCCGTCTCGGCCGCAACCTCACCGGCGCGGGCCGCGTCGAGGTCGGCCACCGCGGCCAGCTCGGCCCCGGGGAGCGCGGCGATGCTGGCGACGTGCTCCCGGGCGATCCAACCGGCGCCGATCATGCCCAGGCGCGCGCTCAGCACGACGCCGGCTCCAGGGCCGCCTCGCGGCCTGCCCCGTCAGGCGCGTAGACCGGCCGCATGAGCACGATCGCGGCGGCCACCGCCGCGGCGGCCAGGAATCCCGCCCCCAGAGTGAAGAGCAGCGCCGGCCGGTGGAAGCTGGCGAGCAGCCAGCCGGACGCGGCGGTCATCACGGCGATGACGCCGTACTCGAGGACGTTCCAGGTGACGGTCGCCCCGGGCCGGTCATCCGGCGCGGTCCGCGCGAGGGCCGAGTCGACGATGAGCGGCCAGGCGCCCGTCGTGACGAAGGCCGTCGCCACCAGCACGAGGACGAAGACCGGCGCACCCAGGATGTCGGTCGACACCGACAGCAGCAGGCTGAGCACGGCGCCCGTGGCGAGCAGCACGAGGATCGCGACCCGGTGCCCGTGCTCGCGGCAGGTGACGCGGCCGGCGAGCGTGCCGGCCACCTTGCCGCCTTGGACCCCGGCGAACACAAGCCCGACCACGAGCGGCGCCAGGTGGAACTGGCGCACGAGGACGAGCGGCGCCAGCGGCAACATCAACGCGAGCGCGGCGACGAGGAGCAGGTCGGGGAGCTGCATCGCGAACGCGCCGGCGGCAGCGTGCGGGTGCACCTGGCGGGGGAGGTCCTCCGCGCGCCGCCGCTCCGGGCGCCACAGCGCGAGCGCCGCCATCGTCGCGGCCGCTCCGACGGCGTAGCTCAGGCGGACCGCGAGCGCCTCGTCGGCGCCGGCCCGGCGGAGGAGGGCGACGGACACGCCCGCGAGCGCCGAACCGCCCGCCACGCCCAGCGTGTAGGCGGCGTAGTGCAGCGCGAAGCCGCGCTCGCTGCCCTTGGAGCCGGATGCCTTGCCGAGCAGCGTCTGGCTGCTCACCCAGAAGAGCCCGATCCCCAGCCCGACGAGCACGGTGCCGGCCAGCATCGTGGTCGTGTCGCTCACCGCGAGCAGGACGACCTGGCCGACGGCGCTCACGGCCATCGACGCCGCCAGCACGTTGCGCGCGCTCCCCACCGCGCGGCCGAGCGGGCCCGCCGAGAGGGCGCCGACGGCGACCGCGATCGTGACCGACGCCAGCAGCTGCCCTGCGAGCGAGGCGGGCCGGTGGAGCGCCGCCACGTGCATCGGGACCGCGACGGCGAGCACGCCGAAGGCCATCCCCGAGAGGCCGGCGGCGACGTAGAAGCCTCGTCCGAGCCGGCGCATCAGGCGGCCCGGTGCCCGAGGGCCTCGGAGACCTGAGCCGCGGCCTTCAGCGCCGCCGGGAGCAGCTCGCCGCGCAGCCGCTCCTCGTCCACCCGGAATCGGGGGCCGCCGAGCGAGATCGCAGCCACGACGGTGTCGCCCGCGTCGCGGATCGGGACTGCGACGCCGGTGTAGCCGTCCTCCCCGTCGCCCAGCCGCAGCGCGTGCCCGCGGCGGCGCACGGCCGCGAGCTCCGTCTCGGAGAGGCCGGGGGCGGCCGGGGGCGCCTCCGCGACCAGGCGCTCGATCACCGGGCGAGGCTGGTAGGCCAGTAGCAGCCGGCCGGTCACGCCCTCGGTCAGCGCCTGGCGCACGCCGACCCAGTCCACGTTCACGGTGACGTGCGGGCTCGTGGCCTGGTCGAGGTACGTGATCCGCTGGCCGTCGAGCACGCCCAGCCAGGCCGTCTCGCCGGTCGAGTCGCGCAGCTCGCGCAGCGCCGGGGCGGCGCAGGCGCGCACCGGGAAGCGATTCAGGACGTGGCCCGCCAGCGTCACCAGGCCGAGACCGAGGCGATACCCACCGGCGGCCTCGTCGAGCTCGAGCAGCCGCCCGGCCTCCAGCGTCGCCAGGAGGCGTGAGGCCGTGCTGCGGTGGACGCCGAGCTCGCGGGCCACCTCACCGATCGAACGCAGCGGCCGACCCTCGAAGAGCTCGAGGATCGCGATGGCGCGCTCGACCGACTGGCATCCGGAGACGGCGGACTCCACGCGCACACCCTAGTCGATGTCGTGCAGGATGTACACACCCCGTGCATAAAGTGCACGGCCATGGATCAGACCCCGGTGGTGTCCGGCTCCTGGTCGGCCTGGAGGCGGGCCAGCTCGCCCGGCTCGATGTGGCAGCGGTAGCGCTCCCCGTCCGCGGTCGCCTGCCAGGGCGGCTCGACATTCACGCACACGTCGCCGAGGAACCGCGGGCAGCGGGTGTGGAACCGGCACCCGGAGGGCGGGTCGCTCGGGCTCGGGAGCGTCCCGTGGAGCTTCATCCTCGTCTTGGCCTCCGGATCGAGCGTCGGGATCGCCGACAGCAGCGCCTCCGTGTACGGGTGATGCGGCGGCTGGAACACGGCGTCCGCCGGCCCGACGTCCACGATCTGGCCCAGGTACATCACCGCGATCCGGTCGCTGACGTAGCGGACGACCGCCAGGTCGTGGGAGATGAAGACGTACGACACGCCCTCCCTGCGCTGGAGCTCGACGAGCAGGTTCAGGATGGCGGCCTGCACGGAGACGTCGAGGGCCGAGGTGGGCTCGTCGCACAGGACGAGCGACGGGTTCCCGGCGAACGACCGGGCGATCGCGACGCGCTGCTTGAGGCCGCCCGAGAGCGCCGACGGACGGACGTCCAGATGGCGCGGCTCGAGGCGCACCGACCGGGCCAGGTCGTCCATCTGCTCGTCCTGCCGGTCCCTCCCGCGCACGCCGGCGAGGAGCTCGAGCGAGCGGCGCAGGATCGTTCGCACCGAGTGGCTGGGGTTGAGCGCGTTGTCGGGGTTCTGGAACACCATCTGCAGCCGCCGCCGCGCCTCGCGCGGGCGCCGGGCCGACGTCACGTCGCTCGAGTCGAACGCGATCGTGCCGGCGCTCGGGTCGAGCAGGCCGACGATGCACTTGGCGAGCGACGTCTTGCCGCTGCCGGACTCGCCCACGAGCCCGAGCACCTCGCCGTGGCCGACCTCGAGGTCGACGCCGGCGACGGCCGTCACCTGGTTTCCCCCCGAGCCATAGGACTTGACGCACTCGTCGAGCTTGAGCAGCACGCCGTCGGGGACCGCGGCGGGCGCAACCTCGTCGGAGGCGCGGGTCCGCACCGGGATCGCCGGCACCTCCTCGTGGTAGAAGCAGCGGCTCCCGTGCCCGGGCCCGACCGGCTCCACGGGCGGCGGCTCGGCCCGGCAGCGGTCGCGCGCGATCGGGCAGCGCTCGGCGTACACGCATCCGGCGATGTCGGCCCCGATCGGCGGCAGCGAGCCGGGGATCGGATCGAGCCGGTCGGTGTCCTTGCGCATCCCCATGCGCGGCATGCACCGCAGCAGGGCGAGCGTGTAGGGGTGGCGCGGGTCGCGGAAGAGCTCCGTCGCCGGCCCCTCCTCGATCAGCCGGCCGGCGTACAGCACCCCCACGCGCTCGCACACGCGCGCGACGATCCCCAGGTTGTGGCTGACGAAGAGGATCGACGTGTCGAACTGCGCGCGCAGCTGCTCGACGAGGTCGAGCACCTCGGCCTCGACCGTGGCGTCGAGGCCGGTCGTCGGCTCGTCGAGCACGAGCAGGTCGGGGTCGGTGGCGAGCGCCATGGCGAACATGATCCGCTGCTGCTGTCCACCGGAGAGCTCGTGCGGGTAGCGCCGGGCGACCCCGTCCGGGGCGGAGATCTGCACGGTCGAGAGCATCTCGACGGCCGCGGCGAGCGCCTCGGACCGGTTCATCCCCCTGTGGAAGCGGTACACCTCGGCGATCTGCTCCCCGACCTTGATCGACGGGTTGAGCGCCGTTCCCGGATCCTGGTAGACCATCGCCATCCGGTTGCCGCGCCAGGCCCGCAGGGTGGATGGGCTCGCGGTCAGGACGTCCTCGTCGCCGAAGAGCACGCGGCCGGACTCGACGACCGCGTTGTCGGGCAGGTAGCGCATGAGCGACATCGCAACGGTCGTCTTGCCGCAGCCCGACTCGCCGACCAGGCCGTAGGCCTCGCCGGCGCCGATCGAGAGCGACACGTCGTCCAGCACGCGCAGGAGCCGGCCCCGCCGCCGGTAGGCGACCGTCAGCCCCTCGATCCGCACCGCCTGCCGGCGCTCCGTGGTGCTCATTCCTCGATCGCCCTTCTCAGGCCGTCGGCCACGAGGTTCACGCCGACGACGAGCGTCGCCAGGGCCGTCGCCGGGAAGAGCACCATCCACCACGCGATCTGGAGGTAGGCGCGGCCGTTGGCGATGGCGAGGCCCCAGTCGGGCGACGGGTCCTGGATCCCGAGCCCCAGGAACGCGAGCGTCGCCGCCGCGAAGATCGCATACCCGAGCCGGATCGTCGCCTCGACCAGGATCGGGCCGCTGATGTTGGGCAGGATCTCGACCGCCATGATGCGCGGGCCGCGCTCGCCGCGCAGCCGGGCGGCCGCCACGTACTCGCGCTCGCGCTCGACCAACACGGAGGAGCGGACCGTCCGCGCGATGAGCGGCGTGAAGATGATGCCGATCACGAGGATGACGTTCCGGGGCTCGCGCCCGAGCGACGCGAGCACCAGCACCGCCAGGATGATGAGCGGGAACGCCAGCAGCGCATCGACGATGCGGCTGAAGACGTCGTCGATCCAGCCCCGGTAGTAGCCGGTGACGAGCCCCAGGGTCGTGCCGCCGGCGATCCCCAGGAGCGTCGCCAGCGGCGCCACCGTCAGCACCGGAGCGGCGCCGGCGATCACCCGGGCCAGGACGTCACGCCCCAGGTTGTCGGTGCCGAACCAGTGGTCGCCGCTGGGCGAGGCCAGGGTGGCGGCCGGGTCGACGGCCTGCGGGTCGCGCACGATCCACCGCCAGGCGAGCGCGGACACGACCCAGAAGATGAGGATCGCCATGCCGATCAGGAACGTCTTCGACCGCCGCAGCGCGGCGAAGAGCTCCGCGCGCCGCTGCCGGCGCAGGCGGCGGACGTCGACCTGGGCGGCGGCGCCTCCCGGGAAGTCGCCGGCGACGCCCTGCTCGTCGACCGTGCTCACGTCGCCAGCCTCACGCGCGGGTTGAGCAGGGCCGCCACGATGTCGGCGGTGAAGTTGGCGACGGTGTAGATGACCGCGATCATGAGCACCGACGCCTCGAGCGTCGGCAGGTCGTGCCCCGTGGCGGCGTTCAGGATCAGCTCGCCGATGCCCGGGTAGCTGAAGAGCTGCTCGACGACGACCAGGCCGCCCACGAGGTAGCCCACCTGGACGCTCACCACGGTGATCGTCGGGAGGAGCGAGTTGCGAAGGACGTGACGCATGATGACGTAGCGCTGCGGCAGCCCCTTGAGGATGGCCGTGCGCGTGTAGTTCGAGCGCAGGGCGTCGATCGTGCCGGCCCGGGCCATGCGCGAGATGTAGCCGAAGAGGACGAACATGAGCGGGATCGCGGGCAGGAGGCACTGGCGCACGATGTCGACCGGGTTCGCGCTCGGCACCTGCGACGAGACCGGGAACCATCCGAGCTTCACGGCGAAGACGACGATCACGACCACCCCCACCACGAATTCGGGCAGCGCGACGAAGGAGAGCCCGGCGATCGAGATGACCCGGTCGAGCGGCCTGCCGTAGTGGAGGGCGGCGAGCACCCCGAGCAGCACGGAGAACGGCACGATGAGGATGAGCGCGAAGCCGCCCAGGATCAGCGAGTTCTTGAGCCGGTCGATCACCAGCGGCCGCACCTCGACCCGCTGGATCGGCGACTCGCCCCAGTCGCCGCGGACGAAGTTGCCGGCCCAGGTGAAGTAGCGCTGGGCGAGCGGGTCGTCGGCCCCGAGCTGATGGTTCAGCTGGTCGACCTGCTGCTGGCTCGCGTACGGGCCGAGGATCGTGCGGCCGACGTCGCCGGGGAGCACCTCGGCCGCCGCGAACACGGCGAAGGACGTCAGGACCAGCGTGATCGCCGTGAGGCCGAGCCGTCGCAGCACGTAGCGGCCCATCGGTCAATCCTACCGAGACGGAGGCCGGAGCCGGGGGCGGGGGGCCCGCGCCCCGGCGGCCCAGGGCGGCAGCGAAGG
>JAICKX010000051.1 GCA_025927685.1 Thermoleophilia bacterium | reverse complement strand
GGTGTGCCGGGTGGCGCTCGAGGGCGTCACACCGCTCGACGCTCTGGCGGGCCTGATGGCGCGGGAGCCGGTGGAGGAGTGACGGGGGACAGTCCCTGAACGGCTCGCGTCACACGCCCGTTCCGTCGGCGTGACACAGCCCGGTGGTGAGGTGCCGCCGTCCGTCTCAGACGGGTTACGAACGCGTGCCGCACGAAGTTCAGGGACTGCCCCCGACGTTCCTCTTCACCGCCCGCACGTGAAGGAAGAGCGGAAGGCGCGCCCATCGCCGGTTCCTCGCCGATGCGACCGCCTCCTCGGGCGTCGGCGGCTCCCGCAGCCGCTCGATCAGGAGCCCGGCATCCGTGCCACGCTGTGACCGGCCGCGATCAGATCGCGAGCCACGCGGCCCTCGCCGCATCCCAGGTCGAGCGTGCGCCGGCCGGGAGGCGGCAGCAGCTCGAAGAAGAGGTCGCGGTGGAACCGCCAGTAGCTGTCGTGGCCGGGCGCGCGCGCCCAGGCGATGAACTCGCCGGCATGTGCGCGCCACTCCGCCGCCAGGTCGGCGGCCGCCAGGCGCGTGCGCCGGAGCGGCCGGTCGGGCAGGTCGGGCACGGCCAGAGCGTAGCTTTCAACTACGATCCGCCGGATGGCCCCCGCCGGATCCCGCGAGTTCCTGTTCACGTCCGAATCGGTGACGGAGGGCCACCCCGACAAGGTCGCCGACGCCATCTCCGACGGCGTTCTGGACGAGGTGCTGCGCCGCGATCCGGGTGGGAAGGTGGCCTGCGAGGTGCTCGTCACGACCGGCCTCGTGGTCGTCGCCGGCGAGATCACCACCGACGCGTACGTCGACATCCCGCGCGTCGTGCGCGACACGGTGCGCGACATCGGCTACACCGACGCCGCGTTCGGGTTCGACTTCCTGACCTGCGGCGTCGTCGTCGCGATCGACGAGCAGTCGCCGGACATCCGGATGGGGATCGACGCCTCGTACGAGGAGCAGCGGCAGCGCGCCGAGCCCGACGTCGACAGCCAGGGCGCCGGCGACCAGGGGATGATGTTCGGGTACGCGTGCGACGAGACGCCCGAGCTGATGCCGCTGCCGATCATGCTCGCGCACCGGATCGGCCGCCGGATGGCCGAGGTGCGCAAGGACGGGACGCTCGCGTACCTGCGGCCGGACGGGAAGACACAGGTGACCGTTCGCTACCGCGAGGCCGGCGGCCGGCTGACGCCGATGGCGGTCGAGCGGCTCCTGGTCTCGACGCAGCACGACCCCGACGTCGACGAGGACACGATCCGGCGCGGCCTCCTCGAGCACGTCCTGCCCGACGCGCTCTCCGACGGCATCTGCCCGCCCGACCGGCTTCACGAGCCGGACTTCCTGCTGGTGAACCCCACCGGGCGGTTCGTCACGGGCGGGCCGATGGGCGACACCGGCCTCACCGGCCGCAAGATCGTCGTCGACACGTACGGCGGCGCGGCCCGGCACGGCGGCGGTGCCTTCTCGGGCAAGGATCCGTCCAAGGTCGACCGCTCCGGCGCCTACGCGATGCGTTGGGTCGCGAAGAACGTGGTCGCCGCCGAGCTCGCCGGCCGCGCGGAGGTGCAGGTGGCCTATGCCATCGGCGTGGCCCGGCCCGTGTCGGTCACGGTCGAGACCTTCGGCACCGAGACGGTCCCGCGCGAGACGATCGAGGAGGCCGTGGGGTCGATCTTCGACCTGCGCCCGGCGGCGATCATCCGCGACCTCGACCTGCTGCGCCCCATCTACCAGCGCACCGCGGCCGGTGGCCACTTCGGCCGCATCGACGAGGACTTCCCCTGGGAGCGCACCGACCGGGTCGCCGAGCTGCGCGCGGCGTGCGGCCTGGGTGAGCCCGCCCGGGTCTGAGCCGGCCCCCGTCGCGGCGGTCGCCCCGCTCGTGACGGCGCGGGCGGTCGACCGGCCGTTCGACTACGCGGTCCCGCCCGAGCTCGACGCCGCCGTGCGCCGGGGTGCGATCGTGGAGGTCGAGCTCGGCAGCCGCCGTGTTCGCGGAGTCGTCACCGGCCGGGCGCAGGCCTCGGACGTGGCGGCGCTGAAGCCGGTGCTCGCGGTCGCGGGTGAGGTGCCCGCCGCGCTCCTCGGCCTGGCAGAGTGGATCGCGGCCACGTACGCCTCGACGCTGGCGCGGGCGCTCGCGCTCGTCACTCCCCCGGAGGCCGAGGCCCGGCCGCCGGAGCCCTGGGTGCGCGTGCTCTCCGCAGAGGGCGCGACGGCGCGGCAGGCCGAGATCCTGGCCCACGCCGGGCTCGCGCCGCTCCCGCTCTCCGACCTCGTCGCCGCGGCCGGAACGACCCGCGAGACGCTGCGGCGGATGCGCGACCGCGGGCTGGTCGCGATCGAGGCGATGCCGCCGGCTCCCCGCACCGACGTGCGCGTCGAGCTGACCGATGCGCAGGCCGCCGCGGTCGCCGCGTGCGTGGAGGCGCTCGAGTCCGGCGGCGGCGACGTCCTCGTGCACGGCGTGACCGGGTCGGGGAAGACCGAGGTCTACCTGCGCGCCATCGAGCGCGCGCTCGAGCAGGGCCGCGGCGCGATCGTGCTGGTGCCCGAGATCGCGCTCACGCCGCAGGCGGCCGCCCGCTTCACGGCCCGCTTCGGCGCGACGGTGGCGGTACTGCACAGCGGGCTCAGCCCCGGGCGGCGCGGCACCGAGCACCGCCGCATCGCGGCGCGTGAGGCGCGGGTCGTCGTGGGGGCGCGCTCGGCGGTCTTCGCAGGCGTTCCCGACCTCGGGGTCATCGTGGTGGACGAGGAGCACGACGCCTCCTACAAGCACGAGGCCGACCCGCGCTACGACGCCCGCCGCGTCGCCGCCAAGCGCGGGCGGCTCGAGCGGGCGGTGACCGTGTACGGCAGCGCCACGCCGCGGCCCGAGGCGTGGCACGGCGTCGCCCGCCGTGTGAGCCTCCCCGCCCGCGTCGGAGGCCGCCTGCCGGCCGTCCAGATCGTCGACCTGCGGCTCGACGGCGGCTACCCGCTGACCCGCCCGCTGCTCGACGCGCTCGGCGAGGTCGAGGACGGCGGCGGCCGCGCGATCGTCCTGCAGAACCGGCGCGGCGCGGCGGCCGCCCTGCACTGCCGCACCTGCGCGCGGACGTGGCGGTGCGACCGCTGCGACGTCGCGCTCACGCTCCACGGCCGCCGGCTTCGCTGCCACCATTGCGGCGCGGCGGAGCCGATGCCGAAGGCCTGCCCGCGATGCGGATCCGTCGACCTGGCCCAGATCGGCGCCGGCACCGCGCGGGTCGAGGCGGAGCTCCAGCGCCGCTTCCCGCGCCTCGAGGTGCTCCGGCTCGACGCCGACATCGCCGCCGGGCGCGGTGAGCCCGAGGCCACCCTGAACCGGTTCCGGCGCTCGGAGGCCGCGGTGCTCGTCGGCACGCAGCTCGTGGCCAAGGGGCACGACGTCCCCGGGGTCAAGCTGGCGGCGGTGATCGACGCCGACCAGGCCCTGGCGGTGCCCGACTTCCGCGCCGAGGAGCGGGCATTCGCGCTGCTCACCCAGCTCTCGGGCCGCTCGGGACGGCCGGGGGACGCGCGCGGGCGGGTGATCGTCCAGGCCTGGGATCCCGAGCTGCGCGTGGTCGTGCTCGCCGCCAGGCACGCGGTGGGCGAGTTCCTGGAGGGGGAGCTCGAGCGCCGCCGCGCGCTCGGGTACCCGCCCTACCGCCGGCTCGTCCGGGTGCTCGCCGCCGGGCCGTCGGGGGACGTCGCCGACGGCGTGAGCGACGCCGTCCGCCGCGCCGTGGAGCCGGCGCTCGAGGGAGACGTCCTGCTCGGGCCGGCGCCGCTCTTCCGCCTGCGCGACCGCTTCCGCAGCCATCTCCTGATCAAGACGGAGCACCCGCTGCGGGCCGCCGCCGTCCTGCGAGGAGTCGTCCGCGACCTCTCGCCCGACCTGCGCCGGGCCCGCGCAACCGCCGTCGTCGACGTGGATCCGCAGTCGCTCTCGTGAGCCGGTAGCCTTCGGCGCATGGCGCGAGCCCTCGTCGTCGTCGATATCCAGAACGACTACTTCCCCGGAGGCGCGAACCCGCTGGCCGGCCCCGAGGCGGCCGCCGAGCAGGCGCGGGCGCTGCTCGACGCGTTCCGGGCCTCGGGCGAGCCGGTGTTCCACATCCGCCACGTCTGGGACGCCCCGGACGCCCTCTACCTGCGACCGGGCACGCCCGGCGGCGAGATCAACGAGGCGGTGGAGCCGGAGCCCGGGGAGGCCGTGATCGAGAAGGCGTTTCCCAACGCCTTCCTGGAGACCTCGCTCGACGGCGACCTGAAGGCTGCCGGCGTCGACCGCCTCGTCGTGTGCGGCATGATGACCTCCATGTGCGTCGACGCCACGGTGCGCGCCGGCGTCGACCTGGGGTACGAGGTGAGCGTCGCCCACGACGCGTGCGCGACGATGTCGCTCGAGTTCGGCGGCCGCCGGATCGAGGCGCCCGATGTGCACGCGGCCTTTCTGGCCGCCCTGGCGGATGGGTATGCAACCGTCGGCGCTGCGGCCGACCTCTCGGCCGCCGACCTCTCGACCACGTAGGAGCCATGGACGACCACGAGATCGCAGACGCAGACGGCCAGGTCGAGGCGACCTCGAACGAGGAGGAGCGCCGGGCGCATCACGCCGCTGCGCTCATGCTCGTCCGCCAGTATCCCGACCCGGTGCTGCGCATCGCCGCCGACCGCGTCGAGGAGGTGGACGGCGACGTCAAACGGCTGGTCGAGCGGATGAGCGATGTCATGCGGCAGGCGCACGGCGTCGGCCTGGCGGCGCCGCAGCTCGGCATCCTCCGCCGGATCCTGGTCTATCGCGTGGCGGCCGACGGCGAGATCCGCGTCCTGATCAACCCCGAGCTCCGCGAGCGCTCCGAGGAGACGGAGTCCGACGCCGAGGGGTGCCTGTCGCTCCTGGGCGGCGACCTCCAGGTGCCCGTCGAGCGCCATCTGCGGGTCGTCGTGGCCGCCGTCGATGCCGACGGGAGCGAGATCGAGGTGGACGCCGAGGGCCTCGAGGCGCGCGTCATCCAGCACGAGATCGACCACCTGGACGGCGTCCTCATCGTCGACCGGGCCGCGAAGGACGACCGGAAAACCGCGCTGCGAGACCTCCGCCTCAGGGCCTAGAGGGTCCATATGCCCCGAGTCGTCTTCCTGGGGACGTCGGCCTTCGGGGGAGACGTCCTGCGCGGCCTGGTCCGCCAGCCGGGGATCGAGATCGTCGCGGTCGTGACGCAGCCCGACCGGCCCTCGGGCCGCGGCCGGCGGGAGCAGTCGCCGCCGGCGGCGCTGGCGGCGCGGGAGCTGGGGCTCCGGCTGGTGCAGACTGCGGACGCGTCCACGGAGCCGGTGGAGGCCGACGCCGGCGCGGTCGTCGCCTTCGGCCAGATCGTGCGGCCGCCGCTCCTGGGCGCCTATCCGCTCTACAACCTCCACCCGTCGCTCCTTCCGCGCTGGCGCGGCGCGGCCCCGATCGAGCGGGCGATCATGGCGGGAGACGCCGAGACCGGCGCCTGCGTCATCGCCGTCACGGCCGAGCTCGACGCCGGCCCGGTCCACGGATGCGTGCCGTTCCCGATCAGGCCCGAGGACGACGCCGGCGCCGTGCGGGGCCGTGCGCTCGAGCTCGGGACGCCGCTCCTGGCGGCGGCGCTCCGCGGCGAGACGACAGGGGTCGAGCAGGCGGAGGCGGGCGTGACGTACGCCCACAAGATCGAGGCGGCCGACCGGCGCATCGACTGGAGCGAGGCGGCGGCGGGCGCGGCGAACCGGGTGCGCGCCCTCTCGCCGCACATCGGGGCGCGCTGCGAGCTGGACGGCGAGCCGGTCACGGTGTGGCGGGCCCGCGCCGGCGAGGGAATGGGCGTCCCCGGGACCGTGTCGCCGCCGCTCCGCGTGGCCTGCGGCGAAGGTGTGCTCGAGGTGCTGGAGCTCCAGGCCGCCGGCCGGCGGCGGATGGGTGTCGCCGACTACCTGCGCGGGCTGCGCACGGCTCCGGAGCGGGCGGCGTGAGCGCCCGGGGGGTGGCATGCGAGGTCGTGCGAAGGACATTCGAGGAGGACGCGTACACCAACCGCGCCTTCCGCGCCGAGGCCGAGCGAGCGGAGCTGGACGACCGTGAGCGCCGCCAGGCGATGCGGCTGGCCTTCGGCACCGTGCAGCGGGTGCGGACGCTCGATCACGCGCTCGAGAGTCTGGCCGGGAGACCGGCCGGAGAGCTCCAGCCGACGCTGCGGGCGGCGCTTCGGATCGGCGCCTACCAGCTCCTGTTCTCCGAGGGCGTGCCCGCGCATGCCGCCGTGAACGAGACGGTCGAACTGTGCAAGCGCGTCGCCGGCCTCCATACGGCCGGGCTCGCGAACGCGGTGCTGCGCCGGATCTCGGCCGCCGGGCCGGAGTGGGTCGCCGGGCTCCCCGTCGCCCTGCGGCACTCCTACCCCGACTGGGTGGCCCGGGAGTGGGAGGAGATGCTCGGCGCCGAGGACGCGGAGGCGGTGATGGCCGCCCAGAACGAGCCGCCGGAGCTGTCCGTGCGGATGAACAGCCTGCGGGCGCGGGACGTCGACCTCGGCGTCCCGGCGCACCGCGACCCCGACCTGCCGGAGGCGCTCGTGATCGACGCCCCGTTCGACGTCGCGGGGAGCGAGGAGCTCGCGGCGGGCCTCATCTGGCCGCAGTCGCGCGCCGCGATGCTGCCGGCCCGGCTCCTGGCCCCCGAGCCGGGCATGCGCGTGCTCGACCTGTGCGCCGCCCCGGGAGGGAAGGCCGGCCAGCTGGCCGCACTCATGGAGAACCGCGGCGAGCTCGTGTGCGTGGAGCGCCACGCCGGCCGGGCCGGGGCGCTGCACGCCACGCTCGACCGGTTCGGGGCGTCGTGCGCGCGCGTCGTCGAGGTCGACGCGCTCGAGTTCTCGGAGGCCGGGTTCGACCGCATCCTGCTGGATCCGCCATGCTCGGGCCTCGGCGTGCTGGCAGGGCGCCCGGACGCCCGCTGGCGCGGCAGCGAGGCGGCCGCCGACCGGATGGCGGAGACCCAGCGCCGCATGCTGGAGCACGCCAGGACGCTGCTCGCGCCCGGCGGCCGGCTCGTCTACTCGGTCTGCACGATCCGCCGGGCCGAGGGCGAGGAGGTGCTCGCGGGCGGCCGGCAGACGCTCCCGCACCGCGACGGGACGGACGGGTTCTACATGGCGGCGATCGACGCCTGAGACGTCAGGCCGCGCGGCGGCGCACGAGCATCGCCGTGATCTCCGCCGCCGGCACGGGGCGCGAGAACAGGAAGCCCTGGCCGTGGGTGCACCCGAGCTCGGCGAGGAAGCGCCGCTGGGCCTCGGTCTCGATGCCCTCGGCGAGGGCGCTCATGCCCAGGTCGCGGGTGAGCCGGATGACGGCGTTCGTCACGGCGGCTGCACCGGAGTCATGGGGAAGGCGGCGGACGAACGAGCGGTCGACCTTGACCACGGCCGCCGGCATCTCCACGAGCCGGGCCAGTGAGGAGTACCCGGTGCCGAAGTCGTCGATGGCGAGCCGGATCCCGCTCGCGCGCACGAAGTCGAGTACCTCGGACGTGCGCTCGGCATCCGTGGCCACGGCCGACTCGGTGACCTCGACGACGAGGGCGCCCGGCTCGAGCCCGTGCCGGCGGATCACGCCCAGGATGTTGGCCAGGGTCGCGGCGTCCCAGAGCCCAACGGGGAAGTTGAACGCCACGTCCAGGTCGATCCCGGCCTCGCGCCACCGGACCGTCTGGGCAGCCGCCTCGTCCACGACCCACGCGGTGATCGGCCCGATCAGGCCCGTCCGCTCGGCCACCGGGACGAAGTGCGCCGGCGGGACGAGCTCCCCGCCGGCGGGCTGCCAGCGGATGAGCGCCTCGACGCCCGTGACGGCGCCGGACTCGAGCTCGATGACCGGCTGGAAGTGCAGCACGAACTCGCGCTGCTCGATGGCGCGGTGCATCCGCGCGATCAGCTCCAGCTCGTCTCTCGGCGCCAGCCCGCCGCCGGACGGGCCGCGGTCGCCGCCGCGGGCGCTGTCGTCGACGCGGTAGGCCTCGACGTGCGCGGCCTTCATCAGGTCGCCGGCGCTGTCGGCGTCGAGCGGGTACACGGCCTCTCCGGTGCGCGCGCTCAGATACAGCTCGTTGCCGTCGTGGACGAACGGCCGGCGCAGGACGTGGCGCATCCGCCCGGCGAGCGCGGCGGCGATCTGGGCGACGTCGCCCGGCTGGGCGTGGTCGACGCCGGCCTCGTCCCCGCCGCCGGCGACCAGGACGGCGAACTCGTCGCCGCCGGCCCGCGCCAGGAGCGCCGCGCCCCGGGTCGTCTGGCGCAACCGGTCGGCGAAGCCGCAGAGGACGGCGTCGCCGACCGCGTGGCCGTACGCGTCGTTCACGATGTGGAAGCTCTCGAGGCTGACGAACACGACCGCCACCGCCCGGTGGTGCTCGCGTGCGTCGGCGATCGCCGCCTCGAGGCGCGTCGAGAACGCGTGCCGGTTCGGCAGCTCGGTCAGCTCGTCGTGGTCGCGCAGGAAGGCGAGCCGCGCCTCCGTCCGCCGGCGCTCCGTGATGTCCTGGCCGATGCTGTTCACGCCGACGATCGCGCCGCTCTCGTCGCGGCTCACGCTGTCCCACCAGACGATGATGCGGGGCTCGCCGTCGCGGGCGCGGATCGTCTCCTCGGAGCCATCCTCGAGCGCGTCGCTCTGGATCGCGCGCAGGAACTCGGCCTCGCGCTCGACCGGCCCGAACGTCTCGTACCAGCTGCGGCCGACCAGCTCCTCGCGCGGCCAGCCCGTCACGGTGCAGACGTGGTCGTTGCAGTATGTGATGACGCCGTCGGTGTCGAGGGAGAGGGCCAGCAGGTTGACGTTGTCGAGCGTCTCCCGGTACCGCCGCTCGGACTCGCGCAGGTCGCGCTCGGCCCGCTTGCGCTCCGTCACGTCGCGGATGGAGGCCGTGAACATCACGGCTCCGCCGGTGTCGGCGCGGGCGATGACGAGCTCCACCGGGAACTCGGAGCCGTCGGCGCGGAGGGCCGTCGCCTCCGTCGGCGTCCCCAGCGTGTCGACGGTGCCGCGCGCCAGTCCGGCACGGTGGGCCTCACGGGCCGCCTCGGGCACGATGAGGCCGGCGACCTCTCGCCCGAGGACGTCCTCGCGCGCATACCCGAAGGTGCGCTCGGCGGCGGCGTTCCACTCGACGATCCGGCCGCGGTTGTCGGTCGTCACGATGCAGTCGAAGGCCGCGTTCAGGATCGCGGCCTTCCGCGCCTCGCCGTCCCGATAGGCCTGCTCGGACGTGCGCTGCTGGGTGACGTCCTGGAGGAAGCCCTGGGCGTAGAGCGGCGCGCCCGACTCGTCGCGGATGACCCGGGCCTCGTCGCGCACCCAGTGCACGGCGCCGTCCTTGGCGATCATCCGGAACTCCTCCGCCCAGGGCAGGTCGGTGCCGTGCCACTCCTGCATGGCCTCGAGCACCCGGTCACGGTCGTCGGGATGGAGCACCGTCGGGAACCAGTCCGGGTCGTTCTCGAGGTCGGCCGGCGCGTACCCCAGGAGCGGCTCGATGGCAGGGCTGACGTACTGCGTGGAGCTGGTGGGGTCGACCGCGTCGGTGTAGATCGCGATCGGGATCTGCTCGACGAGCGTCCGGAAGCGGCGCTCGGCCTCCCCGAGGTCGGTCATCAGGCGCGCGCTCTCACGGCGCACGACCGTCGACCGGACGGCGAACGCGGCGAACGCGATGACGGCTGCGGCGGCGCGCAGCCCGTCGCCGGGCCCGTCGTGGGCAACCGCCACGATCACCGGCACGGCGACGCCGAGCATCGCCGCCCACGACCAGCCGTCGAGCGGATCGGGGCGCTGGACGTACGTCGGGTTGCCGGCCGGGGTGCTCGCGCGCATGACGGCCCCCGCGAGGACGCCGCCGATCCCGACCGCCCAGACCACGGCCGCGTATGTCGCGAACTCCCGGTGGTCGGAGTGGAAGGCGGGACCCGCGCCTGCGAGCGCGGTGAGCAGGAAGCCGTCGCCCATGAGTCGCGCGGTGCGCGTCGCCCCGGTGCGGCCCACGTAGCGGATGGCATGGAGGCAGATCACGGCCAGGAGCGTGAACGCCGCCGGCACGACCAGGTGGTCGACGATGTCCCCGGGGGAGGGGTCGATCAGGCCGCCGTACGTCACGGACGCCACCGAGACGACCGCGAGCACGAGCGGGGTCGCGTCGAGGGCCAGGTGGCGCAACGGCACGGCGCCGGGTGGCAGGCGGAGCCCGATCCCGGCCGCCGTCACGACCGCGTAGCCCGCGAGCAGGAGGCCGGACGCCGTCGCCGATCCGGCGCCGTCGCCCGCAGCCGAGATCGCGGCTCCGGCGGCGAACAGGCCGAATGCGAGCGCCCACGCGGTCCAGGCCCAGCGGGCCCGGCCGGGCCCGATCCTGCGGGCCGACACCACGGCGACGGCGAGCGTGGCGAGGCCGAGCGCGGCGAGGCCCGCGAGCAGGGTGGAGTGGATGGCGGAGACGGAGGACACCTTTATCGCGTAATCGCCCGTCCAGGAGGGCGGTTGAGCGGCCGAAAACGGCCTTCCACTACAGTGGCGCCGATGCGCGAATGGCCCACCACCGTCGAGGTCGCGCCGTCGATCCTGTCGGCCGATTTCGGCAGGATGCGCGAGCAGGTGACGGACGTGCTGGACGCGGGGGCGCGCGTCGTCCACATCGACGTGATGGACGGGCATTTCGTGCCCGTGATCACGTTCGGGCCGAAGATGGTCGCCGCCGTCGCGAGCGTCATCCACGTCCGCGGCGGGTTCGCGGACGTGCACCTCATGATCGAGCAGCCCGAGCGGCACATCGATCAGTTCGCCGCCGCCGGCGCCGACAGCATCACGGTGCACGTCGAGACGTGCCCTCACCTGCACTACACGCTCCAGCAGATCAACGACCTGGGCTGCCGGGCGGGCGTGACGCTCAACCCCGCCACGCCGGTCGACGCGATCTCGGAGGCGGCCCAGTATGCCGACGTGCTGCTGTGCATGAGCGTGAACCCGGGCTGGGGCGGCCAGTCCTTCATCCCGGCGACGCTGGAGCGGCTGCCCCGGATCCGGGAGCTGGCGGGCCCGGGCGTGGCCGTCGAGGTCGACGGCGGGGTGGCGCCCGCCACCGCCGCCGGCGTCTACCGCGCCGGCGCGAACATCCTGGTGGCGGGCTCGGCGGTGTTCGGCGCCCCCAGCCCGGCCGCGGCCTACGCCGAGCTGGTCGAGGTCGTGGCCGCCGCAGGCGCCGTCGCGTGGCGCTGACCGGCGAGGACCGCGCACACCTCGACCGCTGTTTCGAGCTGGCCGAGCGCGGCCGCCGCACCGCCGCCCCGAACCCGGTCGTGGGGGCGGTCGTCGTCCGCGACGGAAGCGTGATCGGGGAGGGGTGGCACGAGCGGCCCGGCGGCCCGCACGCCGAGACGGCCGCGCTCCGCGCCGCCGGCGACGCCATGGGCGCGACCGTGTACGTGACGCTGGAGCCGTGCAGCCACCACGGCCGCACGCCGCCCTGCGCGGACGCGCTGGTCGCCGCGGGCGTGGCCCGTGTCGTGACCGGCATGATCGACCCGACCGACAAGGTGAACGGGGCCGGCGTGGCGCGCCTGCGCGCGGCGGGGGTCGAGGTGGACGTCGTGGGCGGCGAGGTGGAACGGCGCGCGCGGCGCGCGAACGCCGGATGGCTCACGCTCGCGCTCCGCGGCAGGCCGCATGTCACCTACAAGGCGGCGGTGAGCGCGGACGGGCACACGGCCGCCGCCGGCGAGGGCCCGCGCTGGATCAGCTCGCCGGAGAGCCGCGCGCTGGTGCACGAGATGCGGGCCGCGTCCGGCGCCGTCGTCGTCGGGAGCGGGACGGCGCTCGCCGACGACCCGCTGCTCACCGCGCGCGACTGCGATCCGCCGGCGGAGCGCCAGCCGCTGCGCGTCGTGCTCGACCGCCGTGGCCGGCTCCCCGCCGGCTCGCGGCTCGTCGCGACCGCGTCGGCCGACGCGCCGGTGCTGATCGTCCGGGCTCCGCAGGCCGGCGGCGGGGAGGCGCCCGGCGTGGAGGTCGTGACCGCCTCCGGCCCGGCCGATGCGCTGTGCGAGCTGGGCCGGCGCCGCATCGCCTGGGCCCTGCTCGAGGGCGGGGCGACCCTGGCGACCGCGCTTCTCGACGCGGGCCTCGTGGACCGGCTGGCCGTGTTCGAGGCGCCGGTCGACATCGGGCCGGGGCCGGGGCTCTTCACGCACGAGGCGACCCTCCCGGCCCCGGTGGAGGAGCGCCGGATCGGCCCGGATATGCTGAGGATCTTCGAGATCCAGGAGCCGTAGATCTTCACGGGCATCGTCATCGAGTCGGGCACCATCCGCGCCGCTAGGCCGGCGGACGGCGGCGTCGACCTGGCCGTCGACGCGCCCGTCGTCGCGCCGGGCGCCCGGCTCGGGGACTCGGTGGCCGTGGACGGGTGCTGCCTCACGGTGGCCGGCATCGACGGCTCGGTGCTCGAGTTCACCGCCGTCGCGGAGACCCTCCGGCGAACGACGCTCGGCGGGCTCACGGCGGGTGACCGCGTGAACCTGGAGCCGGCGCTCAGGGTGGGCGACCCGATGGGCGGCCACTGGGTCCAGGGCCACGTCGACGGCGTCGGCGAGGTGGTGCGGATCGACGAGGAGGGCGAGGCGCTGAACGTCACCTTCGCCGCGCCGGCGGAGATCATGCGCTACGCGATCGAGAAGGGGTCCGTGTGCGTGGCCGGGGTCGGGCTCACCATCACCGCGCTCGACGAGACGAGCTTCTCGGTCTCGCTCGTGCCGCACACGCTGGCCGTGACCACGCTCGGCGCGCTCGGTCCCGGCGACCGGGTCAACCTGGAGGCCGATGTGCTCGCGAAATACGTGGAAAAGCTGGCATTTCCAGGCGCTCTGGTACGATCGGATGCCACCGCATGAGCAGCCGCGCAGAGTATCTCGACGCGTATCCCGAGCTCGGCGGGGAGTGGCCCTTCGCCCCGATCGAGCAGGCGATCACCGACATCCGCGAGGGGCGGATGGTGGTCGTCGTCGACTCGCCGGACCGGGAGAACGAGGGCGACCTGGTCATGGCCGCCCAGCACGTCACGCCGGAGGCCATCAACTTCATGGCGACCCACGGCCGCGGGATCATCTGCCTCTCGCTCACGCCCGAGCGGATCGAGGAGCTCGGGCTCGAGCAGATGGCCCGGAACAACGAGGCGCCGCTTCGCACCGCGTTCACGGTCTCGATCGAGGCCCGGGAGGGCGTCTCGACCGGCGTCTCCGCCGCCGACCGCGCGCACACGGTCCAGGTGGCGATCAACCCGGCCGCCAAGCCCGGCGACCTCGTCCAGCCGGGGCACGTCTTCCCGCTCCGGGCCCGCCCGTTCGGCGTGCTCGAGCGCACCGGCCAGACCGAGGCGTCGGTCGACCTGGCCCGGCTGGCGGGGCTCCAGCCCGCAGGCGTCATCTGCGAGATCATGAACGACGACGGCACGATGGCGCGGGTTCCGGATCTCGTCGGGTACTGCGCCCGTCACGGGCTCACGATGATCACCGTCGCCGACCTCGTGGCCTACCGGCGCCGGACGGAGAAGCTGGTCGAACGGATCGCGATGGCCCAGATGCCGACCCGCTACGGCGAGTTCGTCGCGCACGGCTACCGGTCGATGATCGACGGCCAGCAGCACGTCGCCCTCGTGATGGGAGACGTGGCCGGCGAGGAGGACGTCCTGGTGAGGGTGCACTCGGAATGCCTCACCGGCGACGTGTTCCACTCGCTTCGGTGCGACTGCGGCGAGCAGCTCGAGCGGGCGCTCGCGCAGATCGCGTCCGAGGGCCGCGGCGTCCTGTTGTACCTCTCGCAGGAGGGGCGCGGGATCGGCCTCCTGAACAAGCTCCGGGCCTACGAGCTCCAGGAGCAGGGCCTCGACACCGTCGACGCGAACCTCGCCCTGGGCCTGCCCGTCGACTCGCGCGACTACGGCGTCGGCTACCAGATCCTGGCCGACCTCGGGCTGACGTCGCTGCGCGTCCTCACCAACAACCCGAAGAAGATCCTCGGCCTCGAGGGCTACGGCCTCGTCATCACCGAGCAGGTCCCGATCGAGGCCGATCCGAACCCCGTGAACGAGCGCTACCTGCGCACGAAGCGCGAGCGGATGGGGCATACCATCCGCCATCAGGGCCTGCGGCTGGACGAGACATGAGCGACGCGGGGCCCGGGACGCTGCGGGTCCCCGACGGCTGCCATGCCGTCGAGGGCCGGATCGCGGCGCAGGACGTCGCGGTCGTCGCCTCGCGCTACAACGCCGACGTCGTCCAGCGCCTTCTCGACGGGGCGGTCGCGCGCCTCGTGGAGCGGGGAGTCGCCGCCGACAGCATCTCGGTCGTGCTCGTCCCCGGCGCCTGGGAGCTGCCGCTGGCCTGCCGGCGGCTGGCGGAGGCCGGTGGCCACGACGCCGTCGTGGCGCTGGGCTGCGTCATCCGCGGGGGCACGCCGCACTTCGAGTACGTCTGCAGCGAGGCCTCGCGCGGCGTGATCCAGGCGGCGCTCGACACGGGCGTTCCCGTGAGCTTCGGCCTCCTCACCTGCGACACGCTGGAGCAGGCGCTGGCGCGCGCGGGCGGCTCGGAGGGCAACAAGGGCGCCGAGGCCGCCGACGCCGCGCTCGAGATGGCCGGCCTCCTGCGCGCGCTCCCCCGCGGCAGCCGTCGGTAGCGCGTTGCGGCTCCTGGTCACCGGCGGCTCGGGCTACCTCGGAGGTGAGCTCCTGCGGCGAGCGCCGGACGCCGTCGGCACCGCCTACACGGGCTCCGGCGACGTGCGGCTGGACGTCCGCGACGCCGCGGCGGTCGCGCGGATCGTGGAATCAGTCCGCCCCGACGCCGTGATCCACACCGCCTACGCGCGCCACGGGGACGGCGCCTGGGAGACGAACGTCGCCGGCGCCAGGAACGTCGCGCTCGCCGCCGCGGCGGCCGGAGCCCGGCTCGTCCACCTCTCGACGGACGTCGTCTTCGCAGGCGATGCCGGCCGGCCGTACGTCGAGGACGACCCGCCGCACCCCGTCACGGGCTACGGCCGCGCGAAGGCCGAGGCGGAGGCGGCCGTGCGCGCGGCGGCGCCCGGCGCGGCCGTCGTCCGCACGTCGCTGGTCTACGGCGGCCCGTCGCCCTCGCCGCACGAGCGGGCCGTGCTCGCCGCCGCCGGCGGCGTCCTCGACATGGCGTTCTTCACGGACGAGATCCGCTGCCCGGTGCATGTGTGCGACCTCGCCGAGGCCGTGCTCGAGCTGGTGGGCCTCGCGTACGCCGGCCCGCTGCACGTTGCGGGCGGCGACGCCGTCTCGCGGCACGAGTTCGCGAGGCTCGTCGCGGGGGCGGCCGGGCACGACCCCGACCGCCTGCGCGGCGCCCGCTCTTCCGAGCTCCCCGAGCGGCGGCCGCTCGACTGCCGGCTCGACTGCGGCCGCGCCCGTACGCTGCTGAGGACGCGTCTGCGCGGCGTCCGTGAGGTGCTTCAGGGGCCGAGCCGCTCGACCCGCCACTCGCCGTCGGCTCTGGTGTAGCGAAAGCGGTCGTGCAGGCGGTGGGGGTCGTGCTGCCAGAACTCGTAGGCGTCCGGGAGGAGCCGGTAGCCGCCCCAGCCGGCCGGGCGGGGCACGTTCCCGTTGGCGTGGCGGGCCTCCAGCTCGCGGACGGCCGCCTCGAGGTCGGCGCGTGATGCCACGGGACGGCTCTGCGGCGAGGCCGCGGCGCTCATGCGGCTGCGCGGCGGCCGCGCGTCGAAGTAGGCGTCGGACTCGGCCGCGGACAGCCGCTCGACGCCGCCCTCGACCCGCAGCTGGCGGCCCGGCCAGTGGAAGAGGAGCGCAGCGAGCGGGTTCTGGGCGAGCTCGGCAGCCTTGCGGCTCTCGTAGTTCGTGAAGAACCGAAAGCCGCCGTCCTCGAGCCCTCGCACGAGCACCATCCGCGCGGACGGCCGGCCGTTCGCCGACGCCGTCGCGAGGGCGGCGATCGTCGTGTCTGCGCCGTCGCCGGCGGCCTCGTCGCGCCAGCGAACGGTCTGGCGCACCGGATCGAGGTCGAGGTCGGCGCGCCGGAGCGCCGTCACACGGCCTTCTGCACCCGGCCGCTCTTCAGGCAGCGCGTGCAGACGTAGGCCCGCACCGGCGAGCCGTCGACGAGGATGCGGATCTTCTGAAGGTTCACGTCGAAGCGGCGCTTCGTGGCGACCATCGAATGGCTGCGGTTGTTCCCGGTGCCGGGCCGCTTGCTGCAGATCACGCACACTCTGGACACGGCGGCGGAGTATAGCGGGATCGCGTGGGAGCCCAGTGCTCCCCCCGAGGCCCGTGTGCATGAAAAATCGGTGCCAGGCACCGAGTTTTCACCTAGCCGCCACCGGGGCCTGGCCCCATGGTTGGCGCAACCCCTGCCCGCGGCAGGGCGTCTGACAATCGATGGGGCATGCGCACGCACGCCGCGAGGCGGCCGTGGGCGGGGCCGTCACGGTGACCAACGAGGCGGTCGCGCACGTGGTCGGTCTCACCGTGCTCGAGTGCTACGGCGTCGTCGGGATGGCCGCCTCCAGCCTGACGCAGGGCGTCGCGCGGCTCCTGACACGCGACCGGCTGACGCAGGGCGTGAGCGTCCGCAGGAACGGCGACGGGCTCTCGATCGACCTCTACGTGGTCGTCGAGTTCGGCCTGAACCTGGCGGACATCGCCGCAAACGTCCGCTCGAGGGTGCAGTATCAGGTAGAGAAGCTCACGCAGATGCCGGTGCACTCGCTCCAGATCCACATCCAGGGCGTCAAGCGGACGCCGTGACAGAGGCCCGCCGCATCGCCCTCGCGATGGCGAGGGGTGGCGCGGCCGCGGTCGAGTCGAGCCGCGGCCGCCTGAACGACCTGAACGTCTACCCGGTGCCCGACGGCGACACCGGGACGAACCTGGCCGAGACGGCGCGAGAGCTCGCCGCCGGGCTCGAGGCCGACCCGGGCGACACCCGCGAGGCGCTCGCGGCGGCGGCGACGCGGTCGGCGCTGCGCGGCGCGAGCGGCAACTCCGGCGCGATCCTGAGCCAGATCGTGGGCGGCTTCGCGGGCGTGGTCGGCGACTCGCGCGGGATCGACTCGAAGACGCTCGCGCGGGCGCTGCGGGCGGCCACCGACGCGGCCTACCGGCCCGTGCAGCACCCGATCGAGGGCACGATGCTGACGGTCATCCGCGAGATGGCCGAGGCGGCCGAGGGGGTCGCGGGCCGCCCGCTCGAGGAGGCGGTCGAGGTCATCCTGGCCGAGGGCGAGGCGTCGGTGGTGCGCACCCAGGGGATGCTCGACGTGCTGAGGGACGCGGGGGTCGTCGACGCCGGCGCCGCCGGGCTGCTGGAGTTCGCCCGCGGCGCCTTCGCCGGGCTCCGCGGCGAGGAGGTGGACGCGCCGATCGAGGCGATCGCCGCCCCGATCAGCCTCGAGGCGATCCACCTCGAGCAGTCCCGCTACCGCTACTGCACGGCGTTCCTCGTGGAGGGGGACGGCGTCGACCGCGAAGCGCTCGAGTCGTCGCTCATGGAGATGGGCGACTGCCTGCTGGTGGTGGGCGAGGCGCCGCTCGTCAAGGTGCACGTCCACACCGACGACCCCGGCCGGGCGATCTCGGCGGCGATCGGGATGGGGGCGATCGACAGGGTCGCGATCGCCAACATGCACGTCCAGGCCCAGGAGCGCGAGCGCCGCCTGGCCGGGGAGCGGCACCTGACGGCGATCCCGGGCGGCCGGGCCGGCGACGGGCGCATGACCGCCGAGAACACCGCGATCGTGCTCGACTCGACCGCCGACATGCCCGACCCGGCCTCGGAGCACCCCAACTGGCGGTCGGTGCCGCTGACCGTGCGCTTCGGCGACGAGCAGTTCCGCGACGGCATCGACATCCACCCCGCCGGGTTCTACGCCCGCCTGCGCGAGGGCGGCGCCCACCCCTCCACGGCGGCCCCGTCGCCGGGCGCGTACGCCGCGGTGTACGAGGACCTGTCGGACTTCGCCCACGTGGTGGTCCTGCCGGTCTCCTCCCAGGTCTCTGCGTCGGCCCAGGCCGCCAGGATCGCGGCCGAGACCCCGGAGGCGGGCGGCCGCGTCACCGTCCTCGACGGCCTGACCGTGTCCGCCGGCACCGTCCTTCTGGCGCTGGGGCTCCAGCGGCTCCTCGAGGCCGGCACCGACATGCCCGAGCTCGAGGCCTGGTTCGCGGCGGCCCGCGACCGCGTCTCGGTGCTGATCTACGTCGACACGCTCGAGTACCTCCGCCGCGGCGGGCGGATCGGGCGGACGTCCGAGGTCGTGGGAAGCGCGCTCGGCGTGCGGCCGCTCCTCACCATCCGGGGCGGGCGCATCGAGCCGTACAAGCGGGCGCTGGGGCGGGCGGCGGCGATGCGCGAGTTCGACAGGTTCCTGCGCACGGTCGTCCCGGACGGGCGCCCCGCCAGCGTCGGCCTCGCGCACGCCGACGACGCGGCCGGGGTGGAGCGGTTGCGCGAGATGGTGCAGCGCACGCGTCCGCAGGCCTCGATCGACCGGGTGTGCGAGATCGGCGCCGTCGTCGGCACCCACGGCGGGCCGGGGACGCTGGGGATGCTCGTCCTGGCCGGCGAATGACGCGCGCGTTCGGCGGCGGGCCCGTGCCCGAGACCGGGTTTCCGCGGCCGCGGTCCGCCCCGAGCCCCCAGCACCTCGACCTCCCGGCCACGTCGGCCACGTCGCTGGCCGCGGCGCTCGCGAGCCTGCGCCCGCGACCGGTGGAGACGGTCGGCGACCTCCTGGAGCACGTCCCGTTCCGCCACGAGGACTTCCGCTCGCGCCGGCTCCTGGCCGAGATCGAGCCGGGGGAGGAGGCGACTGTCGTGTGCACCGTCGAGCGCGTACGCCTGCGACCGACGCGGCGCCGCAACCTCGCGATCGTGGAGGCGACCGTCCGCGACGAGTCCGGGCCGGGCGTCGCGATCTGGTTCAACCAGCGCTACCTGGCCAAGAGCCTGAAGCCGGGCATGCAGCTCTCGCTGCGCGGTGAGCGGCGGCCGACGATCGGGGCCGAGATCGTCGTCAAGAGCCACGAGCGGGCCGCGGACGACGGCGATGCGCTCCACACGGCGGGGCTCGTGCCGGTCTACCCGGCGTCCGAGCGGGTGTCGAGCCGGCGGCTGGTCGAGCTCGCGGCCGCGGCCCTCGCGCACAGCGGCGACGAGGTCGATCCGCTCTCCGACGTCGTGAAGGCGCGGCGGCGGCTGCCGCTTCGCCGCGACGCGGTGCACGCCGGCCATCAGCCGCGCGACCAGGCCGAGGCAGGCGCCGCCGGCCGGCGCCTGGCCTACGACGAGCTCCACCTGCTCCAGCTCGGGCTCCTGCGCCGCCGGGCCCGGTTCGAGGCGGAGTCCAGCACGGAGCCCCTGCCTCCGCCGGCCGGCCTCGCCACCGGCTTCGTCGCGGGCCTGCCGTTCGAGCTGACCGGCGCCCAGCGGCGGGCGGTCGCGGAGATCGACGGTGACCTCGGGCGGGCCGTGCCGATGCGGCGGCTGCTCCAGGGCGACGTGGGCTCCGGGAAGACGGCCGTGGCCGCCTACGCGCTCCTGCGCGCGGTCGAGGCTGGGGGCCAGGGCGCGCTGATGGCGCCCACCGAGACGCTTGCCACCCAGCATCTGATCGGGCTGGCGGCGCTGTGCGAGCCGCTCGGTGTGCGCGTCATGGGCCTCATGCAGGGTATGGCGGCGCGCGAGCGGCGGGCGGCCGAGGGCGTCCTTCGCTCCGGCGAGCCGGCCGTCGCCGTCGGCACGCACGCCCTCATCCAGGCCGGGGTGGACTACGGAGCGCTCCGGGTCGCGGTCGTCGACGAGCAGCACCGGTTCGGCGTCGAGCAGCGGCGGGCGCTCGAGGAGAAGGCCCGCTCGGGGCCGTCTCCGCACGTCCTGCACATGACTGCCACCCCGATCCCGCGCACGCTCGCGCTCTCCGTCTACGGCGACCTGGACGTGTCGGTGCTCGACGAGCTCCCGGCCGGCCGCACGCCGGTCGTGACGCGCGTCCTCTCCCTCGATCGCCGCGACGAGGTGTTCGCCCGCATGCGCAGGCTGCTCGACGAGGGCCGCCAGGCGTACGTCGTCTGCCCGCTCGTGACGGAGACGGACGACGCCCGGGCCGCAGCCGCGGCCGAGTCCGAGGCCGCGCGGCTGGGGGGCGGCGAGCTGGCCGGCTACCGGCTGGAGTGCATCCACGGCCAGCTGCCGGTGCCCGAGCGGCGCCGCATCATGGACGCCTTCCGGGGCGGCGACGTGCAGGTGCTCGTGGCGACGACCGTGATCGAGGTCGGCGTCGACGTCCCCAACGCGACCGTGATGGTGATCGAGCAGGCCGACCTCTTCGGCCTTGCCCAGCTCCACCAGCTGCGCGGCCGGGTGGGGCGGGGCGCGCACGAGAGCTACTGCATGCTGCTCGCGGATCCGGCGACCGACGAGGCCCGGGCCCGCCTCGACGCCATGGCCCGGATCGCCGACGGGTTCGAGCTCGCCGACGTCGACCTCGAGCTGCGCGGCGAGGGCGCCCTGCTCGGCCTGCGCCAGAGCGGCGTCCCCGACCTCCGCCACGCGCGCCTGGCACGCCAGCGGCGGCTCGCCGCGGATGCGCGCACGGACGCCAAGGCCGCCCTGGCGGCCGATCCGGACCAGTC
>JAICKX010000144.1 GCA_025927685.1 Thermoleophilia bacterium | reverse complement strand
GTTTCACGGATGAAACATCGGGACCTGGTCCGGGTGTTTCAGATCGGCTCGGGGGCGTGCGGATGTCGTGACAGGCGCGTGACACGCGGGCTGGGCGGCCGGTCTGTGCCACACTGCACGGATGGCGGGAACGGACGGCGAGCGACGCGTCGTCGCGGTGTTGATGGCGGACATCGCGGGCTCCACCGCGATCGGCGAAGCCCTGGGCCCCGAGCGCTCGAAGTACCTCTTCGACGAGGTCATGCGGCTCATGGCGGCCGAGGTCGAGCGCTACGGCGGCACCGTCGCCCAGCTCGCCGGCGACGGCCTCCTGGCCCTGTTCGGCGCGCCGGTCGCCCACGAGGACGACAGCGAGCGGGCCGTCCGGGCCGGCGTCGGGATCCAGCGCGCGCTCGAGCGCTACGGCGCCGACGTGCGTGAGGCGTACGACATCGAGATCCAGGCCCGGGTCGCGGTGAACACCGGTCCCGTCGTGGTCTCCCCCGGCGAGGGCGACGCGAGCCGCTACAACGCGCTCGGCGACACCGTGAACGTGACGGCCCGGCTCCAGGGGCTGGCCGGAGAGGGCGACGTCCTGCTCGGCCCCCAGACGGCGGTGCAGGTGCGCTCGTCGTTCGAGCTCGAGGAGCTCGGCCCGGCGACCCTGCGCGGGCGGACGGAGCCGATCGACCGCTACCAGGTGCTGCGCGAGGTCGAGCACGGCCCGACCGCGCAGGAGGGCGCGCTGGTCGGGCGGGACTCGGAGCTGTCCCTCGTGCGCGACGCGCTCGAGCGGCTCGCGGACGGGATCGGCGCGATCGTCGCGGTGACCGGCGAGGCCGGGATCGGCAAGTCGCGGCTGCTCGCGGAGGCCGCCGCGCCGCTCTGCGACCGGGTGCTCGTGCTCGAGGGGCGCGGGCTCTCCTACGCCCAGGAGTTCCCCTACGCGCCGGTGCGCGAGCTCCTGCGCGACTGGCTGGGCGCGGGCGCGACGACGAGCGAGGCGCGCGTGCGGCTCGACCTGAAGGCCGCCCTCCAGCCGCTCTTCGCCGACCCCGACGACGTCTACCCGTTCCTGGCCGGCCTGCTCGGGCTCACGCCCGACACCCAGACCGCGGCCCGCCTCCGCGAGCTCAACCCCGAGACGGTGCACACGCGCAGCGCGCATGCGGTCGAGGACCTGATCTGCGCGCTGGCGCGGGAGCAGCCGGTGCTGCTCGTCTTCGAGGACCTGCACTGGGCCGACGAGCCGACGCTCGACCTGCTCGAGGATCTGCTCGAGCTGACCGAGAGCGACCCGGTCGGCCTCGTGCTCCTCTACCGGGCCGACCGCGAGGCGGGCTCCTGGCGGATCGGGGAGCGGGCCCGCCAGCGCTATCCGCACCGCCATCGTGAGCTCGAGCTGCGGCCGCTCGCGGCCGACTCGACCCGTGCGCTCGTCCGCGAGCTGGCCGATGGCGACGTGCCCGAGCCGGTCGCCGCGATCATCAGCGAGCGCTCGGGCGGAAACCCGCTCTTCGCCGGCGAGGCGCTGCGCGACGTGGTCGAGCGCGGGTCGATGTGGCACGGCGAGGCGGGCTGGCAGCTGGCCGTCGATCCGGCGGCGCTCGAGGTGCCCCCGCTCGTGCAGGGCGTCCTCCAGGCCCGGCTCGACCGGCTCGAGCCCGGCGCCCGCGAGGTGACGGCCGTGGCGTCGGTGATCGGCCGCCGGTTCGCGATCCCGCTTCTGGAGCGGCTGCTCGACCCCCATGGGCTGGCGTCGGCGCTCACCGACCTCCAGCGGCTGGAGCTGATCGTCGAGGAGCGCCGCCGGCCGTACCCCGAGTACCGCTTCCGGCACGGCCTCGTGCAGGAGGCCGCCTACGCCACGCTGACCGACGCTCGCCGGCGCGAGCTGCACGGCCGGGTCGCTGCCGCGCTTGAGGCGCTGGCGGGCGACGACCCCAGCCCACGCACCTTCGCCCAGCTGGCCCGCCACTACACCGCCGCCGACGACGCGGGCAAGGCGGCCGACTACCTGATCCGGGCCGGTGACGAGGCCCGCGCGCTGTCGGCGGACCCGGAGGCGATCGGGCACTACCGGCGGGCGCGCGAGTTCCTGAGCCGGCTGGGCGACGACCGCCGCTCGCGCGAGACGCTCTTCAAGATCGCGCTCGTCCACCACCTCGCGTTCGACTTCGCCGGTGCGGAGCGGGCCTACGACGAGGCGTTCGCGTGCAAGGTCGAGCCGGTGTCGCGGCCCGAGCTGTGCGAGCGGCTGACGACCGTGATGTTCCCGCCGGGCCCCGTCGCGCCGGGCCTGGTGTACGTCGCCGACACGAGCGCGCTCACCCAGCACCTCTTCCGCGGCCTGCTCATCGTCGACCGCGAGCTGAACGTGATGCCGTCGCTGGCCGAGAACTTCCGCGTCTCGTCGGACGGCACGACCTACCTCTTCCAGCTCCACGACGACGCCCGCTGGAGCGACGGCGAGCCGCTCACGGCGCACGACTTCGTCTACACCTGGGAGCAGGCGCGCGGGCTCTCGGCCTCGACGGCGTTCCTCTTCGCCGACATGGCCGAGGCGAACGCGCTCGACGACCACACCCTGGAGGTCGTCCTGCGCGAGCCGCGCAACTACTTCCCCTATGTGCTCGCCTCGACCCCCGCCTACCCCTGGCCGCGGCACGTCTGCGCCGAGGCCGGCGAGGCCTGGCACGAGCAGGTGCCGCTCGTGTCGAGTGGGCCGTTCGTCCTGACCGCGCGCGACGGGACCGAGCTGGTGCTCGAGGCCAATCCCCTCTGGCACGGGGCGCGCGGCAACGTCGCGCAGATCACCATCCGCCTGCGCGACCGCGTCGACGGGTTCGAGGAGCTCTGGAACGACCCGGGCATCGACGTCCTCGCGAGCGCCCGGCCGATGCCGTCCGAGTCGGACGCGGGCACCGTCGACACGGCGCCGGTCCTGGGCTCGACCGTCGTCGGGATGCGCGCCGACCGCCCCGCGGTCTCCGATCCGCGCGTGCGGCGGGCGATCGCCGCCGCCGCAGCCGAGCTGGGCGCCGATGCAGAGCGATTCGGGCTGGGGTTCCGGTCGCCGGGCCGGGGCGGGATCCTGCCCCCGGCGATGCCCGGCCACACCTACAACCTGCCCGTTCAGCCGAGCATGGAGGAGGCCCGGGCGCTCCTCGCCGACGCCGGCCACGGCGGAGGCGACGGGCTGCCGCGGCTCAAGATCCTCGCCGCTCTCGGGGTCGCGCCCCAGGTCAAAGCGCTCGTCGAGAAGCTCGGCCAGCTCGGTCTCGAGGCCGAGATCGTGTGGTCGGATCCCGAGGTGTGCGTGTCGGGCCGGGACTGCGACCTCTGGCTGACTACGTGGTTCGCCGACTTCCCCGACCCGGAGGGGGTGTTCCGCGGTCTGATCGGCGACCCGAAGGACCCCTGGCTCAACGATCCGGAGGTTCAGGCCCTGCTCGAGCGTGCCCGCGCCAGCCGCGACCGCGACGAGCGCCTGCGGCTCTACGCCGAGCTCGACCGGCGGCTCGTGGCCGACGAGGCGACGATGGTCCCGGTCGCCTACTCGCGGGCCGCCATCCTGCGCCGGCCGTGGGTGCACGGCGTGTGGGCCAACGCGCTCACCCCGCTCCACCTCGACGGCGCGGTGGTCGAGCGGACGCGGGACCCGGCCGCACGCGGCGCGGGTGTAGCATCTTCCGCCTGACGCGAGGAGGTGCGCGGTGGCCGATTCCCACTATGACTTCATCATCATCGGCGGCGGGTCCGCCGGGAGCGTGCTCGCCAACCGGCTCTCGGCTGACCGGGCGAACAGGGTGCTCGTGCTCGAGGCGGGAAGGTCCGACTACCCCTGGGATGTCTACATCCACATGCCCGCGGGGCTGATGTTCCCGATCGGGAACCGCTTCTACGACTGGAAGTACGAGAGCGAGCCGGAGCCGGCCATGGGCGGGCGGCGCGTCTACCACGCCCGCGGCAAGGTGCTCGGCGGCTCGAGCTCGATCAACGGCATGATCTTCCAGCGCGGCAACCCGATGGACTACGAGCGCTGGGCCGGCGAGCCGGGGATGGAGTCGTGGGCGTACGCCAACTGCCTGCCGTACTTCAAGCGGATGGAGACCTGCCTCGCCGGCGCGGACGAGTTCCGCGGCGGTGACGGGCCGCTCGTCCTGGAGCGCGGGCCGGCGACGGGCGAGCTCTTCCAGGCGTTCTTCAAGGCCGTGCAGCAGGCCGGCTTCCCGCTGACCGACGACGTGAACGGCTATCGCCAGGAGGGCTTCGCGCCCTTCGACAGAAACATCCACCGCGGCCGCCGGCTCTCCGCCGCCCGGGCGTACCTGCATCCGGCCATGAAGCGACCGAACCTCGACGTCGAGACGCGCGCGTTCGTGACCCGCATCCTCTTCGACGGGACGAAGGCGATCGGCGTCGAGTACACGGACTGGCGCGGGCGCATCCACCGCGTGCTCTCGCGGGAGGTCGTCCTGTGCGGCGGTGCGATCAACTCGCCGCAGACCCTCCAGGTGTCCGGGATCGGGAACGCCAAGGAGCTGGAGGCGGTCGGCGTGAAGCCGGTCCACGACCTGCCGGGCGTCGGTGAGAACCTCCAGGACCACCTCGAGGTCTACGTCCAGTACGGGAGCAAGAAGCCGGTGTCCGTCGCGCCGGCGCTCAAGTACCGAAACCGGCCCATGGTCGGCGCCAAGTGGCTCTTCGGCCGCACCGGCCCGGGCGCGACCAACCACTTCGAGGGCGGCGGGTTCGTCCGCGGGAACGACGAGGTGGCCTATCCCAATCTCATGTTCCACTTCCTCCCGCTCGCGATCCGCTACGACGGCACCGAGCCGGCCGGCGGCCACGGCTACCAGGTCCACATCGGGCCGATGTACGCCGACACGCGCGGGACGATCAGGATCACCTCGGCCGACCCGGCGGTGAAGCCGGCCATCCAGTTCAACTACCTGTCGACCACGAACGACCGCAAGGAGTGGGTCGAGGCGGTGCGGGTCGCGCGGTCGATCCTGAACCAGCCGGCGTTCGACGAGTACAACGCGGGCGAGCTGTCGCCGGGGCCCGAGGTCGAGACCGACGACCAGATCCTCGAGTGGGTGCGCAAGGACGCCGAGACGGCGCTGCACCCATCCTGCACCTGCAAGATGGGCGTGGGGGACGCGGCGGTCGTGGATCCGACCACGATGCGGGTTCACGGCGTGGAGGGGCTCCGCGTCGTCGACGCCTCCGTCTTCCCGTTCGTCACGAACGCCAACATCTACGCGCCGGTCGTGATGACGTCCGAGAAGGCGGCCGACCTGATCCTCGGGAACACGCCGCTCGCGCCGCTCGACGTCGAGTACTACAGGCACGGGGTCAGCCCTCCGCCGCCCGTGCAGGCGTCGGAGGCAGCGGTGGCGGGGGAGTAGGAACGGGAGCGCGCCGGGTGGCCCTGAGCCGTCCGGCGCGGCTATCCTAGGCCGCGCCCGCCCTCTTAGCTCAGTCGGTAGAGCACCTCCATGGTAAGGAGGGGGTCGACGGTTCGAGTCCGTCAGAGGGCTCTAAAATCCCTGCAAATCAGCGTCTTTTGTTGTCTGTGCTGAATCGCGGGTAAGGAGGTGGTCCCGTTCCGCTTCGACCGGCTTTAGCCTCCAAGGTCGCACGGCGGGTCGCACGCCGATTCGACCGGTGCTCGTACTCCGATGGTGGCGCGGTTAGGCGGACTCCCGTCCGCGTCGAAGCAGGCGAAGGCGTACCTGCTGATCGACGGTTACCTGATCGCGCACGGCTGCGAGTCGATCTGCGAGCGGCTGCGGCACGCATGTTCCCCGCCAGGTGCCGATGATCTCGAGGCCGCCCGGCCCGTCGTCGAACGTGTCCCTGATGACAAGCGTTCGCTCGTCTGTCTGCTCGAAGAGACCAGCGGCGATGGTCTCGGCGACGCGGTCATCGACGGCGCGAATTGTCTCGATGCACTCGTGCATATCGAGCGTTCCGAGCTCATGGCCGTTGGCGGCGACCGGGGGCTGTGGGCCGACCGGCTGCGTGTCGACGAGGAGGCCGTCGGGGACGAGGACGGAGTGGATGTTGCGCAGGGCGTGCACGACGTCCTCGACGGGTACGCATCACAACGACCAGCCGCAGAGCGCGACGTCGAAGCGCTCGCGCGGGCGATTGAGCGCCTCGGCGTCGTGGACGGCGAAGCGGACCCGCTTGCGCTGCTCGCTCGTCAATGCGGTGCGCGCCGCCGTCACGTTCTTGGGATTGGGATCGAACGCGTAGACCGTCGCGGCACGCTCGGCGGCGAAGCTCGTCAACCGACCTTCGCCGCAGCCGACGTCGAGCACGCGCTTGCCCTCGAGGTCGACGAGCTCGGCGATCGCGGTCGCCTCCACTCCGAGTTCGTCGCGGATCTCCACTAGGTCTTCGGCTTGTAGGCCTTGAGCGTGGTGCCGCGGGCGCCGTATTTCTGCGCTTTGCGCCGTGTGTCTTCGATGGCCGACCGTGAGTAGGTGTCGACGAGCAGGCCCGTTTCGATCCGCTCGAACCCGTGACGCTCTAGGAGCTTCGTCGCTCAGCAGAGATCAAGCAGATCGTCCGCACCGCCTACGCCACCCTCGACGGCTCTTCGGAGATGGTCGCGCAGAAGCTGTACTCGCCCGAGGAGCTCGCGCAGGTACGACAGAGCGCGATCGAAGGCGCACTCGGGTTGGGAACCACCTCCGCCATGCCCAGGTCGACGCCGGTGAGACGCTGCTCGACCTCGGCTGCGGCGCCGGCATCGACACCATTCTCGCCGCGCAGCGCATCGGCCAGACCGGCCACGTGATCGCGCTCGACTTCCTGCCGGAGATGCTCGAACGAACCAAGACGGCGGCCGCCGAAGCCGGGCTCGCAAACGTCGGCCCGCTCGAGGGCGACATCGAAGCGATCCCGCTCGCCGACGGCAGCGTCGACCACGTCATCTCCAACGGAGTGATCAACCTCGCCCCACGAAAGGCACGCGTGCTGGCCGAGTGCGCCCGCGTGCTCCGACCCGGCGGCAAGCTAACCGTCGCCGACCTCACCGTCGCCGAGGAAGAACTCCCACCCGAGATCCTCACCCACCCCGCCACCTGGGCCGGCTGAGTGGCCGGCGCCCTGACGGAGCGTGACTTCGTCACCAAACTCGAACGGGCCTGCT